>NZ_JBSFLB010000014.1:0-208157 GCF_053598835.1 Streptomyces sp. NPDC001070
ACCGCATCCCGATCCGTGGTCAGATCCCCCGCGAAGTGACGATCACCCGTGGCATCGGGCACATACTTCACTGCGACAACGATCCTCAAGCTCACTTGATGTCCCTCCACACTCTCGGTTTGCTGATTACGGCAGGTTGCGGGCCATGACGATGCGCTGGACCTGGTTGGTGCCCTCGTAGATCTGGGTGATCTTGGCGTCGCGCATCATCCGCTCCACCGGGTAGTCCCGCGTGTACCCGTAACCACCGAGCAACTGCACCGCGTCCGTGGTGATCTCCATCGCCGCGTCCGACGCGTAGCACTTGGCCGCCGCACCGAAGAACGTCAGGCCTTCCTCCCGGCCGGCGGCCTGACTGCGCTCCGACTTCGCCGCCGCCGCGTAGGTCAGCTGCCGCGCCGCCTCCAGCTTCATCGCCATGTCCGCCAGCATGAACTGAATGCCCTGGAACTCGGCGATCGCCTTGCCGAACTGCTTGCGCTCCTTGACGTAGCCCTTGGCGTAGTCCAGCGCGCCCTGCGCGATGCCGATCGCCTGGGCGGCGATCGTCACCCGCGTGTGGTCCAGGGTGCGCATCGCCGTGGCGAAGCCCGTGCCCTCCGCGCCGATCATGCGGTCCGCGGGGATCCGCACGTTGTCGAAGTACACCTCGCGCGTCGGCGACCCCTTGATGCCCAGCTTCTTCTCCGGCGCACCGAAGGACACGCCCTCGTCGCCCTTCTCCACCACGAAGGCCGATATGCCCTTGGAGCGCTTGTCCGGGTCGGTCACGGCCATGACGGTGTAGAACTCCGACACCCCCGCGTTGGTGATCCAGCGCTTGACGCCGTTGAGCACCCACTCGTCGCCGTCGCGCACCGCACGGGTCTTCATCCCCGCCGCGTCCGAGCCGG
The DNA here is from genome assembly GCF_053598835.1 of Streptomyces sp. NPDC001070. NCBI lineage: Bacteria > Bacillati > Actinomycetota > Actinomycetes > Kitasatosporales > Streptomycetaceae > Streptomyces > Streptomyces sp. NPDC001070. The sequence goes on from NZ_JBSFLB010000014.1 coordinate 894, forward strand.
CCTCCGGCTCCGACAGGCAGTAGGAGAACATCCCCTCACCGCGCGCCAGCGCGCCCAGGTACTTCGCCTGCAGCTCCTGCGAGCCCGACAGCTGCACCGGCAGCGACCCCAGCTTGTTCACCGCCGGGATCAGCGAGGACGAGGCGCACACCCGCGCCACCTCCTCGATCACGATCACCGTGGAGAGCGCGTCCGCACCCGCGCCCCCGAACGCCTCCGGCACGTGCACCGCGTGCAGGTCGTTCGCCTCCAGCGCCTCCCGCGCCTCCTGCGGGAACCGTCCCAGCTCGTCCACCTCCGCGGCGAACGGCGCGATCTTCGCCTCGGCCAGCGAACGCACCGCGTCCCGGAGCATGTCGTGCTCCTCCGACGTCCGGAAGAGGTCGAAATTGTCACTCACGTCCGTTACTCCAGTCCGCGTCAGGCATTCATGGCATCGAGTACCCTCAATTATGCACACTCAGTGCCATCGATCGATCGGCCCCCGGTGTTAGGTTCGCCTCCATGACCACGAAGCCCCCGATGCGGGACGCGCTCGTCGCCGCGGCCTTCCAGCTCTTCCTGGAACGCGGCTACGAGGCGACCACGATCGACGACATCGTCACCCTCGCGGGCGTCGGCCGCCGGTCGTTCTTCCGCTACTTCCCCTCCAAGGAAGACGTGGTCTTCCCCGACCATGAGCGCGCCCTCGCCGACATGACCCGGTTCCTGGAGGCCAGCGCCGACACGGACGACCCGGTGACCCGGGTCTGCGACGCGGCGCGCCTGGTGCTGAACATGTACGCCGAGAACCCCACCTTCTCCGTGCAGCGCTACCGCCTCACCAAGCAGGTGCCCGGGCTGCGGGCGTACGAACTCTCGGTCGTCTGGCGCTACGAGCGCGCGCTCGCCGAGTACCTCGGCGGCCGCTACGCCGACCGCCCCGACGGCAAGCTCCGGGCCGACGTGATCGCGGCCGCCGTGGTCGCCGCGCACAACAACGGCCTGCGCTCCTGGCTCCGTTCCGGCGCGGAGGGCGACGCCGGCGCGGCCGTGGACCACGCTCTGGAGTATGTACGCACCGCCTGGAACGGGGAGGGCGCCGCGCGGCAGGGCTCACCGGAGGCGGAGGACGACGTGGTGATCGTGATCACCAAACGGCGGACGCCCATGTGGCGGGTGGTCCGGGAGATCGAGGCGGGCCTGGCCGAGGAGAGCCCGTCCGCGTAAGGCACTCAGTGCCTTCCCAAAGTGCACTGAGTGCCATATGGTGTGCGCCATGAATGACCGGACTCTCGACGCGCACGACGAATCGGTTGACGGCGGGCTGCTGGTCCAGCGCTGCCGTTGGTGCGGCAACACCGCCTTCCAGCGCCTCCTCTGTCCCACCTGTGCCTCCACGGACCTCGACGAGGTGCGCAGCGACGGCACGGGGGTGATCGTCCGCTCCATGCGGGACATGTCCCTGGTCGATCTCACCGAGGGATTCTCGGTGCGCGGCCGGATTGTCGGCGCGTCACCGATGCAGGTGCGCAGCGGCGCACGCGTCCGGGTGGCACGTACGCCGGAGGCCGACGCGAACGAGCTCGTCTTCGAGCTCTGCGAGCCGCCGGTGACCCAGTACAGCTGGTAGTGCCGCGGCGGCCGGCCCTCAGTCCATCGCCTGACGGGCGTGGTGATGGTCGAGCAGCCGGGCCAGCAGCCCGGTCAGTTGCTCGCGCTCGGGCCCGCTGAGCGGTGCCAGGAGTTCGTCCTGCACCTGCGCGAGCAGCGCGTCGAGCCGGCGCAGGTGCGCGCGGCCCCGCGCGGTCATGGTGATGACGTTGCGGCGGCGGTCGTCGGGGTCGGGCGCCCGCTCCACGAGCCCGCGCCCGGCCAGTTCGTTGATGACCGCGACGAGGTCGCTGCGGTAGATGCCGGTGCGACGGCTCAGCGCGGCCTGGCTCGCCGGTCCGGACTCGCGCAATGTGGCGAGGGCCGCGTAGTGCCACTTGCGGGCGTCCAGGCCGGCCAGCCCCTCGTTCACCAGGCGGTCGGCGGTCAGCGCGGTCAGCGACAGCAGTCTGCTGGGCAGTTCCCGCAGCGGGGCGGGGCCCTCCGCCGGCCCGTCACCCGTGTCCCTCGTGTTCACGACGGCGATCCTACCCCCTTGCGTTAGTGGCCCTAACGACCTAATTTCGTTAGTGCCGCAAACGTTAGTGTCACCAACGATATGGAAGGGCGCGCCATGCCCGTGATCGACGTGCTCGACTCGACCATGTACTACGAGGAGACCGGGAGCCGCGACGGCACCCCCGTCGTCTTCCTGCACGGCAATCCCACCTCCTCCCACCTGTGGCGGCACGTGCTGCCCCGGATCGGCGGGGACGCCCGCTGCCTGGCACCCGACCTGATCGGCATGGGCCGCTCGGGCAAGCCGGACCTGCCCTACCGGTTCGACGACCACGCCCGTTACCTCGACGCCTGGTTCGACGCGCTCGGGCTGGACGGAGAGACCGTGCTGGTGGGCCACGACTGGGGCGGCGCCCTCGCCTTCGACCGGGCCGCCCGCCGTCCCGGGCGGACCCGCGGCCTGGTCTTCCTGGAGACCATCGTCCGGCCGATGACCTGGGACGACTTCCCCGCCGCCGCACGCGACCGCTTCACCGCCTTCCGTACGCCCGGAGTCGGCGAACGCCTCGTCCTGGAGGAGAACGCCTTCATCGAGCAGGGCTTCGGCCCGACCGTGCTCTCCGGGATCAGCCCGGAGGACCACGACGTCTACCGCCGCCCCTACCCCACCCCCGAGAGCCGCCGGCCGCTGCTGGAGTGGCCGCGCGCGATGCCGCTGGAGGGCGAACCGGCGGACGTGGTCGCGCGCATCGAGCGGTACGACGCCTGGCTGGCGGACAGCCCGGACGTGCCCAAGCTGCTGCTGACCTTCGACTCGTCCCCGACGCTGATGATCGGGGACGGGACGGCGGCCTGGTGCGCCGACCGCATCGCGGCCCTGGAGACCGAGCACTGCGGACCCGCCGGCCACCACGCGCCGGAGGACCAGCCCGAGGCCATCGCGGCGGCCGTCACCAAATGGGCGGAACGGCACCGGCTGCTGGCGTAGCGGGGCCCGCGATGCCCTCAGGTCCCTCAGGTGCCCTCGGGATGCTGGTACTGACGCGACTGGATCAGGTACATCTCGCGGAAGGCCCCCGTGCCGGCCCCCGGGCGCATCAGGTCGGTGAAGGCGCCGTGCTCGACGACGCGGCCCCGGTCCAGGACGTAGATCTCGTCGGCGTGCCGGACGCTGTGCAGCCGGTGCGTGATCAGGACGACCGTCTGGCCGTCGGCGGCGAGCTCCCGGATCAGGTCGAAGACCCGCTGCTCGGCCTGGGCGTCCAGGGCGCTGGTCGGCTCGTCGACGATGAGGATCCGGGCGTCGCGGTACTGGGCGCGGCTCAACTGCAGCCGCTGCCACTGTCCGCCGGATATCTCGTGGCCGCCCTTGTAGCCGCGGCCCAGCAGGGTGTCCCAGCCGCGCGGCAGGCCCGCGACGACCTCGTCGGCGCCGGAGTAGCGGGCTGCGGCGTCGAGCCGCTCGTCGGAGAGGAAGGCGTCGGGGCGGCCGATCCCGACGTTGACCCGCGCCGTGAACGGCCAGCGGTACGCGTCCTGCGAGACCAGGGCGATCCGGTCGGTGATCTGGCGGGGGTCGGCGTGGGCGGCGTCCACGTCGTCCCAGCGGATGCGCCCGGAGTCCGGGGCGTACAGCCCGCACAGCAGCTTGGCCAGGGTGGTCTTGCCGCTGCCGTTGCGGCCGACGAGGGCGACGACCCGGCCGATGGGAATGGTGACGTCGACCTCGCAGAGGGCGGGTGCCTTCACGACCCCGGCGCCGGACTCGACGGGGGAGGCCGGATAGCTGAAGCTGACCTTCTCGAAGTGGATCGCCTCGACCTGTTCCGGCAGTCGACGGCCGCCCTGCGGGATGACCCGGCGTTCCGCCTCGGCGCACAGGCGCTCCAGGTCGGCGACGAACAGCGCCTCCTCGTGGAGGTCGCCGAGTTGGACGACGAGCCGGTCCAGGGCGGCGGAGCCGGTGCGGATGGCGATCACGGCCGTGCCCGCCACGGACAGCGCCATCGCGCCGCTCCACATCAGCGCGCCCAGCACGCCGTACGTGGAGGCGGTCGCGAGCCCGGTCCACGCCGAGGCGATCAGTCCGGTGCGCGCGGCGAGCCGCGCGAGCCGGGTCTGCTCCCGCTCGCCGTTCTCCGCCATGGCCCTGAAGTGCCCCAGCAGGAACGGCCCGAGGTTGTGGACGCGCACCTCGGGCGCCGCGTGCACCTCGATCAGCAGACGGCCCAGCAGCTGGCCCGCGCGGGCGTGCTGCACCCAGTTGTGGAAGGAGACGTAGCGGCGGCGGGCGATGGTGAGCGCGCTCCAGGCGCTGGGCAGCGTCATCACGGCGAGCAGCGGGAGCAGCGCGGGGTGCAGCGCGGTCAGCACACCGGCCGCCGCGACCAGCGAGATCAGCGCGTTGACCACCGACGTGCAGTAGTTGATCATTCGCCGGGCGGACGCGGCCCCCCAGGAGGCCGAATCCAGCAGCTTGTGGAACTCGTCGTCCTCCACGGCCGCGAGCTCCACGCGGGCGACCCGTTCCAGGTACATCTCGGTGGCGGCGCGCTCCACGGTCGGCTCCAGCCTTCCGGTACCGGCCGTGGAGGCCGAGCGCAGCAGCGCCCCGGCCAGCGCGGCGAGGGCCACGAACGCCAGCGCCGGGGCGGCGCCCGTGAGCCGCTCGGTGGTGTCGCCGGGCGCGAGCAGCCGCTCGAGCACCCTGTTGACGGCGACGAGCCCCACCGCCTGGACGACCCCTCGGCCGACCTCGGCGCACACCACGACGCGCAGGGCCCGCGGATCGGCCCGGTGGGCCAGGCGCACGGTGGTCGCGATCAGCTGCGGCAGCCGCCGGATCATCGAGCGCAGGCCCAGCTCCAGGAAGGAGCCGTCGTGCTTGTTCCAGCCCATGTCATACCGCAACGGGCCGCCGAACAGCAGCCGTTCGGAATCCGACACCTCCCCGGGCGCCAGGGAGTCCGGGCTCTTCGCGTCGGCGCGCTGTTTCCCCTTGGTCATGTGCGCTCCCCCCTCGGCAGCCGCGCCGGCGAGGTGCTCGGGCGGCCTGCCCACAGACTTCCCCGCCCGGGGCCGTTCCGTGCTTCGCCGCCCTCAGTGCGCCCCGTCCCCGCTCCCGCCGCTTCCGGCGTCGCCGTCCGCTCCGTCACCGCGTTCCGCCCAGGCGCGGTAGGCCTCGACCGCAGTCGGCAGGGTGGGGAAGATGCGTTCCCGGCCCACCGTCCCGGTCAGCCCGTACGCGTCCAGGTCGTCCAGCAGGTCCTGCTTGACGCGGGCGAGCGCGAGGACGATGCCGCGCTCGGCCAGTTCGCGGCGCAGGGCGTCCAGGGCGTCCAGGGCGGTGATGTCGACCTCGACGTTGGCCTCGGTGTTGAGGACGAACCACCGCACCTTGTCGTGCTGCCGGTCGACGGAGGCGAGGGCGCGGCGCCGGAAGTCCTCGGCGTTGGCGAAGAACAGTGGCGAGTCGTAGCGGTAGACGAGCAGTCCGGGGATCGTGCGGGCCTCGGGGTAGTCGTCCACGTCGTGCATGCCGGCGAGGCCCGGCACCAGACCCTCGACGGCGTCGTGCGGGCGGGCCACGCGGACCAGCATCTCCGCGACCGACAGGGCGACGGCGACCATGACGCCGTACAGGATGTCGAGGGCGAGCACGCCCACCAGACACGCGAGGGCCAGCAGCAGTTCGCGGCGGCGGAACGCGGCCAGGCGGCGGAATCCTGCGAGGTCGATCAGCCGGCAGGCGGCGAAGACCACGATGGCGCCGAGGACGGTGGAGGGCATCGCGGACAGCACCGGGTTCAGGAACAGCAGGACGCAGACCACCGCGACCAGCGTGACCAGCGAGTAGAGCTGAGTGCGGCTGCCCGCCGATACGCCGAGCGCGGTGCGGCTCGCGCTGCTGCTGACCGGGAAGCCGTGCAGGGCGCCCGCTCCCAGGTTGGCGGCGCCCAGGGCGAGCAGTTCCTGGTTGTTGTCGAGGCGGTCGGCGTCCGGGCCGGCGAAGGCCCGCGCGGTGAGGACGAAGTCGGTGTACCCCACCAGCAGCACCCCCACGGCGGGCAGCAGCAGACGGGCCAGGTCGCCCGGGGTGGGCAGCTCCGGACTGGGCAGGCCGGCGGGGACCTGGCCGATGACCGCGATGCCGTGCTCCTCCAGCCCGAACACGCCGACGACGACCGTGCCGATCACCACCGCGAGGAGCGGCCCCGGCGCCCGGGGGACGTATCGCTGGACCAGGAAGAGGAAGAGCAGCGCCGCGGCGGCGAAGACCACCGTCCCCACCTGGGCCTGCGGCAGGTTCCGTACGAAGGAGACCAGCTGGGGGAAGAACGCGTCGCCTGTGACCGGCACTCCGGTCAGTTTGGGCAGCTGGTCGATGATCATGATGAACGCCACTCCGGCCAGATAGCCGACGAGTACGGGCCGGGACAGCAGATCGGCGACGAAGCCCGCCCGTACCGCCCACGCCACCACGGCCAGCAGGCCCACCACGACGGCGAGCGCCGCCGCGAGCACGGCGTAGCGGCCGGGGTCGCCCGACGCCAGCGGCGCGACCGCGGTCGCCGTCATCAGCGCGGTCGTGGACTCGGGGCCGACCGACAGCTGCCGGGACGATCCCAGCAGGGCGTACAGCGCGAGCGGGGCGAGGACGGCCCACAGCCCGGCGACCGGGGGCAGCCCCGCCAGCTCCGCATAGGCCATGACCTGCGGTACGAGGTACGCCGCCACCGTGATGCCGGCGAGCAGGTCGCCGCGCAGCCACGTCCTGCGGTAGCCGGTGAGGGTGGCCAGGCCCGGCAGCAGCCCGCGCCACCCCCGCTTCGTGGTGGACCTCTTCGGTGGCCCGGAGGGCGTGGACACGGCTGACGGCATGGGCTCATCCTCCCCGCCGGGGAGGTCCGCGGCGAGCAGATCGGCGCGGTGCCCCCGACGGCCCGCCATGGGGGCCGGTCGGCCCCTCCTCGCGGTCCCGCGTCCTGACGGACCCTGGAGCCAGGGGCGTACCGGACGAGAGGGAGGACGGCGATGACCACCACCACGACGGGCCTGCTCGACGCGCTGCCCCCGGAGACCCGCGGGCGCCTGCTGGAACTCGCGCGCGACGTGTCCTTCCCGGCCCGGGCCCGGATCTTCGAGGAGGGACACAGGGCCGACCGGTTCTGGATCATCCGATCCGGCTCGGTCGCGCTCGACCTGCACGTTCCCGGCCGGCAGCCCGCCGTGGTCGAGACCCTCGGCCCGGGCGACCTGCTCGGCTGCTCCTGGCTCTTCCCGCCCTACTCCTGGCACCTGGGCGCGCGGACGCAGAGCCCGGTGCGGGCGGACGAGTTCGACGCGACGGTGGTACGTGCGCTGTGCGAGGCCGACGCGGTCTTCGGGCGCGCGGTCGCCGGGCGCATCGCGCAGATCGTCTCGCACCGGCTGCAGGGCGCCCGCGCCCGGCTGCTCGACCTCTACGGTCCGCAGGGCAGCGGCACGGCGCACTGACCTGCGGGTGGTCCGTTCGGCCCTGTCGCCGGGGGGCCGCCCGGGCGATGATCGGGGGATCCGGCGGTGCCGGCGACAGCGGAGGGCGAGGGGCCGGGATGAGCGAGGCACGGGAGTTCACCGCGCAGACGCCGATCAGGGTGTTCCTGGTCGACGACCACGAGGTGGTGCGGCGCGGGCTGCACGATCTGCTCGACGCGGAACCGGACATCGAGGTGGCGGGCGAAGCCGGCACGGTCGACCACGCCCTCGCGCGGGCACCGGCCCTGCGGCCGGACGTGGCGATCCTCGACGTGCGCCTGCCGGACGGCGACGGGATCGGTGTCTGCCGCGAACTGCGCTCGCGCATGCCGGGACTGGCCTGCCTGATGCTGACCTCCTTCGACGACGACGACGCCCTGCTCGACGCGATCATGGCCGGCGCCGCCGGCTACGTACTGAAGCAGATCAAGGGCTCCGACCTGGTCTCCGCCGTCCGCACCGTGGCCTCCGGCCAGTCGATGCTCGACCCCGCCACCACCGCCCGCCTGATGAACAGCCTGCGCGAGCACGAGCAGCCGCCCGAACCGCAGGACGAGGCGCTGGCCGGGCTCACCCCGCGCGAGCGGGAGATCCTGGAGCTCATCGGCGAGGGGCTGACCAACCGCCAGATCGGCAAGCGGCTGTTCCTGTCGGAGAAGACGGTCAAGAACCACATCTCCCGGATGCTGGGAAAGCTCGGCGTGGAACGCCGCATCCAGGCCGCCGTGCTCGCCACCCAGCACCAGCCCGGAGGCGCCGCGCCGGGATCCGGCCCCTGACGTCGTGCCCCGGCGGCCCCCCGCGGCGGGGCCGGTCGGCCCTCCCGCCCGGGCGGCGGGGCGTGCAAGGTGAGACCGTACGTCGGCTGGAGGGAGCGCGCCATGAATCCCACCACACTCAACGGGGCGACGCTGGAGAAGCTCATCTCCGCCGCGGTCGCGGCGCCCTCGTTCCGCGGCAGCCGGCCCTGGCGGTACCGCCTGGATCCCGACACCGGCACCTTCCAGGTGCGCGCGGTCCCCGAGCCGGGCGGCGTGCCCGAGTCGGACGCGGCCGCCCGTGCCCTGCACGTCTCGGTCGGCGCGGCGGTGTTCAACCTGCGGGTCGCGCTGGCCCACTTCGGCTGGGAGCCGGTCGTACGCCTGCTGCCCGTCCCCGCCGACCCCGACCTGCTCGCCACCGTACGGCCGTCCGGCCCGCGCCTTGTCGGCAACCGCCCGTTCCGGGACCTGTACGACGCGATCTGGCGCCGGCACAGCTGTCGTACGACGTTCTTCGCGCACTGCCCGACCGGGGCGGTCGTGCTGGAGCTGATCGACGCCGCGCACTCGGAGGGCGCCTCGCTGGCCCTGCCGCGCACCGAGGAGGCGCTGCGCCTGCTGCGGCTCACCGCCGAGGCGGAGCAGCGCGGTCCCGCCGCCGGCACAGGCCGCGCCGTCGGTTCCGGGGGCCGGATCCACGAGGACTCCGGCGCCGTGACGACTCCGTGCGCCGATCCCGAACGGCGGCCCCTGGTAGCCGTCCTGTGCACCCCGCACGACTCGTGTGCGGACTGGCTGCGGGCGGGGCAGGCCATGGAGCACGTCGTACTGCTCGCCACCGCGCACACCGTCCAGGCGTCGCTGCTGCACCAGGCGCTGGAGTGGCCGGATCTGCGGGCGGCGATGCGGACCACGGACTGCGGCCCGGGTCTGGTGCAGATGCTGATCCGGTTCGGCTCCGGGGCGGCCGCCGGCGGCGCTCCGCGGATGCCGGCCCGCCAGGCCGCCGAGCGGGACTGATCAGGCCGGGCGGCCGCCGTCGGTGGGCACCCGCCAGACCAGGCGGGTGCCCCCGTGGTCCGGTGCCTCGGCGGTCAGCGTGCCGCCCAGTCTCTCCGCGCGCTGCGCGAGATTGGCGAGGCCGCTGCGGCGCCCGCCCTCCGGGATGCCGACACCGTCGTCGCTGACGGTGAGAGTCAGCGCCCCCGAGCCGACCACCAGGGAGATCTCCGCGGCGTGGGCCCGGGCGTGGCGGGCCACGTTCGACAGGGCCTCGCCGAGCACCGCCACCACGTGGTCCGCGACCTGGGCGGGCACATCGGTGTCGATCAGCCCCTCCATGCGCAGCGACGGGGTGAAGCCCAGGGCGGGCACCGCCTCCTCCAGCGCACGGACCGTGCGGACCCGCAGCCCCTGGCGGCCGGGGCCGGTCTCGTGGCTGCGCAGCCCGAAGATCGTCGAGCGGATGATCTTGATCGTCTCGTCCAGGTCGTCCACCGCCCGCAGCAGCCGTTCGCTCGCCTGCGGATGGTCCACGAACCGCATCGCGCTCTGCAGTGTCATCCCGGTCGCGAAGAGCCGCTGGATCGCCAGGTCGTGCAGATCGCGGGCGATCCGGTCGTGGTCCTCCAGAAGGACCAGCTGCTCGGCCGCCCGCCGGCGATCGGCCAGTTCCATCGCCAGTGCCGCCGCGCCGGCGAAGCCCATCAGCGGCGCCGTCTCGGTCTCCGTGAAGCCCGGCTCCCCCTCGGCGCGGGCCAGCAGCAGCGCGCCGCGCACCCCCTGCGGGGTCGCCATCGGCACCGCCACCGCCGGGCCGAGTCCGCCGAACCGGGGCGGGCCCGCGACCACGCGCGGGTCGTGTTGGATGTCGCAACTGGTCAACGGCTCGTTCGCGGCCATCGCCGCCCCGGTGAAGGACCCTTCCTGCGGCAGTGTCAGCCCCCGGTGGACGTCGGCGTCGGTGCCGGTGGCGATCGCCACCGTGATCCCGTCGCCGCCCTCGGTCGGCAGCGCCAGCACCCCCAGGTCGGCGCCGAGGATGCGCCGCGCGTGCTCGACGATCAGCTCCAGCACCGAGGTCTCCGCGATGTCCGACAGCAGACCGCTGGTGATCTCGGCGTTCGCCTCCAGCCAGCGCTGCCTCGTCCGGGCCTCCTCGTACAGCCGGGCGTTGTCGATCGCCACGCCCGCCGCCACGGCCAGCGTGGACAGCACCGACTCGTCCTCCCCGTCGAACTCCTCGCCGCCCCGCTTCTCGGTCAGGTACAGGTTGCCGAACACCTCGTCGCGGACCCGGATCGGCACCCCCAGGAACGAGTGCATCGGCGGATGGTTCGCCGGGAAGCCGTACGAGGCCGGGTGCCGCGAGATCTCCTCCAGGCGCAGCGGCGCCGGATGACGGATGAGCTCGCCCAGGATGCCGTGTCCCGAGGGCAGCGGCCCGATCGCCTCGATCTGCTGCTCACTCACCCCCACCGGCAGGAACTGCGCCAGCCGCGCGTCGTCACCGATCACGCCCAGGGCCCCGTACCGGGCGTCCACCAGCAGCACCGCGGCCTCGACGATCCGCTGCAGCACCTGCGGCAGGGCCAGCTCGCGCCCGACCGACAGCACCGCCTCCAGCAGGCTGTGCACCCGGTCCCGCGTCCCCCGCGCCGCGTCGATGCGCGTCTGCAGCTCGTCCAGCAACTCGTCGAGCTGCAGCCGTGGCAGGCCCTCGGCATCCTTGCCGACGTCAGTCCCCACCGGCACCTCCGTCCGCTGTGGCGGCCCCCGTGGAGCCTCTCTTCAAAGTAGCGCCACCCCGGTACGCGGCACGCGCGGAACCGCGCCGCTACTCGGAGCGGCCACGCTCCCGCGGCGGAACCGCCGCCCAGTACTCGATCTTCTCGTCGGGCGCGAGCCGGGACAGGGCCTCGCCGAGCCTGCGGCAGACCTGCTCGATCTCCCGGCGGGTGTGCTCCCGTTCGGTGACGATCGCCGCCAGCAGCAGGGCGGTCAGCGCGGCGGACCCGTTGAATGCCTGGAGGGTGACCATCTTGGCGAACAGGTCGTGCCCGGCGAACGGGCCGGAGCCGGACGCGGCGGCGCCGATCGCGATGAGCGAGGTGATCAGGGCGCAGGGCGCGGCGCCGGCCAGCTGGAAGCGGAAGGCCGCCCAGATCAGCAGCGGGAAGACGAGGAAGAGCAGCCCGTGGGTGCTGCGGGTGGCCACCTCCGTGACGAACACGGTGCCGGCCAGCAGGGCCAGCGCCTCCACCCAGCGGTACGCCCGGACCCCGCGCGGCAGCCGGCCGGTGCGCAGGACCAGCAGCAGCGGCGCGATCACCAGCACCCCCATCGCGTCGCCCGTCCACCACACCGACCAGGTGGGCCAGAAGTTGCTCGCGGGCACGGCGCCGGATGCCACCAGCACGCCGCTGCCGATCGTCGCGCTGATCAGCATGCCGCCGAGTGCCCCGAGGAAGACCAGGGCGAGCGCGTCCTGCAGCCGGTCGAGTTCGATGCGGAACCCCACTTTCCGCAGCAGCAGGCAGGCGCAGACGGGCGCGATGGTGTTGCCGGCGGCGATCCCCAGCACCGGGAGGATCGACGGCCCGATCGCCACGTTGACCAGGAAGGCGCCGATGGCGATCCCCGGCCACAGCCGGATGCCCCCGAGCAGCAGGCCCACCAGGGCGATGCCGGTCGGCGGCCACATCGGGGTGACCTGTCCGCGGACCAGCTGCTGTTCCAGGCCGATGCGGGCCGCACCGTAGTAGGCGGCGACCAGGACAAGGATCCACAGGACCGTGGCGCCGTGGCGCCGGGGCCCTTCGCGGTGCTCGCCGGCCGTGGTCATGGGGCCGCCTCCTCCGGACCGCCGTGCCGCAGGACCAGGACAGCGGCGTCGTCGCTGTGGCCGGTCAAGTCGGCCACGGCGATCACCCGGGCGGCCAGCTCGTCGGGATCCGCGGCGCAGTCGCCGCCGACCAGCTCCGCGACACGTTGCAGCCCCTCGTCGATCGGGTGCCCGGGACCCTCCACCACGCCGTCGGTGACCAGCACGAACGCGCCGGTACCGGTGAGGACGCGCCGGGTCGACGGGTACTTCTCGCCGTCGAGGATGCCCAGCGGCAGCCCTCCGTCGTCGAGGACGACCTCGCAGCGGCCGTCGGTCGTGGCCCACACCGCCGGGACGTGCCCGGCCCGTGCGTCGGTCAGTTCGCCGGTCGCGGGGTCGAAGCGGAGGAAGGAGCACGTCACGAAGAGCCCGGACCCCATGGAGATCAGCAGGTCGTTGGTGCGCGCGAGCACCTCGGCCGGTTCCGTGGTGGCGACGGCGACGGCGCGCAGGCAGGTCCGCACCTGGCCCATGTAGGCGGCGGCCTCGACGTCATGCCCCTGGACGTCGCCGATCGCGCAGCCGACGGAGCCGTCCGGCATGGGGAACACGTCGTACCAGTCGCCGCCGATGTCGAGTCCGTCGCGTGCGGGGGCGTACCGCCCGGCCACCCGCAGGCCGGGGACGGTCGGGAGCGCGGCGCCGAGGGTGTGCCGCTGAAGTGCTGCGGCCAGCTCCACCCGGGCCTGCTGCATCTTGATCCGCTCGAGGATCCGGCCGGTGAGCTGTCCGAGAGTGTGCAACAGCTCCTCGGCGCTGCTGGAGGGAGCGGTGTGACGTCGGGACATGGCACCAACGCTCCGGGGCCTTGGGCACTCGCGCCACCTCTCACCTTACCGCCGCGGGTCCCTCCGCACCCTGCTCAGAGCCAGCCCCGGCGGGCCGCCTGCCAGGCCAGCTGCATGCGGGTCGCGGCGCCGGCGAGGGTCATCATGTGCTGGATGTGGCGCTGGACGGTGCGCCGGCTCAGGCCCATCTGGCTGGCGATGGCCTTGTCCGCGACGCCGGCGACGAGCAGCGAGAGCAGTCTGCGGTCGGTCTCGCTCAGGGGGTCGGTCTCGTCGGCGCCGTCGGCGCCGCTCATCGCGCCGGACGCGCTGACGTGCAGCGGCACCGCGTCCTCCCAGTAGCGCTCGAAGAGCGCGGTCAGCGCCCCGAGGAGGCTGCTGTCGCGCAGCAGGGCGGCGGTCGGCTCGTTCGGGCTGCCGTGGGGGCCGCCAGGCACCAGTGGGCAGATGGCGATGGTGCGGTCGGCGACGGCGAGACGCAGCGGGAGGTGGGGCACGGAGCGGGCGATCTCGCCGGCCTGGACGCCCTCAACAACGTTGTCAATGGCTCCGTCGTCGTCGAAGAACGCCCGCTCGTACACGACGCGGTAGCGCACGCCGCGGGCCAGTGCCTCGTACTCGGCCCGATTGCTGCCCGAGGGCATGGCGACGTACTCCGCCTTGCAGAACCAGAGCACCTCGTGGCGCGCGTTGTCCTGCATCTGCCGCAGGTGCTGGCGCAGCGCCTCGGCGCCGGTGATGACCTCTATAAGCTGGCCGGCGTCCTGGCGCCGCACGGTGCTGCGGTAGCTCTCCAGCAGGTCGGTCACCGCGGTGCGGGCCTTGTCGAGGGCGTCGGCGTGACGCTGCAGGCGCGGCAGCAGGGCCACGTCGGGCGGGCTGGCGGCGTAGTGCCGGGGCTGCCGGTCGGTGCGGCTGGCGAGCCCCTTGGTGGCGAGGGACGCGAGGACGCCCTCCGTCTGCCCGGGCGGGAGGCCCGTCTGTGCCGCGATCTCCTCGGCCGAGGCCGTCACGGTGCTGACAAGAAGCCGGTAGACGGTCTCCTCGACCGTGGTGAGGCCAGCCGCCTCGAGCATGCCGCGTTCCTCCGGGTCCGTGACGGGTCCAGGGAGGCATGCACAGGTTGCGTACAAGCCGCCCATATCGTTAAAGATTGGACTATACCCGGGAAAGGTTTCGTGCATATGGCGCGGCGGGTGCCGGGGCCCACACTCCCCTGCACCCGCCGCTGTGTCAACGGTGACGCCCCACCGTCACCGTCCTTCGGCGGCCCGTGCGCCGCTGTGCAGATAGGCACGGTCCACCGTCTGCCGGACGCTGTTGCCCGCCGCATCGGTCGCGGTCACGCGCAGCGTCACGTAGGCGTCGCCGCGCACCCGCGACGGACGCTCCACGGTGGCGGTGAAGCCGCCGCCCTTGCGGGCCGTGGCGGCCCGGGTCCAGGTCCGTCCGTCGTCGTAGGACGTCTCGACCCGCAGGGTCACACCGCGCGGCGCCGTCATGCCGTCCTGCATCCGCACGTTCAGGCCGAGGCTGTACCGGCGGGCGGAGCCCACCGCGTTGCGGGCGTCGACCGGCACGGTGTAGTCGACCTGGAGCAGGGGCAGCGCCGTCGGCTCGGCCGCCGTGCCCGAGCGGAACGTCCAGGAGGTCCGGGTGCCGGTGCCGAAGGCCCAGTCGGGGGAGGTGCGGGCGGTCGTCAGGTCCAGCCGGTACTCGGCCTCGCCCGCGGGCACCTCGAAGTTGCCCCACGCGCCCTGGTCGGACTCGGCGATCCGCGTCCCGTCGCGGTACAGCTCGGCCGTGGCCGTGTCGCTCACCATCGGCGCACGGACACCGCCGCCGACACCGCCGCCGAAGGGGTCGACCTCGGCGAACGACCAGTGGTCGGCGCCGGAGTCGTTGAACTCCGGCACGTACACCGCCAGGGTGTCGCCGTTGCGCACCGACGGCAGGTTCCCACCGCGCGGGATCGACGGGCGGACCACCGCTCCGAACCACCGCTCCGTGGCGTGCTGACCGGCCCGGTAGGTGTGCGGGGCGTCGTGCATGCCAGCCAGCAGCGGGAAGTCGGGGTCGCTGACGACGTTGTGGTGCACGACGTGGTTCCACAGCGTGTCACCGCTGCTCACGTACTCGACGCGCTCCTTGCCCACCGGAACGTAACGGTTGTACTGGTTCCAGGCGGTGTCCTCGAACGGCCGCCATCCGAAGCGCTGCTCGCTCGTCCACTCCGAGGCGCCGGTGCGGGTGTAGGTGCTGCGCACCTCGGCGGTGTTCCGCTCCGAGACGGTGTGGACCAGCTGCTTGGGGATGGAGCCCTTCGAGACCTGCATCACGTCGTACAGGTACGGGCTGCGCACCGTCCCGGAGAACTCCACCGAGGTGGTGCCCTTCTCGACGCGCGCCAGGAGTGCCGACCCGTTCTTCCAGGAGGTCCGCATGATGGGCAGGGCCCACCGGTCACCGTCCGGCTGCCACCGGGTCCAGTCGTACAGCTCCTCGGGCTGCACCGTCATCAGCGCCTTGGCACCCGCGGCCGCCGCGGCCTGCGCGAGCGCCCGGTCGTCGACGGGGTATTCGAGCCGTACGATTGCCAGCTTGCCGCGCACCCCGCTGAAGTTGGGCGCGGTCGAGGTCCCGGCGTCCACGGCGGTCAGCCGCGCGCCGCGGTCGCTGAAGACCTGGGACATCGGGTAGTAGTACGGGGTGAAGCCCAGCGAACCGCCGGAGACCTTCGCCCGCAGTTGCGGGGCCGTCAGCTGCCAGCGCGAGGAGTACTCGAAGGCGCCGTCGGTGACCGGGGCGACGGGGCTGACGTAGAGCCGCTTGACCTCGTCGAAGTACATGGCGCCCTGCAGCAGTCCGTGGCCGTCGATCTGACGGTAGAGCATCGTGCTGAGGATGCCGTGCTGCTCGGCGGGACGAGGAGTGCGGATCTTCACCTCGGTGACCTTGGAGGCGTCCAGCGTCACCGTCATGTCCTTGGTGACGTGCACGTCGGGAGCGACGACGTCGCCCGCCTCGTGACCGCCCTCGACCCGGTCGTAGAAACCGCCGCTGATGTTGTACGTGCCCTCTTCGACGACCGCGACCGCCGCGTCCCGGTCCGTGTACTGCACGAACCCGTCGGGGCCCCAGATGTTGGGCAGCCAGCCCGGCATGAGCTTGCCGCTGCGGTCGCGGTAGAGCACGGTCAGCCGGTGCTGCGGGGCGTGCACCACGAGGGAGACGGTGGTGTGGGCGACCACGGTGCCGTCGGCGGACTTGGCGGTGATGTAGCCGTAGTAGTCGCCGCGCGCCGCGTGGGCGGCGTCGGTGCTCAGCGGCACCTCGGCGGTGGCGCCGGGAGCCACCGTCACGGTGTCGGAGCCGAGGGTGACCACACCGTCCGTGAGGGCGCGTCCGCTGCTGGTGGCCAGAGCGGCGGCGAGGGAGAGCTTGACCTCGCGGTCACCAGTGTTGGTGTAGCGGACGGTGGCCGTCTGGCCGCCGCTGCCGCCGGCCTGGAGGGGTGCGAGGGTGACGCTGCCGGTGGCCGTGACCGGGCCGATGGCCGCGG
Source organism: Streptomyces sp. NPDC001070 (assembly GCF_053598835.1). Lineage (NCBI taxonomy): Bacteria > Bacillati > Actinomycetota > Actinomycetes > Kitasatosporales > Streptomycetaceae > Streptomyces > Streptomyces sp. NPDC001070. The sequence goes on from NZ_JBSFLB010000014.1 coordinate 17,499, forward strand.
CCAGGTCGATGCGGCCGCCGCCCTGCTCGGTCACCTGGGTGCCGGACACCGTGTGCGAGGTGCTGATCAGGGCGTCCTTCAACTGCTGGGCGCTCCAGTCGGGGTGCTCCTGGGCCAGCAGCGCGGCGGCACCGGCGACATGCGGGGTCGCCATCGAAGTGCCGGACGCCGAGGTGTAGTTGGCGTCGATCGGGTCACCCATGGTGGTGCCGGACGCGCGGGCGGCGACGATGCCGACGCCGGGGGCCGTCACGTCGGGCTTGACCGCCTTGTCGCCCCAGCGCGGGCCACGGCTGGAGAAGGAGGCGATGGAGTCGTCCCGGTCGACGGCTCCGACCGTCAGGGCGGCGTCGGCCGCACCGGGGGAACCGACGGTGCTCGGCCCCGGGCCCGCGTTGCCCGCGGCCACGACGAAGAGCGTGCCGGTCGACGCGGTCAGGGCGTTGAGGGCCTGGCTCATCGTGTCCGTGCCGTCGGTCTCCCCGTCCGAGCCGAGGCTCATGTTGACGACCTTGGCGTGCTCCTCGTTCGCCGCCCACTCCATGCCCGCGATGACCTGCGACTCCGAGCCGTAACCCTGGTCACCCAGCACCTTGCCGACCAGCAGATCGGCCTTGTCCGCCACACCGCGGCGGGTGCCGGACGACGCGGCGCCGGTGCCTCCGACGATCGAGGCGACATGCGTGCCGTGGCCGAAGTGGTCCACCGTGTTGCCGCTGTCGGAGAAGTCCTTGGCCTCCGCGATGCGCCCGGCCAGGTCGGGGTGGTTCGCGTCGACACCGGTGTCGAGGATCGCCACCTTGACGCCCTGGCCCTCGTAGCCGGCCTTCCAGGCGGTGGGGGCGTTGATCTGACCGGTGCTGCGGTCCAGCACGGCCTTGACCCTGCCGTCCAGCGAGACCCGCGGAGTGACCGCGGCCCGGGCCGCGTCCGACGTTCCGCCGGGGTTCAGCGTCTTCCAGAACGCGCCGAGGTCGTCGCCGGCGACCCGCAGCGACCGCGCGTGGATGCTCTCCAGGCTGCGGGAGGGCGTCGCGGCCGCACGGAACGCCACCAGCCGGTCGGCGGTGGCCGCGGCGGTCTTCGCCGCCTGCGCGGTGACCCTGGCACCGTCCCGTGCCGGCTCCGGCTGCGAGGAGACGATCAGCGGCAGCGCGGGGGCGTGTGCCTCGTCGTAGCCGGCGGCGATCAGGGCCGTGACGTTGAACAGCCGGGCGTCCAGGGTGCCGGCGGACACCAGCCCCTCGGCGTCGAACGGCATCACGGTCAGCGCCTTGTCGTCACCCTCCAGCGTGCGGAAGGGGATGTGCTCGCGCCCAGGTCCGGGCTGAACCGACGCGGTACGCCGTCCACCGGGCAGCGACGTCACCGTCACCCGGTCACCGGTCACCAGTCGGACGGTGGCGGACGTCGTGCCCTCGCGGCCGGCGGATCGCGCCGTTCCGTCCGTGGACGTCTGGGCGGAGGCGGTGAATGTGCCCCCGACTGTCACCACCAGCACTGTCGATATCGCCGCCGATAGGCGGAACCATGCCATCAGCCAAACACCTTTCGTACAGCTCCGGGTCACGTGCTGTCCGACAGAATCGGCTGATGGCGAAGAGCGTGTCACCGGGTATCAGCTGTCACAGCTGTGACATGTCCCAACGGCGACAGGGGCGGACCGGACGCGGGCGAGGGCCGCGCCAGGGCGCGGCGATCCCCCGGGACGGCATGAATCGACGCGCCAGAACGGTCATGGAAGGACGAAGCGGCGGTCGCACGGCGGCTGGATGTGGACGGCGGACCGCGGACACGGACTGGAGGTCGCCCGGCGGGTCCGCACCGGCACCTTCCACGTCAACGGCGCCGCCTCCGGCATGGCCGCCCCGTTCGGCGGCTGCAAGGCGAGCGGTCCCGGTCGCGACTTCGGCGCGGTGGGCCTGTCCCACTGCACCGGGCTGAAGACCGTCGCGGTCCGACCCGCGGCCGCGTCCCCCGGGCGGCCCCCGGCGGTCAGGCGCCCGGGGCTGCGTCCCGGGGCGTGCCGGCCAGGGCGGCCTCCACCGCCTCGACCGCCTCTTCGGCGGAGGCCGCCCGCAGGAACGTCTCCCCGGCCGGGGGGCCCTGTACGGCCCAGCCGTCGACCACGACCACGGGCTTGCCGGTCCGCAGCGCGAGCGCCACCTCGCTCAGCGTGCCCCAACTGCCGCCGACCGCGACGACCGCGTCGGCGGCGCTGACGACCAGGCCGTTGCGGAGTTCGCCGAGGCCCGTGGCGATCGCCACCGAGAGCGACGGGTCACCCGCCCGGCGGTCACGGCCCGGAAGGAGTCCGACGGTCATCCCGCCCTGGGCGCGGGCGCCCTCGGCCACGGCGCCCATGACCCCGCCGAGCCCGCCGCAGACGACGACGGCGCCGCGACGGGCCAGCAGTCCGCCGAGTCTGCGGGCGATCTCGCGCTCCCGCTCACCGGCCTCGGCAGGCCCCACCACGGCGACATAACGGCTCGCCACAACCCCTCCCCCGGCGTCCGGCTCCGATTGACACGCAGGACGTTCAGGATATTCGCTGCAAGTGTGACCCTGTACGCCCTCACCTCCCGACGCGTGTCCCTCGCCCTGCTGGCGACGACGCTGGCCCTGGCCGCCTGCCAGGGGGCGCCGTCCACCCCGGAGTCCATGGTCGCCACGGGGCGCGCGGCGGCCACCGCCTCCCCGAAGGCGTCCTGCGCGGACCGGGTCCTGGCGGCGATGAACGACACGCAGCGCGTCGGTCAGCTCTTCATGGGCGCGGCCCAGCTGCCCTCGCCGCCGAAGGCGGACCAGGACGCGTTGCGGTCGTACGCCGTCGGGTCGGTGTTCCTCGCGGGCCGCAGCACGGCCGGGGTGACGAAGACCCGGACCCTGGTGGACGGGCTGCAGAAGTCGCTCGGGCAGACGGTGGCGGGACAGCGGGTCGGCCTGCTGGTCTCCACGGACCAGGAGGGCGGCCAGGTGCAGGTCCTCAAGGGCCCCGGCTTCTCCACCATCCCCAACGGGAAGACCCAGGGCACCTGGTCCACCGCCACGCTGCGCTCGCGCGCGGAGGGCTGGGCGAAGGAGCTGAAGAAGGCGGGCGTCAACGTCAACCTGGCACCGGTCGCCGACATCGTCCCCGCCTCGATCGGCACCGCGAACGCCCCCATCGGCCGCTACGGCCGCCAGTTCGGCTCGACGTCGAGCGTGGTGTCCCCGCACGTCACGGCGTACGTCCAGGGCTCGAAGGCAGCCGGGGTGCTGACCACGCCCAAGCACTTCCCGGGCCTGGGCAGCGTCAAGGGCAACACCGACACGACCGCCTCGGTGACGGACACGACGCTGACCCGCACGGGCAGCAACATCGCCCCCTTCCGCGCGGGCATCTCCGCGGGCGCGGGGCTGGTGATGGTCTCCCTGGCGACGTACAAGCGCATCGACCCCAAGCACAAGGCCGTGTTCTCCTCGCTGATCGTCGATCAGACGCTCCGCCACGACCTGGGCTTCAAGGGCGTCATCATCTCCGACGACCTCGGCAAGGCGGCCTCCGCCCAGTCCGTGGCCCTCGGCCAGCGCGCTCTCTCCTTCCTCCGCGCCGGCGGCGACCTCACCCTCACCGTCGCCCCCAAGGGCATCCCCACGATGGCCGAGGGCATCCGCTACGCCATGCGCCACGAACCGAAGGTGCGGACCCTGGTCGCGAACAGCGTCCGCCGCGTGCTGGCCGCCAAACAGGCGGCGGGCGTGCTGCGCTGCACCTCCTGACGGCCGCGGCGCGTGAACCGGGACCGGCCGGCTGCGGGTCGGGGGCGGACGGCGGACGGCGGTTCCCTCGGGAGACGGCGCACCGGCTCCCGAGCGATCCGGCCCGCCTGATCGCGCTGCCAGAGGGTGGCACCGCCGCCCGCACCACCGCCGGCCAGCGCCCCGCGTGCCGGCGCACGAGCAGGCCCGCGCCACCCGTGGGACACGGCCGGGATGGCGGACCGGGGCCGGGCGGTGGCAGTGTCAGGGCATGGAGCACCTCTCCCGGACGCATGCCGCCCAGCGCTGGCTGGCCCGCCTCGCGCTGGCCGCGGCGGGGGCGGCCGTGGCACTGCCGCTGGCCTTCGCGGGGCTGCGGAGCATCACGCTGGTCGCCGCCGGGCTGGGCGGTACCGCGGTGACGGCTGCGGGGGCGTGGTGGGTGCTGACCCGCCGCGGTGTGATCAGGGCGCTGGCCGTACTGCTCACCGTCGTGACCCCGCTGGCCGTCCTGGTGTACTACGGCACGGCCAATCTGCTGTGGGTCGTGATCACCTCGCTCGCGCTGTGGGCGCTCGCCGTGGCCGCCGGGCGGACCGCGGTCCGTGCCACCCGGGCCCACGAGGCGCGCGTGCGGGAGCGCATGGCGGCCAGGCCGCGCCGGCCGTTCCTGATCATGAACCCGCGTTCGGGCGGCGGCAAGGTCGGCACGTTCGGGCTGCGGGAGAAGGCCGAGGCGCTCGGCGCCCGGGTCGTCCTGCTCGACCCCGAGCACCCGCAGGACGTCGCTGAGCTCGCCCGGCAGGCGGCCGACGAGGGCGCCGACCTGCTCGGCGTGGCCGGCGGGGACGGCACGCAGGCGCTGGTGGCCGGGGTCGCCGCCGAGCGGGGACTGCCGTTCCTGGTGATCTGCGCGGGCACCCGCAACCACTTCGCCATGGATCTGGGCCTGGACCGCGCCAACCCCGCGGCCTGCCTGGACGCGCTCACCGACGGCGTGGAGCTGCGCGTCGACCTCGGCTACGTGGGCGACCGGCCCTTCGTCAACAACGTGTCGTTCGGCGCCTACGCGGCCGTCGTGCAGAGCCCCGCGTACCGGGACGACAAGGTGGGCACCACCCTGGAGCTCCTGCCCGATCTGCTGACCCACCGGACCGGGCCCCGGCTGACCGCGACGGCCGGGACCGCGGTCATCGACGAGCCGCAGGCCGTGCTGGTCAGCAACAACCCCTACCGGACCGACGATCCCGCCGGGCTCGGCCGCCGCGACCGCCTCGACACCGGGCTGCTCGGGGTGCTGGGCGTCAAGGTCGACAACGCGGCCCAGGCGGCGGGGCTGCTGATGGGTCCGCGGGTCGCCTCCGGGCTCACCGTCCTGACGGCGCGGGACGTGGTGACCACGGCCGACGCCGCCGAGGTCGACGCGGGCGTGGACGGCGAGGCCCTCGTGCTGACCACGCCCGTGCGCTGCTGGATCCGGCCCGGCGCGCTGCGGGTCAGGGTGCCCCGCTCCCGCCCCGGTCTGCCGGCGACGGGCGTGCGCACGGACTGGCGGCGGCTGCGGAAGCTGGCGCTGACGATGGGACGGACCGCGGCCGGCCGCCCGGACCGGGCGGACTGACCGGTCCGGGCGGCCGCGCCGGACCCACCGGACCGACCGGCCGGACCGCCTCAGCGCCTGATCAGGCTGGAGTCCCGCACCACCAGCTCCGGCTGGAGCACGACCCTGCGGTGCCGGTGCTCCCGGGCCTGCGGCCCGGTCTCCTCCAGGAGCATCCCGGCCGCCAGCGAGCCCATGGAGACGGCGGGCTGCCGCACCGAGGTGAGCGGCACGGCCGCGGCCGCCGCGAACTCGATGTCGTCGTAGCCGACGATCGCCATCTCGCCGGGGACGTCCACCCCCGCCGCGTACAGCGCCTGCAGCACCCCGAGGGCGAGCAGGTCGTTGGCGCAGAACACGGCGGTCGGCCGTTGCGGGAGGCCGAGCAGCCGGTGGCCGGCGTCCCGTCCGGCCGCGACGTCCAGCCGCTCGGTGGGCAGCTCGCGCAGCGTCTCCGCGGGCAGGCCGGCCTCGGCCAGGGCCGCGAGCGCCCCCGTGCGGCGGTCGCGGACCTGGTGCAGGTGCGCCGGACCGGAGACGTACGCGATGTGCCGGTGCCCCGCGGCGACCAGGTGGCCGACGGCCATCCGGCCGCCGGCCACGTCGTCCACCGACACCGAGCACTCGGCGGTGCCCGCCGCGACCCGGTCGACGAGGACGAAGGGGATGCGGTGCCGCCGGAACGCGGCGAGGTTGCCGCCGTCGGCGTCGGCCGGGGTCACCAGCACCCCGCGCACCCGCTGCTCCGCGAAGAGCGACAGGTACGCGGCCTCCTCCTGCGGGTTCTCCGCGCTGTTGCAGACCATGACGCCCAGCCCCGCCTCCCGGGCCGCCCGTTCCGCGCCGCGCGCCACGTCGACGAAGAACGGGTTGCCCATGTCGAGCACGAGCAGCGCCATGATCCTGCTGCGGCCCGCCCGCAACTGGCGGGCGGACTCGCTGCGTACGTACCCCAGCCGGGCGATGGCGCGCTGCACGCGGACCCGGGTCGCCTCGGGGACCGCGTCCGGCCGGTTGATCACATTGGAGACCGTGCCCACGGACACCCCCGCCTCACGGGCGACGTCCTTGATCCCCACCGTGCGGCCCTTCTCCGCCACGCCCGGACTCTCAGAACTTGAACTGGTCGATGTTGTCCCTGGTGAACACCGTCGGCTTGCCGAGCACCACCACGCCGTCCTTTCCGATGGTGTAGCTGCCCAGGTCACCGGCCTTGAAGGTCTGTCCCTCCGCACCGGAGATCTGGCCGGAGGCCAGGGCGACGGCGGCGTACGAGGCGAGCGAGCCGAGCTTGGCCGGGTCCCACAGCTCGAAGGCCTCGACGGTGCCGTTCTTGACGTAGGCGCGCATGTCGTTGGGCGTGCCCAGGCCGGTCAGCTTGACCTTGCCCTTGTACTTGGAGCCCGACAGGTACTGGGCGGCCGCCTTGATGCCGACGGTGGTCGGGGAGATGATCCCCTTCAGGTCGGGGTACTGCTGGAGCAGGCCCTGGGTCTGCTGGAAGGACTGCTGGGCGTCGTCGTTGCCGTAGGCGACCTTGACCAGCTTGACGTCCTTGTACTTGGGGTCCTTCAGCTCGTCCTTCATGAAGTCGATCCAGGTGTTCTGGTTCGTGGCGGTCTGCGCCGCCGACAGGATCGCGATCTCGCCCTTGTAGCCGATCTGCTCGGCCAGCAGCTGCACTTCGGTGCGGCCCAGGTCCTCGGAGCTGGCCTGCGAGACGAACAGGTCGCGGCACTCCGGCTTGGTGTCCGAGTCGTAGGTGACGACCTTGATGCCGTTCTTGCGCGCCTGGTTGAGCGAGGTGCACAGGGCGCCCGGGTCCTGCGCGGAGACGGCGATCGCGTCGACCTGCTGCTGGGTGAGGGTGTTGACGTAGCTGACCTGTCCGGCGGTGTCGGTGCCGCTGCTGGTGCCGACCTCCTTGTAGGTGGAGCCCAGCGCGTCCAGGGCCTGCTTGCCGCCGTTGTCGGCGATGGTGAAGTACGGGTTGTTGACCTGCTTGGGCAGGAAGGCGACGTTCAGGTCCTTCTTCGTCGCGGCGTTGGGGTCGGCCGAGGCGGTCGCCTTGGCGGCGCCGTCGCTGTCCTTGGAGGAGTTCTTGGTGGTGCCGCCGCAGGCCGTGGCACCGAGCGCGACGGCCGCGGTGACGGCGACGACGACGGTGGCGCGACGGGTGAGGGTTCTGGTGGACATGGTGATCCTTTCGCTGCCGGAGCGGGCGCCGGAGTGAGGACGGGAGGGAGCGCGGGGGGTGGTGGTGCCGTGTGACGCGTGCGGGGGGAGGTCGGGGATCAGGAGGAGGCGAGCGCCGCGGGGGCCTTGTCGGCGGACCTTCGGCGCGCCCTGGCCTGCGAGACCTGGCGGCCGATCCTCGGGGCGAGGACGGAGATCACCAGGAGCACACCGGTGACGACGATCTGGGACTGGGCCGAGACGTTGAGCAGGCTCATGACGTTCTGGCCCGCGCCGAGCAGGAACACGCCGGCGATCGCGCCGCCCAGGGTGCCCCTGCCGCCGTCGAAGTCGATACCGCCGAGCAGGACGCCTGCGATGACGGAGAGCTCCAGGCCGGTGGCGTTGTCGTAGCGGGCGCTGGCGTAGTGCAGGGCCCAGAAGACCCCGGTGAGGGAGGAGACCAGACCGGTCGTCACGAACATCGCCATCTTCAGGCGCCGCACCCGCACCCCCGCGAACCGGGCCGCCTCCTCCGAGGCGCCGACGGCGAACAGGGAGCGGCCGACCGGGGTCGCGTGCAGCACGAGGACGGCGATCAGCAGCAGGACGACGAAGGGGATCGCCGCGTACGGGATGAAGGTGCCGTCGATCCGGCCGGCGCCGAAGTCGAGGTACTGCTGCGGGAAGTCGGTGACGGAGTCCGCGCCGAGCACGATCTGCGCGATGCCGCGGTAGGCGGCGAGCGTGCCGATCGTGACGGCCAGCGACGGAAGGCCCAGCCGGGTCACGAGCAGGCCGTTGACCAGACCGCACAGCGCGCCGAGGAGCAGGCAGAGCGGGATGATCGTCTCGATCGCCATGCCGCCGTTCCACATCGCGCCCATGACGGCGCCCGACAGGCCGGCGGTCGAGCCGACGGACAGGTCGATCTCGCCGGAGACGACGAGCATGGTCATCGGCAGCGCGATCAGTGCGATCGGCAGGGTGTTGCCGATCAGGAAGGACACGTTCAGCGCGTTGCCGAAGTTGTCCACGAAGGAGAAGGAGCAGATCAGCAGGACGACGAGCAGGGCGCCGACCGCGGTGTCCCAGCGCACCGCGCCGCCGAGGCGGGCGAGCGGGGCGGGAGCCTTGGTGGTCTCAGGCATGGTGGGCACTCCTCATCTGTGCGGCCCGCTTGCGGAGGACGCCGGCCACCCGCAGCGCGACGATCCGGTCCACGGCGATGGCGAGCAGGAGCAGGACGCCGTCGATGGCCAGCACCCACACCGAGCTGACGCCGATGGAGGGCAGGACGCTGTTGATCGAGGTCAGCAGCAGGGCGCCGAGCGCGGCGCCGTACACGGTGCCGGAGCCGCCGGTGAAGGCGACGCCGCCGACCACCACGGCGCTGACGACGGTCAGTTCGTAGCCGTTGCCGGTGCCGGAGTCCACGTTGCCGAAACGGGCGAGGTAGAGCGCGCCGGCGAGTCCGGCGAGCGCCCCGCACACCACGTACGCCGTCAGGATCCGCTTGCGGACCGGGACGCCGGCCAGCCGGGCGGCCTCCGGGCTGGAGCCCAGCGCGTACAGGTCGCGGCCGCCGCGGTAGCTGCGCAGGTAGTAGCCGGCCGCGACCAGCACCAGGAGCGTCACCAGCGCCAGGTAGGGGATCACCGACAGGCCGTCGTGGCCGAAGTCGACGAAGCTCGCCGGCAGGTCGTTCGCGGTGATCTGGCGGGAGCCGACCCAGATGGAGTCGATGCCGCGGATGATGTAGAGCGTGCCCAGGGTCACCACGAGGGCGGGCACCTGACCCAGGCTCACCAGCAGGCCGTTCAGCAGGCCGAAGAGCACGCCGAGCCCGACCGCGATGAGCACGGCGACCAGCGGGTTGCCGCCGCCGTGCAGATAACTGCCCGCGGCGAAGGCCGAGATGCCGAGCACCGAGCCGACCGACAGGTCGACGTTGCGGGTGATGACGACCATGGCCTGGCCGATGGCGACCAGCACGAGGATGGTGGCGTTCAGCAGGAGGTCCTTGACGCCCTGCTGGGACAGGAACTCGCTGTTGTAGATCTGCGTCGCGCCCAGCATGGCCACGAGCACGGCGAGCACGGCGAGCGCCCGCAGTCTGAGCACCCGGTCCAGGAAGCGGCGGGACGCGGTCGGTTCGTCCGCGGCGATCTGCTGCGCGGTGTCGGCGGTCACGGTCACGCCGCCCTCCTCACGCGGCCGGTGGCCGCCGCCATCACGGATTCCTCGGTCGCCTCGGACCGGGGGATCTCGGCCGTCAGTCGTCCCTCGTGCATCACCAGGACGCGGTCCGCCATGCCGAGGATCTCCGGCAGGTCGGAGGAGATCATCAGTACGGCCACACCCTCGGAGGCGAGCCGCGAAAGCAGCCGGTGCACCTCGGCCTTGGTGCCGACGTCGATGCCGCGCGTGGGCTCGTCGACGATCAGCACCTCGGGCGCGGTCGCGAGCCACTTGGCGAGGACGACCTTCTGCTGGTTGCCGCCGGACAGGGTGCCGACGAAGTCGGCCATCCGGGCGTACTTCACCTGGAGCCGCACGGCCCAGTCCACCGCGCGGTTCCGCTCCGCGCGACGGCTCATCAGACCGCCCTTGGAGGTCGCGGCGAAGCCGGTGAGGCCGATGTTCCGTTCGATGGACATGTCCATCACCAGGCCCTGGGCCCGGCGGTCCTCGGGGACCAGCGCGATCCCCGCGGCCATCGCGAGGCTCGGCGCCCCGCCGCGCAACGGCTTGCCGTTGACGACGACCTCGCCGGCGTCCCGGCGGTCCACGCCGAAGACCGCCCGCGCGACCTCGCTGCGCCCGGCGCCGACGAGGCCGGCCAGGCCCACGATCTCGCCGCGGCGCACCTCGAAGGAGACGTCGGTGAAGACGCCTTCGCGGGTCAGCCGGCGCACGCTGAGGGCGACTTCGCCGATCTCCGCGTCCTGCTTGGGGTAGAGCTCGTCCAGGTCGCGGCCGACCATGCGGCGGACCAGGTCGTCCTCGGTGAGCCCGTCGAGGGGCTCGCTGGCGATCCACGCACCGTCCCGCAGGGTGGTGACCCGCTGGCAGAGGGCGAAGATCTCCTCGAGGCGGTGGGAGATGAAGAGCACCGCGGCGCCCTGCTCGCGCAGGGACTTGACGACCCCGAAGAGCCGGGCGACCTCAGTGCCGGTGAGCGCGGCGGTCGGCTCGTCCATGATCAGGACGCGGGCGTCGAAGGAGAGCGCCTTGGCGATCTCCACCAACTGCTGGTCGGCGATGGACAGTCCGCGGGCCGGCTGTTCCGGGTCGAGGTCCACGCCGAGGCGGCGGAAGAGATCGGCCGCGGCCTCGCGCACGGCCTTGTGGTCGACCCTGCCGAACGAACGGCGGGGCTGGCGGCCGACGAAGATGTTCTCGGCCACCGACAGGTCGGGAAAGAGCGTCGGCTCCTGGTAGATGACGGCGACCCCCGCGTCACGGGCGTCCCCCGGGCCGTGGAACTCCACGGGCCGGCCGTCGAGCAGCACCGTGCCGGTGTCGGGGCGGTGCACACCCGCGAGTGTCTTGATCAGTGTCGACTTGCCGGCGCCGTTCTCGCCCGCCAGGGCATGGGCCTCGCCGGCGTGGAGCCGGAGCGATACACCGCGCAGAGCGCGAACCGCACCGAAGGACTTGCTCACCCCCTCGAGCGCGAGCACCGGAGTGGTCTCCGGTTCGGGGTGCGTCATTGCGCCCTCCTGCTATGAAATGTTTCAACGGAGTTGCCGGGAAGCTAGCCCCGCCCCGCGAAGGCGTCAAGAGCTGCCGCCTCCCCCTCCTGACCTGCATCCTCGCGAAACCCGCAGGTAACAGGCCCGACAACGCCCAACGAACAGCCACAACGCGCTTTTCCGGCACGGATGACACGATTCAATAACGGGGATCAAGGCCCGGCAGACCCCTTGACGCCCACCCGCCGACGTGGATAGCTTCACAGGCTAATGAATCGATTCACTGAGCCGATTCACTGAGCCATCCGAGGTGGACATGCCTGACTTCGCAGCCGTCAAGGCCGCACTCACAGCCCAGCGGATCGAGACGCCGTCCTGGGGTTACGGCAATTCCGGCACTCGTTTCAAGGTGTTCGCCCAGGCCGGGGTGCCCCGCGACCCGTACGAGAAGCTGGACGACGCGGCCAAGGTGCACGAATTCACCGGCGTCGCCCCCAAGGTGGCCCTGCACATCCCCTGGGACAAGGTCGACGACTACTCCGCGCTCGCCGCCCACGCCAAGGACCGGGGTCTCGAACTCGGCGCGATCAACTCCAATGTCTTCCAGGACGACGACTACAAGCTCGGCAGCGTGTGCCACCCCGACCCCCGGGTCCGCCGCAAGGCCACGGACCACCTGCTGGAGTGCGTCGACATCATGGACGCCACGGGCTCCGGCGACCTCAAGCTCTGGTTCTCCGACGGCACCAACTACCCCGGCCAGGACGACATCGTCGGCCGCCAGGAGCGGTTGGCCGAGGCCCTGGCAGAGGTCCACGAGCGGCTCGGCGACGACCAGCGGATGCTCCTGGAGTACAAGCTCTTCGAGCCCGCCTTCTACACCACCGACGTCCCGGACTGGGGCACCGCCTACGCGCACTGCCTCAAGCTCGGCCCCAAGGCCCAGGTCGTCGTCGACACCGGCCACCACGCGCCGGGCACCAACATCGAGTTCATCGTCGCCTTCCTGCTGAGCCAGGGGAAGCTCGGCGGATTCGACTTCAACTCCCGCTTCTACGCCGACGACGACCTCATGGTCGGTGCCGCCGACCCCTTCCAGCTCTTCCGGATCCTGCACGAGGTCGCCAAGAACGGCGGCTTCGAGGCCGAGACCAACGTGGCCTTCATGCTCGACCAGTGCCACAACATCGAGGCCAAGATCCCCGCGGTCATCCGCTCGGTGATGAACGTCCAGGAGGCCACCGCCAAGGCGCTCCTGGTCGACCTCGACGCACTGGGCGCGGCCCAGCGCTCCGGTGACGTGCTCGCCGCCAACGCCGTGCTCATGGACGCCTACAACACCGACGTGCGCCCGCTGCTGCGCGAGGTGCGCGAGGAGCGGGGCCTGGCGCCCGACCCCGTCGCCGCCTACCACGCGTCCGGCTGGCAGGAGCACATCGTCGCCGACCGCGTCGGCGGCACGCAGGCCGGCTGGGGCGCGTAGGCCCCGGGCCGTCGCATCCTGTCCCCCTCCCCCGCACGCCCCGTTCCTCCCCTCCCGAAGGACACCCCCATGGCACCCGCCCCCCACCCGGAAGTCGCCGCCCTGCTGGAGCGCGCCCACCGCCTGGGCGCCGACCCGCGCAACACCAACTACGCGGGCGGCAACGCCTCCGCGAAGGCCGCCGCCACCGATCCCGTCACCGGCGGCTCCGTGGACCTGATGTGGGTCAAGGGCTCGGGCGGCGACCTGGGCACGCTCACCGAGGCCGGACTCGCCGTCCTGCGGCTGGACCGGCTGCGCGCCCTGACCGCCGTCTACCCGGGCCCGGAGCGCGAGGACGAGATGGTCGCGGCGTTCGACTACTGCCTGCACGGCAAGGGCGGCGCCGCTCCGTCCATCGACACCGCCATGCACGGCCTCGTCGACGCCCCCCACGTCGACCACCTGCACCCCGACTCGGGCATCGCGCTGGCCTGCGCCGCAGACGGCGAGAAGCTCACCGGGGAGTGCTTCGGCGACAAGGTCGCCTGGGTCCCGTGGCGCCGTCCCGGCTTCCAGCTCGGCCTGGACATCGCCGCCGTCAAGGAGGCCAACCCGCAGGCCGTCGGCGTGATCCTCGGCGGTCACGGCATCACCGCCTGGGGCGACACCTCGGAGGAGTGCGAGCGCAACGCCCTGTGGATCATCCGCACGGCCGAGGAGTTCCTGGAGAGCCACGGCAAGCGGAACCCGTTCGGCGCCCCGCTGCCCGGTTACGAGCCGCTGCCGAAGGCCGAGCGCCGCGCCCGCGCGGCCGCCCTCGCCCCGGTCCTGCGGGCCATCGCCTCCCAGGACCGGCCCCAGGTCGGCCACTTCACCGACTCCGCGCCCGTCCTGGACTTCCTCGCGCACGACGGGCACCCCCGGCTGGCGGCGCTGGGCACCTCCTGCCCCGACCACTTCCTGCGCACCAAAGTCCGCCCGCTCGTCCTGGACCTCCCCCCGACCGCCCCGCTCGAGGACGCCGTGGCCCGCCTCGAGGAGCTCCACGCCGCCTACCGCGCCGACTACCAGGCCTACTACGACCGGCACGCCACCGAGGACTCCCCCGCCATCCGCGGTGCCGACCCGGCGATCGTCCTCGTCCCGGGCGTCGGCATGTTCAGCTACGGCAAGGACAAGCAGACCGCGCGCGTGGCGGGCGAGTTCTACGTCAACGCGATCAACGTGATGCGCGGGGCCGAGGCGGTCTCGACGTACGCCCCGATCGACGAGGCGGAGAAGTTCCGCATCGAGTACTGGTCGCTGGAGGAGGCCAAGCTCCAGCGCATGCCGGGGCCCAAGCCGCTGGCCACCCGCATCGCGCTGGTGACGGGGGCGGGTTCGGGCATCGGCAAGGCCATCGCGCACCGCCTGGTGGCGGAGGGCGCCTGCGTGGTCGTCGCCGACGTCAACGCCGGCAACGCGGAAGCGGTGGCGGAGGAGCTCGGCGGCCCGGACCGCGCGGTCGCGGTCACCGTCGACGTCACCAGCGAGGAGGCCATCCGCGCCGCCTTCGACGAGGCGCTGCTGGCCTTCGGCGGAGTGGACCTGGTCGTCAACAACGCGGGCATCTCCGTCTCCAAGCCGCTGCTGGAGACCACGGCCCGCGACTGGGACATCCAGCACGACATCATGGCCCGTGGCTCCTTCCTCGTCTCCCGCGAGGCGGCCCGCGTGCTCATCGCGCAGAGGCTCGGCGGCGACATCGTCTACATCGCCTCCAAGAACGCGGTCTTCGCCGGTCCCGACAACATCGCCTACTCCGCCACCAAGGCCGACCAGGCGCACCAGGTCCGGCTGCTGGCGGCCGAGCTCGGCGAGCACGGCATCCGCGTCAACGGCGTCAACCCCGACGGGGTCGTGCGGGGTTCGGGCATCTTCTCCTCCGGCTGGGGCGCCCAGCGCGCCGCGACGTACGGGGTGCCGGAGGAGAAGCTCGGCGAGTTCTACGCCCAGCGCACGATCCTCAAGCGCGAAGTGCTCCCCGAGCACGTCGCCAACGCGGTGTTCGCGCTGACCGGCGGCGACCTCACCCACACCACGGGGCTGCACATCCCGGTCGACGCGGGCGTGGCCGCGGCGTTCCTGCGCTGAGGCAGGCCCGGATCGCGCGGGGGAGCCGGCCCGCCGGCTCCCCCGCGTCCGTACCCCCGATCGACCGCGGTACGCGCACCGCACCGCACCGACCGCACCCGTCGCTGCGACCCGAACGACCAGAACACGAGGGGCCCACGTGCCATTCGCCGCCATCGACCTCGGCGCCACCAGCGGCCGCGTCATCCTCGGCCGGGTGGGCCCGGACCACCTCGTCCTGGACGAGGTGCACCGCTTCGCCAACACCCCCGTACGGCTGCCCACCGGACTGCACTGGGACGTCCTCGCCCTCTTCCGGGAGAGCCTGGAGGGCCTGCGCCTGGCGGCCCGGTCCGGGGACGGCGTCACGTCGGTCGGCATCGACAGCTGGGCCGTCGACTACGGCCTGCTCGACGCGGACGGGGCCCTGCTCGGGATCCCCCACCACTACCGGGACTCCCGGACGGAGCACGTCGCCGAACGCGTCAGGGACCGGTTCGGCCCGCAGGAGCTGTACGGGGTCACCGGGCTGCAGCACCTGCCGTTCAACACGGTCTTCCAGCTGGCCGCCGCCCGCGACGGGGCGCAGTTCGCGGCCGCCCGGACGCTGCTGATGATCCCCGACCTCCTCACCCACTGGCTCACCGGCAGCGTCGGCGCCGAGGAGACCAACGCCTCCACCACCGGCCTCTTCGACGCCCGCACCGCGACCTGGTCGAAGGAACTCCTCGACCGGCTCGGCATCGAGCCGCGGCTGCTGCCCCCGCTGCGGCGCCCGGGCGCCCCCGCCGGCACCCTCCTCCCCCATGTGGCCGCGTACACCGGGCTCCCGGCCGGCACTCCGGTCGTGACCGTCGCCTCGCACGACACCGCCTCCGCGGTCGCGGCCGTCCCGGCCACGGCGCCGCACTTCGCCTACATCTCGTGCGGCACCTGGTCCCTGGCGGGCCTGGAACTGGACGCCCCGGTGCTCACCGAGGCCTCGCGGATCGCCAACTTCACCAACGAGCGCGGCATCGACGGCACCATCCGCTATCTGCGCAACATCATGGGCATGTGGCTGCTCGAGGAGTGCCGCCGCACCTGGGAGCAGCGTCAGGAGGGGCAGCCCCTGGAGGACCTGCTCGCCGCGGCCGCCGCCGCGGAGCCCTTCGCCGCCCTCATCGACCCGGACGACCCGGTGTTCCTGGCGCCCGGCGACATGCCCGCCCGGATCCGCGGCTACTGCGCCCGGACCGGCCAGGAGCCCCCGGCGTCCCACGGCGCGATCGTCCGCTGCGTCCTGGAGAGCCTCGCCCTGGCGCACCGCCGCACCCTGCGCGAGGCGGCGGAGCTCGCCGGCCGGGACATCCACCGCGTCCACCTGGTCGGCGGCGGCTCGCGCAATGAACTGCTCTGCCGGTTCACCGCCGACGCCACCGGGCTCCCGGTGATCGCGGGCCCCACCGAGGCCACGGCCCTGGGCAACATCCTCGTCCAGGCCCGTGCCCACGGCGCGCTCGGCGACGGTCCCGACGGCCTGGCGGCGATGCGCGCCCTGGTCGCGGCCACCCAGCCGCTGCGCCGCTACGAGCCGGGCGGCGACGGCCGCGCCTGGGACGCGGCGGCGGCGCGTCTGGCCGGGCTCGCCGCGGCGGTGTCGCTCCGCGACCGACCTGCGGGGCCCGCCTAAGCTGGTGCCATGCCGCACACCCGTCGGTTACCGCGGCGGAACTGGGTCTGGTGGCTGCCGATCGCTCTGGTGGTCCTGGACGTCGTGGTGGACCTGGCGTTGCTGAGCCGCGAGCCGGTCAGTTTTCTGCTCGTCGGAGTGCCGCCCCTGACGGCGGCCACGCGCACACCGCGGGTCGTCGCCGTGACCACCGGGGTGTGCGTGCTCCTGCAGATGACCTTGGCCTCGCTGCGCCCCGGCCATTTCAGCGAGCAGCACCATGTGGCGCTCTACCTCGCGACCGCGGTCATCGGGATCAGCAGCGTCGTGCTGGCGCGGCAGCGCGTCCGCGCCGAAACCCATCTGGTCAGGGCGAACTCGGTCGCCGAGGCGATGCAGCTGGCGCTGCTGCGCCCCGTCCCGCAGATCCTCGGGCCGCTGCGGGCGGCGGGCTTCTACGAGGCCGGGGACTGCGGCACGCTGGTCGGCGGGGACCTGTACGACCTGGCGTGCACGCCGTTCGGGGTGCGGGTGATCGTCGGCGACGTCCGCGGGAAGGGGCTGGGCGCGGTCGAGACGGTGTCGGCCGTACTGGGCTCCTTCCGGGTCTCGGCGCACGAGTGGCCGGACCTCGCCCGGCTGGCGGAGCGCGTGGAACTCGGCGTCGCCCGCGCCATGGAGGGCGAGGCGGACGACACGGAGCTGTTCGTGACGGCCGCGCTGCTGGAGTTCTCGGAGGACGGCTCGGAGGTCCGGGTGGTCGACCGGGGCCACCCTCCGCCCCTGGTCATCGGCGGCCCGGGTGGCCCGCGCCGGCTGCGCACCGCGCCCGCGCCACCACTGGGGCTGGGCGACCTCTCCCCCGTTCCCACGCGGATCACCTCGCATCGACTGGCCCCGGGCGAGGTGCTCGTCGTCTGCACGGACGGCGTGACCGAGGCGCGGGACGGCAAGGGCGTCTTCTATCCGCTGCTGGACCGGCTGGCCGGCCGCTTCGGCGGGCACGTGCCCGTCGACCCCGCGTCGGTGGCGGACTTCGTCCGCGCCGATGCCGGGCAGTGGGCGACCGGCGCGTCCGACGACCGCGCGCTGCTGGCGCTCGCCCTCGCGCGGCGTCCGTAGGTGTACTCGGTCATGAAGTCGGTGCCGGTGCCGGTGGGTGGGTGCGGGTTCGCGCTTTTCGGGCGCAAGGATGCGGGACAGCCGAAAGGCCGGCACCGCCGGCGGGGCCACCACGCCCGGAGGTGACAGGTCACCCGCCTCCCGGGCGAGTACGTCTAGGCGCCCGTGTGACCGTCGGCCATCTCCCGCAGGAGGTCGAGGTGGCCGTTGTGGCGGGAGGTCTCCTCGATCAGGTGCAGCAGGATCCACCGCAGGCTCGGGTGCCGGCCGTCGCGGATCGGGCGCTTGGCCGGGGCGTCCAGGTCGTGGCCGGCGACGAGCTCGCGGTAGCGGGCGGTGTGCGCCTCGTAGTCGGCCAGCAGGTCGGCGAGGGGGATGTCCACGGCGATCCGCATCTCGCGGTCGGGATCCTCCTCCGTCCAGGGGCCCTCGTCCTCGCCGCCGAGGAAGACCACCTCGAACCAGTAGTACTCGACCCAGCGGAGGTGGTTGATCAGTCCGCTGAGCGTCATCAGGGGGGAGCCCGGGAGCGGGGCGCTGCGGGCGTGCTCGGGCGAGACGCCCTCGCACTTGGCGCGGGCGGTCTCCCGGGCGTAGTCGAGAAGGGTCGTCAGTGAGGAGCGCTCGTCCCATGCGGGAGGCGTGTCTGTTCGAGTCATCGGCGGCATGCTGTCGGGGACGGCGGCAGCGCGTCCACCGATTAAACGCGCGCCGGCAGTCACCAGGTGCGTCACCACTGACAGCGGATGTCAGGGAAGACCCGGACCATCGGTCCCCGTGACCACCGAACGCACACAACGCCTGCTCCTTCCCGCCGTGTTCATCACCTCCCTGGGCAACAACATCCAGCTGATCGCCGCGGCCCTGCTGATGGTGCGCGCCCAGGGGTCGCTGCTCGACGTGGGCTGGCTCTTCATCGCCGTCGCCGTCCCGCAGGCCGTGCTCTCGCCGCTGTTCGGCCGGGTGGCGGACCGCTTCGACCGGCGGGTGCTGTGGGTGGGATCCGACCTGCTCAGCGCCGTCGTGGCCGTCGCGCCGGCGGTGGGTCTCGCCCTGGGGTGGCCGCGGGGGGCAGTCGTCTACGGCAGCAACTTCGCGCTGGCGGTGACGGCGGCGCTGTTCGTTCCGGTCAGCGCCGCCCTGATCAAGGAGCGCGTGCCCGCCGGGCGGCTGCGGCGGTTCAACGCGCACTACGAGATGGCACTGCAGAGCGGCATGCTGCTGTCGGCGGCGGTGGGCGGCCTCGCGCTGCAGTTCCTCGGCCCGGCCCCGCTGTTCGTGTTCAACGCGGCGACCTTCCTCGCTTCCGCGGCCCTCGTCCTGGCGACCGGCCGCGGGCCGCGGCGGGGCGCCTCCGCGGTGGCCCCGGCGCCCGTGGCGCAGGCCGGCGCCCCGCGGGCCCCGCTCGGGCCGCTGATCGTGCTGTACGCCCAGGGCAGTGTGGTGGTGACCGTCTTCAACGCCCTCATGCCGGTGCTGGTCATCGCCGGACTGCACCGCGGCGCGGCGGTCGTCGGTGTGGTGGACGCCCTCGGCGGCACCGGATTCCTGCTCGCCGCGGCCGCGTACCGGCGGACGGGGGCGCGGCTGGGGGATCTGCGGCTCGCGTTCTCGGGCTTCCTGCTCTGCAATGTGCTGTTCGCGCTGCAGCCCCGGTTCGGGGTGACGGGGCTGCTCCTGCTCGTCCCGGCCGGGGCCTTCGTCTTCGGGCAGGCGCGGATCGCCTCGCGGACGCTGCTGATGGCCTCGGTCGACGCCGGCCGCGTGGGGCGGGCCTTCGGGGCGGCCAACGCCTACGGGCTCGCCGCCACCGTGGCCGTGATGCCGGGGACCTCGGCTGTCACCGACCGGGCGGGGGTCGTGACCGGTTTCGCGGCGGTGGCCGCCGTCAGCGCGGCGGCGTCCGCGGGGGCGGCGGCGTGGATCGCGGCAGGCCGTAGAGGGCGGCCAGTGCCCGCGCCGACTCCGCCAGCAGCTCCCGCAGCGAACCGGGCGCCAGAACCTCGAGGTCGGCGCCGAGTCTGAGGAATTCGCCGTGCGCGTGAGCGACGGATTCGATGGGCACCCGGGCGCGGATCCAGCCGTCCTGATCCCGCTCGCCGCCCTCGGCCACCGCCCGGGCCACGGGCCGTGACAGGAGCCCGGGCAGCCGCTCGGCGCCGCGCGGCGAGAGGCGGATGAGCGCCTCGTCCTGGTGCAGCCTCGCCTGGAAGCCGGCCAGGTACTCCCGCCAGTACGCGGCCAGGTCGAAGCCGGACGGGGGCGCGAAGGTCTCGTCGAGGGCGTGCGCGTCGAGGATCCGGTCGACGCGGTAGGTACGCGGCGCGCTCCCGTTGTGGGCGACCACGTACCAGCGGCCCGCCTTCAGCACCAGTCCGTACGGTTCGAGCCGGCGGTCGGCCTCGGCGGGCTCGCGCCAGCGGCGGTAACGCACCCGCACGGCCCGCCGGTTCCACACGGCGTCGGCGACCACCGGCAGGTGCGGCACCTGCTCGTCGGAGCTGTACCAGCCGGGCGCGTCCAGCAGGAACCGCTCCCGCACCCGCTCCGCCCGTTCCCGCAGCGCGGGCGGCAGCGCGGCGCTGAACTTCAGCCGGGCGGCGGCCGCGGCCTCCCCGAGCCCCAGCTGCGCCGCCGGATCGGGCAGCGCGGCCAGGAACCACGCCTGCGTCTCGTCGGCGGTCAGGCCCGTGAGCCGCGTCCGGTAGCCGTCGAGCAGCCGGTAGCCGCCCTCGTGCCCGGCGTCGCCGTACAGCGGGATGCCCGCCTCGTGCAGCGACTGCACGTCGCGGTAGATCGTGCGGACGGACACCTCAAGCTCGTCCGCCAGTTGCGCGGCGGTCATGCGGCCCCGCGACTGGAGCAACAGGAGGAGGGAGACCAGCCGGCTCGCGCGCATGGCGGCAGTATCGCCGCCGCCACCGACAGCGGGTCCGGGACGGGCGGCCATGAACGATTTGATGGTGCCCGGCGGAGCGCGCACCCTGGGGAGGGGGACTGCGACGGGTGTGTGATCGCCGACGATGAACAGAAGTGACCCCGAGGACCCGGCCGGGACGGCCGTGGTCACCGTCAGCGCGCGGGGGGTGGTCACGGGCTGGAGCGCGGGGGCACGGCGGCTGCTCGGCCGCACGGCCGCCGAGGCGGTGGGCCGCCCCTTCGCGGAGGTGTTCGGAACCGGTGCGGACGCGGTGGCGTTCGACCGGGAGTGGCGCGGCCGTCTGCCCGCGCGGCACCGGGACGGGCGGGAGGTCGAGCTCGACCTGCGGGTCTCCCCCGCCCTGGACGCCGAGGACCGCCCCAGCGGCTGTGTGATCACCGCCGCACCTGTGGACCGGGACGCCGCGGTCCTGCTGTGGGCCTTCGAGCAGTCGTCCGTCGCCATGGCCACGTTCGACACCGATCTGCGCTACCACCGGGTCAACGACGCCGCGGCGGGGATGATCGGTGTCCCCGCGGCGGCCCTGCGGGGCCGCCCCTGCTCCGGGTCCTCGCCCGGCGAGCAGGCGCGGCGCCGACGCGGGTTCGGCGAGCACCTGCGGCAGGTCGCGGAGACGGGCCTGGCCGCGCACTACGAGAGCCCGATGGCCGAGGGGTCCGAACAGCGCGACCAGGCGTGGAGCACCGAGACGTGGCCGGTGCGGGATCCATCGGGCCGGATCAGGGGCGTGGCCAGCGCGGCGTTCGACAGCACCGAGCAGTTCCGGGCACGCCGGCGGCTGGCGCTGCTGAACGAGGCCGGCGCACGGCTCGGCACCACCCTGGACGTGGTGCGCACCGCCGACGAGCTCGCGGACCTGGCCGTGCCGCGCTTCGCCGACTTCGCCGGCGTCGACCTGCTGGACTCGGTGCTGCACGGCGAGGAGCCCCTGCCCGGACCGCCCGGCTCCGGGGTGGAGTTGCGCCGGGTCGCCCACCGCTCCACGACCGGGCGGCCCCCGGACGCCGCCGTCGACCTCGGCGAACTGGACGTCTACCCGGAGTTCTCCCCGCCGTCCCGGTGCCTGGTGACCGGCCGGCCCGTGCTCAGCCGGCTGGGGCATCCGGACTTCACGCTGTGGCTCGCCCAGAACACCCTGCGGGACGCCAAGGTGCACGAGTACGGCATCCACTCGGTGCTGGCGGTGCCGCTGCAGGCGCGCGGCATCACCCTCGGGGTGGCGGTGTTCGCCCGGTGGGCGCGTCCCGAGTTGTTCACAGAGGACGACCTGACGCTGACCGAGGAACTGGCCGGGCGGGCCGCCGTGTGCGTCGACAACGCCCGCCGCTACACGCGGGAGCACTCCACGGCGCTGGCCCTGCAGCGCAGCCTGCTGCCGCTGCGGCTGCGCGAGCAGGCCGCGGTGGAGGCGGCCTCCCGCTATCTGCCGGCGGGGTCCCGGGCGGGGGTGGGCGGCGACTGGTTCGACGTCATCCCGCTGTCCGGCACACGCGTGGGCCTGGTCGTGGGTGACGTCGTGGGCCACGGCATCCACGCCTCGGCGACGATGGGGCGGCTGCGGACGGCGGTGCGCACCCTCGCGGACGTGGACCTGCCGCCGGACGAGCTGCTGACCCACCTCGACGACCTCGTCACCCACCTGGATCCCGAGGACGGCCACGGCCGGGAGGTGTCGCCCGCCGAGACGAGCGGCGAGCTGGGCGCGACCTGCCTGATCGCCGTGTACGACCCCATCGCACGCCGCTGCACCCTCGCCGCGGCCGGTCACCCGCCGCCCGCGGTGCGCTTCCCGGACGGCACGGTCGAGATCGTCCGGATGTCCCCGGGCCCGCCGCTGGGCATCGGCGGGCTGCCCTTCGAGGCGATCGAGCTGGACCTGCCGGAGGGCAGCGTGCTCGCGCTCTACACCGACGGCCTGGTCAAGAGCCGGGACTTCGACCTCGACGCCGGCCTGGAGCGGCTGCGCTGCGCACTGGGCGCGCCGGCGCCGACGATCGAGGCGGCCTGCGACATGGTGCTCAAGACGCTCCCGTCGGACCGCCCGTTGGACGACGTCGCCCTGCTGCTGGCCCGTACGCGGGCGCTCGACGACTGCCAGGTCGCGGTGTGGGACCTGTCCGACGACCCCGCGCGCGTCGCGGACGTCCGGCAGGCGGTGGCGGACCGGCTGGCCGCCTGGGGCCTGGAGGAGGCGGTGTTCGTCTCCGAGCTGGTGGTGAGCGAACTGGTCACCAACGCGATCCGGTACGGCGCCCCGCCGATCCAGCTGCGGCTCATCCGGGACCGCTCCCTGATCTGCGAGGTCTCCGACGGCAGCAGCACCGCCCCCCACCTGCGCCGTGCCCTGTCCGACGACGAGGGCGGCCGCGGTCTGCTGCTGGTCGCGCAGCTCAGCCAGGCCTGGGGCACCCGGCAGACCTCCGCCGGGAAGACGATCTGGGCCGAACAGGCGTTTCCCCCGGCCGGCCGATGACCGCGGCGCGTCAGGGCCGCCCGCGTCGCGGCGACCCTGACGAGCTGTCAGTCTCGGATGCATGACCGCTCGCCTCCGTGTGTCCGCCCTGCACTGGACGGTCGTCGTCCCGGTGCTCTCGGTGGTCCTGCTGGCCCTGACCTGGGGGCGGGGGCTGCCGGTGGCGGTGGTCGTGGTGGTGGCGCTCTTCCTGTGCGCCGCGGTGCTCTCGGCGGTCCACCACGCGGAGGTGGTGGCGCACCGGGTGGGCGAGCCCTTCGGTTCGCTGGTGCTGGCGGTGTCGGTGACGGTCATCGAGGTGGCCCTGATCCTCACCCTGACGGCGGACGGCGGGCCGAAGAGCGCGGGGCTGGCCCGCGACACCGTCTTCGCCGCCGTGATGATCACGTGCAACGGCATCATGGGGCTGTGCCTGCTGGTGGGGGCGCTGCGCCGGCGGGTGGCGGTCTTCAACCCCGAGGGCACGGGCGCCTCCCTGGCTACGGTCGCGACCCTGGCCACCCTCAGTCTCGTGCTGCCGACGTTCACCACCAGCACCCCGGGACCGCGCTTCTCCACCGCCCAGCTCACCTTCGCCGCGCTGGCGTCGCTGCTGCTGTACGGCCTGTTCGTGGCCACGCAGACGGTGCGGCACCGCACCTACTTCCTGCCGGTGACCGCGGGCGGCGAGGTGATAGACGCCTCGGCGGAGGACGACTTCGTGCCGCCGACCACGCGGGCCGCGTTGTTCAGCCTGGCGCTGCTGGTGGTGGCGCTGATCGGGGTCGTGGGGCTCGCCAAGGTCGAGTCGCCGACGATCGAGCAGGGCGTGCAGTACGCGGGCCTGCCGTCCTCCTTCGTCGGCGTGGTCATCGCCCTGCTGGTGCTGCTGCCCGAGACCATCGCCGCCGTCCGCGCGGCCGCCCGCGACCGCGTGCAGACCAGCCTGAATCTGGCGCTCGGCTCGGCGATGGCGAGCATCGGGCTCACCATCCCGGCGGTCGCGGTGGCGTCGGTGTGGATGTCCGGCCCGCTTCTGCTGGGGCTCGGGGCCACGCACATGGTGCTGCTCGCGATCACCGTCGCCGTGGGCACCCTGACGGTGATACCGGGGCGCGCCACGCCGTTGCAGGGCGCGGTGCACCTGGCGCTGCTGGCGGCGTATGCGGTACTCGCGATCAGCCCGTGAGCCGGTGGGGAAGTCCTAGCGGCAGCCGGCGACGACGCGGCCCGCGAGCACGGCCTCGACGAAGGCCTCGGGCGGGGCGTAGCGGTGGGCCAGGACGTAGTGCACGACCAGGTCGGGGGCGATCAGCCAGGTGCCGTCGCCGCCGTCCACCCGTACCTCGCCGTGGCCCACGAGGATCCGCTCCCCGCCCCGGGAGACGCCCACCGGGTTGAAGCGGCCGCCGCCGAAGAGCCGGCGGCGGCACAGGGTGCATCCGTACCAGCCCTGGGTGATGGCGCACAGATGGTCGCGGCACAGGGCGAAGAGCCGGTCGGCGAACTCCTCGATGGGGTCCGCCCGGCGGAAGGGCCGGCCGGGATCCAGCCAGCCCACGGTGCGGGCGGAGACATCCGGCGGAATCGTTTCTGTGAAGTACGCGTACGGACTCAGGTCCTCGTAGTACGGCATCGCAGCCTCTCCCGCCCGCGGCCCCGTCCGCGCGCACCGATCGATCAACCGCGGGCAAGCGTCCAGCAGCGGCGCCCGCGGGTCAATCACCCGTACGTGACGTGCCGTTGTCAGCGCGCCCGCGAGGGCCGCACGGAGCGCCCGAACGAGACCGGCTCCGGACACCAGTCCCGCGCGCACAGGCCGTCACCCGGCGACCGGCTCCTCGTCCCTGCCGTCCGCGACCGGGGGCACCTGAGTCGCGGGCTTGCGCCCGAGCCAGCAGCCCAGCAGGTCGTGCACCGCCCCCGCCCCCACCAGCCGTTCGAGCGGATCGGGCCCGTCCAGGTCGAAGGGGTGCAGCAGGAAGGCGCGGCTCTGATCGCCGCCGAGGCCGCCGTGCGAGCCCAGCTGCTCCTCGAAGGCGTGGACGGCTCGGGTGACCGGGTCGTAAGCGGAGTTGACCATGACATCGGCGGCGTGCGGGAACCGGGCGGTGCGCAGCACGGCAGCCGCCGCCCCCGGCCCGAACAGCGCCAGCGGATCGCGCCCGGTGACCCTGCCCGTCTCCAGCTCGTGCTCGCCGCCGTCACCGCCCAGCACGAGCGGCCCGCGCTCCCGGTCCAGGACCAGCACGAAGCCGATGCCCGGGTGCTCGGCCAGCGTCCGCAGCAGGGCCGGGTGGCGGGCGTCGACGCTCTGCCGGTCCGCCCGTCCGGGGAGGTCGGGGAAGGAGATCAGCGCGAGGTTCCCCGAGGCCAGCACCACGGGCTCCGAGGAGGGCCCGGCCGTCTCCTGCTCCTCGCCCGCGCGGCCCCCGCGCTCGGGGCGGTGCAGTGCCGCGCGGGCCGCGGCGCGCGCCTCGGTGCCGCTGGCCGTGCCCCGGGCGCGGCGCCGCACCGGCAGCCCGCACCCCGCCCGGACCAGGTCCTTCAGGGTCAGCCCGTACGCGGTCTCGAAGGTCTCGCCATGGCTCTGGCCGTGGTCGGAGAGCAGCACCAGCCGGTAGGGGCGCGGCGCGTACCGGGAGGCGTCGGCGATCAGCCGGATGGCGCGGTCCAGGCGTCGCAGCACCCGCATCGCGTCCCGGCTGCGCGGCCCCGAGTGGTGTGCGACCTCGTCGTACGCGACCAGGTCCGCGTAGACGGCACTGCGCCCGGCGAGCATGTCGCCGACGACGGCCGCCACGGCCACGTCGCGCTCGACGACGGTCGCGAAGGCCCGCAGAAAGGGGTAGAGCCCGCCGCGCCGCACCCGGGGGCGCTCGTGGCGCAGGCGCGCCGCCGTGGACTCGGTGATCTCGCGGACGACCTCGGCGAGGAAGGACGCGGCGGTGCGGACGGCGTTGGCCGGATCGGAGAAGTACGCGAAGTAGCCGGTCCGGGAGCGGGTGGCGCTGGCCCGCGCGCGGGCGGCCGCGGGATCGCCCGCCTCCGGTGCGCCGACGGCCCGGGACCGGAGCCGGGCCATCGCGAGCCGGTCGGCGGAGAAGCGCCTGCGGCGGGTCGAGACCGACATCACCAGGGCCAGCTGCCCGGCGCCGCCGCTGAAGAGGTTGCCCCGGCTCGCGCCGTCCGGGGCCAGCAGCCCGGCCCGCCCGGTGCGGGCGACCGCGCGGCGCTCCAGCTCGGCCGCGCACGAGGGCCGGTTGCAGACCATGACCTGCCCCGTCTCCTTCTCGTACCAGCGGAAGGCGGGCACGTCCTCGTTGGAGCCGTGCAGGATGGCGAGCTGGCTGGCGCCGGTCTGGCTGCTCCAGTCGGTCGTCCACGGCACCAGGCGGTGGCTGCTGTCGAGCCAGTCGGCGACGGTCTCCATCGCCGGGGGGCGCAGCCGCCCCTTGCGCGTCACCGGACGCACGGCCTCCCGCAGCACGTCGTGCCCGACGCCGTCCAGCTGGACGAAGACGAAACCCGGTTCGCGCGGGCCGTCCACGGCGGCCTCGTGGCCCCGGCTCCTGCGCCGGCCGGCCAGGCGGGCCAGCCGGCGGCCGTACGCCGCGTCGTCGCGCATGGCGAGCGCCGTGCTCGTCGCGGACGAGGCGGCCGACATCACGGCGGCGATCACCACCGCCGTGACCGGCGCTATGTCGCCCTGCCAGTCGGGGGTGAAGCGGAACGCGAGCAGCAGCAGCGAGCCGTTGAGGAAGAACACCAGCAGCCCCAGCACCAGCGCGGGGACGAGCAGGACGGCCCGCACGAGCACCGGCCAGACCAGCGCGCTCAGCAGGCCGAAGGCACCGGCCGCGGCGGCGGCCGTGATCGCGATCCGGGTCGGGCTGTCACCGCTCGGCGACTGGATGCGGAAGTCGGGCAGGATCCCGGCGAGCACGGCCATCGTGGCCGTCGACACCGCCCACACGACCAGCACACGGGCGCTCGCGCCCCCGGCGGCCCGCCACCGACGCAGCACGCCCACCCTCTCCTCACGTCTCCTCACGGCACCTCGCGTCCCCGAACACGAATACCCCCAGACTGTCACAGTCCTCCCCGCGCTCCGCGAGCACCGGGGGCACGCGGCGGGCGCGCCGGAGCATAGGCTCGGGGTGAGACGAGGAGGCGCCAGTGGCGGTCGAGATCACCTGGTGGGGGCATGCGACGGTGACCGTGCGGGACTCGGGGGTGCGGGTGCTCACCGATCCGCTCCTCGTCTCCCGGCTCGCGCACCTGCGCCGGCGGCGCGGCGCGGTCCCCCCGCCGGGCGCGGCGCTGGCGGACGTGGCGGTCGTCTCGCACCTGCACGCCGACCACCTGCACACCGGCTCGCTGGCCCGGCTCTCCCGGGGTACCCGGGTACTGGTGCCGCGCGGGGCGCTCGCCGCGGTGCCGCGGCTGCGGCGGCTCGCCGCGGACCGGCGGCTGGACCTGACCGAGGTCGTTCCCGGTGACGAGGTGAAGGTGGACGCGCTGACCGTACGCGTGGTGAACGCGGCGCACGACGGACGGCGGCTGCCGTACGGGCCGCGGCGCTCGCCGGCGCTGGGCTACGTGCTGGAGGGCGAGGAGCGGACGTACTTCGCCGGGGACACCGGGCTGTTCGACGCGATGGCGGACGAGGTCGGTCCCTGTGACGCGGCGCTGCTGCCGGTCGGCGGCTGGGGACCGTTCCTCGGCACCGGCCACCTGGACGCCTCCCGTGCCGCGCAGGCGCTGGCCCGGCTCGCGCCGCGCGCGGCCGTGCCCATCCACTACGGGACGTACTGGCCGATCGGCATGGACGCCGTGCGCCCGCACGAATTCCACTCCCCCGGCCACGAGTTCGTCCGGCTCGCCGGGCAGTTGGCGCCGCAGGTTGCGGTGCACCTGCTGGAGCACGGCGAGAGCGTGCTGCTGGAGGCGGCCCGGTGAGCGGTCTCACCCTGCTCGCCGAGCAGACGTCCTCGCAGTCCACCGGGCAGGTGGTCGGCTACCCCTCGCTCTTCCTGCTGGTCGTGCTCGGCTCCCTGGTGCCGGTCGTGCCCACCGGCGCGCTCGTCAGCAGCGCCGCCGTGGTGGCCTTCCACCAGACGGCCCCCTTCTCCCTGGCGCTCGTGTTCGTCATCGCCGCGGGCGCGGCCTTCATCGGCGACATGGGCCTGTACCTGCTCGGCCACCGCGGCGTCCGCTCCCGCAACGGCTCGCGCTGGCTGCGGCAACTCCAGGAACGCGCCGACCCCACCCGGCTCACCGACGCCCAGCGCAGACTCGACGAGCACGGTGTCACCGTGCTCGTGCTGTCCCGGCTGATACCGGCCGGCCGCATCCCGGTGATGGTCGCCTGCCTGCTCGCCGAGATGCCGGTCCGCCGCTTCGCCCGCGGCGACGTCCCCGCCTGCCTGGCCTGGGCGGCGGCCTACCAGCTGATCGGCATCCTCGGCGGCAGCCTGTTCCCCGAACCCTGGCAGGGCGTCCTGCTGGCCGTCGCGCTCACCCTCCTCATCGCCTCCGCCCCGCAACTGTGGCGGCGCCTGCGCGGCGCCGGCACCTCCCGCGCCGCCGCGGACGACACACCGGTGGAGCACACCGGTCACTGACGGCCCCGGACCGCGCCCCGAGCGAGCGACCGAGCGACGTTCGCAACATCGGACAGCACGGCGCGATGCCTGTGCGGCCTTCGCCGCAGCCGCGTTGGCAGCACTGCGAGACCTTCACGCGGCGAGCGTGACGAGCATGCGGGTGCGAACGTCCTCGGCCCCGCGCACGGCCCCGTTCAGGACCGAGCCCTCCGGCGTCACACCGTCAGCCAGGTTGTCGGGATCACGCACCGCCGGTCGACAGCCCCGCGATGGCCTCCTCGAGGGCGGACAACGCGGCTGCGACGTAGGGGAGTTGCAGGGGATCGTGGGCTTCGAGTGCGGCGCGGCGCTGGGTGTCGTCGGTGCCGTGGAGGGGGCCGGTGTCGAGGCGGACGTGCAGCGCGGAGGGGTCGTCGCCGAAGCGGTGGCCGCCGGGGACGGGGCGGTCGAGGCGCTCCTCCAGGGCGGTCTCCAGGGTCGGGGCGTCCGTGATCCCCGCGGCGGCCAGGGCGTGCCGCAGGGGGCCCAGGTCGGCGTACAGGTGGAAGCCCGCCTCGGGCGGGCGGCTCAGGCCGCCCGCGCGGGTCACCGCACGGTGCGCGGCGGCGCCCAGCACGGCGTGCAGCCGCGTGGCGGCGGCCAGATGCGCCCTCACCTCCTCGCCCTCGGCGAGCGCGTACGCGGCCGCGTCGGCCACCGGTCCCGGCAGCACGGCGCGCAGCACGGCGCAGCGTCCCACGACGGCGGCCCGCAACTCCCCGCCCTCCGGGGTGGCCGGGAACCGGGCGATCGCGACGGGCCAGGCCGGTGGGGCGAGGGAGGCGCACAGGTCGGCGAGCACGACCGTCCGGCCGGGCAGCATCTCGGCCGGGGTGAGGAGCACCGTCTCGTGCGGCTGGTGCACCGCGTCGCCGTACGTCTCGTCGGAGACGAGCAGCAGTCCGCTCTGCGCGGCCGCCTCGCACACCTCGTAGAGCAGTTCCGGAGGCGTCACCGTCCCGCTGGGGTCGTCGGCCGCCGACATCACCAGCACCCGCGGATCCGCACCCTCCGCACGGGCCCTGCGCACCGTCTCCAGCAGCGCGAACGGATCCGGCGCGCCGCCGCCCGCCGCGGGGGTCTGCACGGTCGTCGTCCGCCGGCCGGCAGTGCGCGCCAGCGGCGCCTGCCACGCGGCGGCGGGCCTGGCCAGCACGACATCGCCGCCCGTCGCGGCGAGCAGCGCCAGCAGCAGCGGCTCCGCACCCGGCGCGGCCACGACGTCGGCCGGGGCGGTGGCGAGCCCCCGGCGCTCCCAGTAGCCCGCGGCAGCGGCACGCAGTGCCTCCCCGCCCCCGGGCGGCTCCGGCGCGGCACCGCCCGGCATCCCGGCGGCCAGCCGCCCCGCCCAGTACGGCGGCACGGGCAGACCGGGGTCGGGCCGGAACCCGCCCCGTGCGAGGCGCCCGGCCGGAGCCGGCGGTGACGTCCGCTGCATCCGTACCTCCGGTGGAATCGGGTGGGCCGGTGGGCTCCGGGGGCCGGGCGCGCGGCCCGGCTCCCGCCGCCACCCTCGCACGCGGCCCCGCCACCCGCCGCCGCGGCACGCGAATTGCCCTGCGTGACGCCGGGAATCCAGGGCAACCGGAATCCAGGAGGTGTTCCCATGGTCCCGTTGCTGGTGGTTCTGCTGCTGGCCCTCGTCCTTTTCGGCGCGGGTTTCGCTGTCAAGGTGCTCTGGTGGGTCGCCCTGATCGTCCTGGTGCTCTGGCTGCTCGGATTCGTGGCACGCAGCGGTTCCGGCGGCTCGCGCTGGTACCGGTGGTAGTGAACGCGACCACGAGCGGGGATCGGGGCGTGCGACGGCCTGCAGGCCGTCGCACGCCCCGATCTCCCGGAGGTTCCCGCCTCCGGCCCGGTGAACACGGAGGGGGAGCGCCCGGTTCGCTACTGCTGGGCCTGGACCGGCATCCGGAGGGTCCGGGCCCGCGCCCCGGCGCGGGTACGGCCGGAGGAGACCATCCGCTGCGGATGACGGCGCAGGTACTCGCCCTCCAGGGCCGCCATACGCGAGTTGTGGGCGTCGAGGGCCGCCCCGGATCCGTAGAGCAGTGTCTCGTGGCGGGTCCGGTGGACCGACTCCAACTCCTGCACCAGCTGCCGTTCGTCCAGGTTTGCGGGGTCGACCCCGCCGGGGTAGCGGCTCATGGGTCGCGCACCTTCCTTTCGCCTCCCTGTCACCTCGCCCGTTTGGTACCCCCGGGACGGGGATTCATCCGCTTCTGTGGGCATTCAACAGGCATCGGACCCCAGGTCCGGGTAGACGATGGAAAGACCTGACCCCTGAGGAAAGGAGCCACCGTGCAACGAGGAAGCGACCGTCTGAGCGTCCACCGTGACGACGAGATGAAGCACGAACTGCGCGAGCTGCTGCGCTCCGGGCACTCGACCCGGGTCGAGGAGTGGCACGACGCCGAACCCGCCGCCGACGACGACCCCGAGGTCGGCACCGGTCCGGCCTGGGCGGGCGCCCCCGAGGGCACGTCGGTGCGGTTCGAGCTCGCCAGGCACCTGACCCGGCAGCCGTTCCCGGCCCGGCGCGGGGACCTGCTGCGGGCCCTGCGCGACCGGCACGCTCCGGACCCGCTGACCGACCTGGTGGACGGACTCCCCGGCGACAACCGGCGGTACGCCAACGTCCAGGAAGTCGTACGGACCCTGGGCATGCGCCCGGAGGCATGACGGGCGGCACGACCGCGACGCGGGCCGCGGGGCCGCCGATCCGCCGATCCGCCGGCCCCGCGCGCCGCGTCGCAGCACACCACACCGTCCGGGAACCGATCGATCAAGGAGGGAGCCGTTGTGCGCCGGATCCTGAGCGCATGGGACAAAGAGCTGTTCCTGAACGTGGCGAACCGCTCGTGGCCGGCCGCGGAGCCGGTGCTGCCGCGGCTCAGCAGGGCCGCGAACCACGGGTTGCTGTGGTTCGGGATCGCGGCCGGCATCGCGACCGTCGGCGGCCGCTCCGGCCGGCGTGCCGCACTGCGCGGCGCCGGGTCGCTCGCGGTGGCCTCGGCGGTGGTCAACACCATCGGCAAGGGCGCGGTGCGCCGCGACCGCCCGGTCCTCGACACCGTGCCGGTGATCCGCCGGCTGTCCCGGCAGCCCGGCACCACCTCCTTCCCCTCCGGCCACGCCGCCTCGGCCGCGGCCTTCGCGGCGGGCGTCGCCCTGGAATCGCCCCGCTGGGGGGCCGCGGTGCTTCCGGTCGCGTGGTCGGTGGCGTTCTCCCGGGTCTACACCGGCGTGCACTACCCCAGCGACGTCGTCGCCGGCATGGCCCTGGGCGCGGGCGCGGCCCTGGCCGTACGCGGGCTCGTCCCGACCGGCAAGCAGCTGGCCGTGCCCCCGACCCCCCGGGCCGACGCCCCAGCGCTGCCGGGCGGACGGGGCCTGTACGCGGTGGTCAACGAGGTCTCCGGTCCCCCGCCGCTGCTCGGCCCGCCGGTCGAACGGCTGCGCAGCGCGCTGCCCGAGGCCGTGGTCGAGGAGTGCTCGGAGGACGACGACCTCGCCGAGATGCTCGAGAAGGCCGCCCAGCAGGCCGCGGGGGCCGGCGGCGCGCTCGGCATCCACGGCGGGGACGGCAGCGTCAGCCTCGCCGCAGCCATCGCGCTGCGGCACGGCGTGCCGCTGCTGGTCTCCCCCGGCGGCACGTACAACCACTTCGCGATGGACCTGTCGATCGAGAACATCGAGGACGCGGCCAGGGCGGTCGAGGCGGGCACCGCCATCGCCGTCGACGTCGCGCGCGTCACCCCGGTCGCCGACGCCACGGGCAAGCCGGCCGAGTCCACCGTCTTCCTCAACACCTTCAGCATCGGCGTCTACCCCGACCTCGTCCGCTACCGCGAGCGCTGGTCGCGCCGCGTGGGCAGCTGGCCCGCGGGCGTGCTGGCCGCGCTGCACGTGCTGCGCACGTCCGGCCCGATCGACATCGACATCAACGGCCGCAGGCACTCGGTGTGGATGCTCTTCGCCGGCAACGGCGCCTACCGCAGCCTCGGGCCGGCGCCCGTCCGCCGCCGTGCGCTCTCCGACGGCCAGCTCGACGTCCGCATCGTCCCCGGCAGCCCCTACGCCCGGACGCGCCTGCTGGCGGCCGCCCTCACCGGTTCCACCACGGCCCTGCTGCGGCGGATGCGGATCGGCGGCGTCGAGGAGGGCACCCGCCTCGCCTACGACGGCGAGATCGCCCCGGCGCCGCGCGAGCTGGTGATCGACAAGGCCAACGAGGCCCTGACCGTCTACCGGCCGATGTGACGCCCGGCGGCACGTCGGCCCGCCTGCCCGGTGGCGACGGCACGCGGGCCGCGCTCCCGAAGAGCGCGGCCCGCGTCGTCCGGGCCGGGCCCGGGGCGTGGACGGTCGGTCAGCCCGACAGGCCCGCCAGTGCCCGGACGCCCTCGCCCTTGATGGTGAGGGTGTCCGGCGACCCCGCGTCTATCGCGAGCGTGAGGTCGTCCGACGGCCAGCCGCTGCTCAGCGCGGCGAGGGGCAGGATGCGGTAGCCCCGCGCGTTCGGCAGCGCGTGCGCCAGCCGCACTTCCGAGGTGAAGACCGGGACCAGCTTCGTACCGTCCTCCTGCTCGAAGACCGGGAGGCTGATCATCTCCTGCTCCGCCCCGTCGTCCCCGGACTCCTGCGGCGGCCCGGGCACCGGCAGCAGGACGTCGCTCGCGGCGAGGGTGCTGAGCGCGGTCGCGTTGTCACCTCCGGTGGCGATCTCGTGCAGGGCACGCTGTGCCGGGGGCTGGGCGCCGTTCGGAGTGGTGAAATCGGTCATGGCCGTTCCCTTTCCGTTGCTTGCGTACGGGGTGGCTCGGGGGCTGCGCCTGCCCAGCGAGGCAACGGTCATGCGCATCCGTCCGCGTCACTCGTACTCGGTGCCGCCCTTTCGCGTGACGTAGGCGTCGCTGACCGCCTTCAGGACGGCGCGGCCGCCGAGCTCGGGACTGTGGCGGTCCGGGGCCGCCCGGACCACGACGCCTTCGCGCAGGTGCAGGTCACGTCCGGAGACGGTCTCGGCGCCCGTCGCGAGCTCCAGGACGACGGAGAGGTCGAAGGGACCCGCGTACAACCTGGGCACCAGCGGCAGCACGCCGTTCGGAAGGACCTCGGCGGGGTCGAGCCAGCGGACGGCCCCGTCGATCTCGGCGGCGACGTCGAAGGCCGCGTAGCCGGGGGTGTCGCGGCGCGCGTCGGCGCCGTAGCCGAGGTCCTGGACGCCGGAGCCGTAGACCTCACCGAAGATCGCCACGCGGGTGGCACCGAGCCGGGCGGCGAGATCGGCAGCGATCTGCGGGAGCCCGTGGCCGCGCACGGCGCGCCAGTAGAGGTTGCCGCCGGCCTCCTTCAGGGCGAGGCGCTGGGCGCCCAGCCCCTTGGAGGTGACCAGCACCTGCCCCGTGCCGGAGATGTGGGTCAGGCAGCAGGCCGTTCCGTGGAGCTTCTCGGTGATCACGACCGGCTCGCCGTCGGCGAAGACGCCGGGGTGGCGCTTGATGTTCTCGATGTCGATCCAGGGCAGCAGGTCCGCAGCCGCCTCCACGTCGCCGCTCATCGACAACGGGACCGGCGGCACCCACTTGGTGATGCCGAGCAGCTCCGCGAAGTCGGTGCCGTCCTCGGCCGCCCGCGCCAGGTCCGCGCCGTCGAGCGCGGCCGGGCGGCAGACGATGCCCTGGGACAGCTCGCCACGCAGCCGCACCGCCTTGACGCGGTCGGCCGCGGGGCCGGCGAGCCGTCCGGTGAGGCCGAGTTCGGCGATCAGCGGGTCGGGCAGCACGGACTGCTCGGGGATGTAGAGCGCGAAGTCGCCGGTACGGTAGGCACCCTTGGCCACGACCGCGCGGTAAAGGCCGACCTGGGCGAGCTCCAGGGCGTCCGCGTTCGGGTGGTCGTGGATGGTGAGCCGTTCGGCCGTGACGCGGAGCGTCGACATCGGGGTTCCCCCTCGTGGTGATGCGTGGATCGCACCACTGTGCGGGCTGCCGTACGCCGCGGGCCAGCGGTTTTCAGGGCGCGGGCGCCATGCGGAAGTCGTACGTCCCCGGCAGCGGGTCGTCGGTGATGGCCCGCCAGGTGGTGTGCAGCGACTCCTCGCCCTCTCTCAGGTCGTCGACGGTGAAGCCCGCGTCGAAGACGGCCCGCGCGCCCGCGATGTCGCCCGCGGCGACCAGGACTTGGGCGTGCAGCAGCCGGAAGCGGCCGCGCGCGCGGGTGGCCGGGGGAAGGGCGCCGAGGACGGCGGCCGCGTCGGCCGGACGGCGGGCGGCGAGGAGGGCCGGGACGGCCTCGCGGGCGAGGGCGTCCGTGGCGGTGGCCCAGGCCTCGCCCCCGGGTAGGGCGTGGAAGGCGTCGAGGTAACGCTGGGCGGCGCGCCCGGGGTTGCCGTCGGCCTGGTCGGCGACGGCGAGGCAGCGCAGCGGGAGGCAGGAGCGGGACCCCGCGGCGGCCCGTTCCCAGCTGCGGACGGCCTGGGCTCGGTCGCCTGCGTGCCATTGGGCGAGGCCGAGGTGGTAGTCGAGAGCCCAGGCGTTGCCGGCGTAGGTGCCCGCGGTCTCGAGCAGTTCGCGCCACTCGGGGGAGACGAGCGCGGGGCCGGGGACGGCGTCCTCGCCGGTACGGGGGAAGACCCCGGCGAGGAGGAGTTCGAGCCAGGGCTTCTGCCGCTCGCCCATGGTGTCCGCGGCGAAGGGGGTGCCCGGCAGCTCGAATCGGCCGCGGGTGACCTCCAGCGCGCCCCAGCCGGAGCCGGTGGCGAGGACGTCCTTGGGTTCGGCGTCGGCGACGAGGAGCCAGGCCTCGTGGGCGGCGTGCAGGCGTTCGCGCGGCAGGACGGTCTCCAGGCGCTCCGCCACGGTGTGGCCGTCGGCGTCGGGGGCCGTCTCCAGGGGACCGTACGCCTCCAGCCAGGAGACGGTGGCGCCCGCGGCCAGCGGGAGGTGTTCCAGCTGGGTGGGGGCGAGTCCGGCCTGGATCTCCAGGTAGCCGGGGCCCTCGCCCTCGTCGCCGGCGAGCCAGCGCTGCCAGCGGCGGCCGCCGGGGCCCTCGCCCCAGACGAAGAGCTTGCGGCCGCGAAGGGCGTCGGTGGAGGTCTGGACGAGGCCGCGGCCGTCGGCGCCGAGAGCGGCGATCCACGGGCGGGTGCCGTCGGGGAGGTCGTAGAACCAGTCGGCGGGGTGCTCGGAGGCGGTGGGGGCAGCGGGGACGGGCACCCGCTGGAGGCTGCGGGAGGCGCCGAAGTGCCAGGCGTGGGTGGCGGGTGCGACGACGCGGGTGCCGGGTGTCTGCGGTACGGCGGTGTTGGACCACCAGTAGAGGGGAACGGTCCGGTGGTGAGGATTGCGGACGCGTACCCCCGCGTAGAGGAAGTCGGAGCCGTCGGGGAGCCACAGGTCGATCTGGAAGGGCAGGTCGCGCAGCCGCTCCCACTCCCAGAGGCGGAGCATCTCGCCGCCGTCCGGGGCGGGGACGCGGGCGGCGTGCAGCGGGGCGCAGCTGAGCGTGGTGTGCCCGGTGGCGCCGGGGTTCCACTCGACACCTCCGGAGAACCAGGCCCCGGCGAGGCCGAAGTCGGCGTACTGCAGGACGGGGTCGGCGTGCAGCAGCTCGCGGCCGGTGGGCTTGTGGTGCAGGGCGTACAGGCGGCCGCCGAGACCGGGCAGCACGGTGGCGCGCAGCCGGTCGTTCTCGATGACGACGGCGTCCAGCGCGGTGGGCACGCGTTCGCGGGTGTAGCCGTCCAGGCGCGGTACGGGGAGCAGGGTGCGCAGCTGCCCGTAGGCGATGCGGCGGGCCATCCCGGCCGGGAGCGCGGCACTTTCGGCCTGGTCGAGGACGTGCGGATCCCCTGGCGCCCGGAGAGCGGGCAGTGGGTTCTCCGGGCCGAGGGGGCTCGCGGGGAGGGTGAGGGTGGTGCGTCGCACGGTGGTGGCCAAGAGGTCCCTCTCTCTGTCACCGGTGATCGGGTGAGGACATGGAACCCCGTATCGGCCCGCCCCGTCAGGGGTTTTGACGGCACGGAACGGGCCGCGCGCGGACTTCAATATATGGTGAGCATCATTTTGGCCTTCTTTTGCCGTCGGATGGGTCCGGGAGGGTTTGCCGATCATGCTGTCCACGCTCTGGAGCCCCCCTACCGGCACGCCCTCACGTGCGCCCCGCGTCCCGCGGCCCGCTCCGGTCGAACGCGCGAGCAGTCCGCGGGTGGCGGCACTCGCCGCCCGCCCCGAGCGGGAGGCCGAGTTCTGGCGGGCCGTGGAGGCCGAGGGAACGCCGCTGGTGGAGCGGCTGGACGGCGATCCCGGGCACGCCGCGGTCACCTTCCTCTGGCGCGGCACGGCCGCGACCCGCGCGGTGCTGGCGCTGCCCAACCAGGTGCTCGACCCTGACGACCTGGCGGGCAATCTGATGTCCCGCGTGCCCGGCACGGACGTGTGGCACTGGACGATAAGGATGCGGGCCGACTGGCGGGCCACGTACACGCTGTGCGTGGACGAGGACGATGAGGAGGACGCGGACGAGCGCCTGGGCGAACGCGCGGACGGAGCCGACCACGGCGCCGTGCCGCCGGACGGCAGGGGGCAGACGTATCTGCGCGGGCTGCGCCGCCATCCGCGGCGGGATCCGCTCAACCGGACCGTCTTCCCGACCCGTTGGGGCACCGAGCCGCTGTCGGTGGTCGCCCTGCCCGGGGCGCCGGCGCCGCTCGGCGCGTGGCGGGACCGGCCCGGGGCTCCGGCGGGCGAGGTCTCCGTCCACACCATGCGCAGCGCGCACCTGCGCAACTGGCGCCGGGTGTGGGCCTACGCCCCGGCCGGGTACGAGGACCTGGCCGGGCTGCCGGTGGTGGTGCTGCTCGACGGGGACGTGTGGCAGCAGCATCTGGACGTCTCGGCACTGCTCGACGGGCTGGTCGGGGCCGGTGTGCTCCCGCCGCTGGTCGCGCTGATGCCGGACGCGCTGGACAGCGACACCCGGCGCCGCGAACTCACCTGCGACGAGCGCTTCGTGGCTTTCCTCACCCGTGAACTGCTGCCCTGGGCGGCCCGCCGGTGGCCGGTGAGCGCCGACCCGGCGCGCACCGTCGTCGCGGGCCAGGGCCTGGGCGGACTGGCGGCCGCGTACGCCGCGCTGCGGCGGCCCGAGCGGTTCGGGAACGTGCTGGCCCAGTCCGGGTCCTTCTGGTGGCCGGCCGGGCGACGCGCGGGAGCGCGGCCCGAGGAGTGGCTGACCGGACGCGTGGCGTCGCTGGCGCGAAGGCCGGTGCGCTTCCACCTGTCGGCCGGGCTGCAGGAGTGGGGGCTGACGGCGGCGGTACGGCGGCTGCGTGACGCGCTGCTCGCCCAGGGGTACGAGGTGGCGCACCACGAGTACAACGGAGGCCACGACTACCTCTGCTGGCGGGAGGAACTTGCCCACGGGCTCGTGGCGTTGCTGCGCGGCCCGTTCCCCGGCTCGGTGCGCGGGCGGTGGCAGCAGGCGGCCGACACGAAGCCGGTCTGACGCCGTCCCCGTGCTGCCCGCCCGTGGCGAGGGCCACCGGCCGTCGAGGCTGCCGCCGACCGCGTCGTGCCGCTCCACGCGATCACCGCGTCACTCGATCCGTGCGTCCCGGCGCGGGCCTTCGGCTTCGCGGGGGTGCCTCGGCCGGTCGAGCCCGTTCGCCCGCCCGCACCACGGCGGCCCGCCCGGGCCGGGCGGGGCGGGGCGGGGCGGGGCCGAAATCGGGTTGCCGGGCGGCGTCCCCGCCCGCAGACTGCCCGGGTGCTGATTCGACGTGAGACCCCCGACGATGTCCCCGCCGTCCAGGCCCTCACCGCGGCGGCGTTCGCCACGCAGGACCGTCCCGTCCCCGTCGAGGCCGAGCTCCTGGCCGAGCTGCGGGAGTGCGACGCCTGGCTGCCGGAGTTGTCCCTGGTCGCCGAGGACCCGCACGGCGACGCCGCCGTCGGCCATGTCGTCTGCACGCGCGCGCACATCGACGGAACGCCCGTCCTCGGCCTGGGCCCGCTGAGCGTCGCCCCCGGCCACCAGCGCAAGGGCGTCGGCCTGGCGCTCGTGCACGCCGTGCTGGGCGCCGCAGACGCGCTGGGAGAGCCGCTGGTCGCGCTGCTGGGCAGCCCGGACTACTACGGCCGCTACGGCTTCCGCGCGAGCACCGACTACCGGGTCACGCCACCCGACCCGGCCTGGGGTCCGTACTTCCAGGTCCGTCCGCTGTCCGCCTACTCCCCCTCGATCAGCGGGGCGTTCCGCTACGCGGAGCCCTTCGACCGGGTCTGAGTCAGCCGCGGCAGCCAGTCGGGCACGGCAGGCCGGTACTCCTCGTACTCCTCGCCGTGGGCCGCGCGCAGCGCCGGCTCCTCGTACCAGCGGACGAAGGCGGCGACGGTCGGCCGCACGGCGGCGCCGTAGAGCAGCAGGACGGGCCGCAGGAGCAGCAGGACGGGCCGCAGGAGCAGCAGGCCCCGCCCCGCGATCAGCGCGACGACCGCCAGGTACACGGGGTTGCGCACCCGGGCGCAGGCGCCGCCGGTGACGAGGCGTTCGGTCGGGGCGACGGGGGCAGGGGAAGGGTGCGGCGCATGGGCACTCCCTGACCTGATCGGCCTTGTTCGCACAGTGGACTGTCGTTCATTGGGTGGTGCGCCGAGTGACGGTAAGGGTGCCGTGCGGCCGCGCCAACGGGATCGCGCAAGGGCCGCTGGGCGGCGATTCTGTCGCGGGCGGGAGAGCAGGGGCACAAGCGACACATGGGGCGGGATTACGCGAAGAAAATTGTGAATTAGCGGCATTTGCCCCTGGTGGTCTGCTTCCGCCCTGAGTACATTGAATGGTGGCCTACGGGGCGAGCGAGGGAGTCCGGTAGCACCGATTCCAGGGCGGGAGCAGCGGCTTCCACCGGAGCCGGGTTCAACGGCCGGGCTGAGAGGCTTGAAAGTCAGGGAAGAGGTTTTGAGACCGGAGAGCGACCCCTAGCACCTGATCCGGACCATGCCGGCGAAGGGAGTCCCACCTCGTAGGTCGTTGAATTGCCGTCGATGAGCCCGCGCGATGAGCGCGGGCTCTGTTGTGCGCGGTGTGCGCGTGGTCGTATGCGGTCCTGTACGCCGGGAGCCGGCCATCGGCATGGCCGGGCAGTCCGTCGCTGCGGTGATCGTGGCGGGGTGGGTGACGCCCTGACCGCCGCGATCCCGGCCCGCCCGCGCGCGGGGTTCGGGGCGCGGCGCCTGACCCGGGCGACGGTCAAAGGGCGCTCCCGGCACGCCAGTCCGCCCAGCTCGCGTTCCAGGCGCCGTAGCCGTTGTTGATCTGCACGGTGTCGGTGGAGTGGACGACGGTGACCGGGTCACCGGGCGAGACGTGCTCGTAGAACCACTTGGCGTCGGACGTGCTCAGCCCTATGCAGCCGTGACTGCCGTTGACGCGGCCGAACTTGCCCTCGTTCCAGGGGGCGGCGTGCGCGAAGGTGCCCGACGCGGTGAGCCGGACGTCCCACTTCACGTCCTTGAGGTTGTACGCCTCGGGACCGAAGATGCGCACGGTACGTGAGTTCATGGTGATGCTGGGCGTCTTCTCCAGCACGACCATGGTGCCGTTCCAGGTCTCGAAGCCGGGTTTGCCGGTGGAGACGGGCAGGGTGCGCAGGACCTCGCCGTTCCGGCGGAGGGTGAGGGTCTTGCGCGCGGTGTCGACGGTGGTGACGACCGAGGGCCCGATGCGGAAGTGGACGACCCGGTTCTGCGTGCCGTAGAGGCCGCCGCCCGCGTTGACGCCGTCGAGGTCCATGCGGAGCGTGACCTCGGTGCCGGCCGTCCAGAAGGAGCGCGGGCGGTAGTCCACGCGGTCGCGGCCGCTCCAGTCCTTCATCCAGCTCCAGGCGCCGTCCACCGCCGGGCTCGCGGTGACGCTCAGCTTGCGCTCGACGGCCGCACGGTCGCGTATGGGCTTGTTGAAGACGATCGACACGGGCATGCCGACGCCGACGGTGGTGCCCTTGTCCGGGTGGTACTCCCCCACGAAGCTGTGGGCGGGCTCCGCGGTGGTGAAGGAGGTGTGCTCGGTCAGCCGCTTGCCGTCGGAGCCGGTGGCGCGGACGAGGACGTCGTAGGTGACGCCGGGCGCGAGCCGCTCCGCCGAGGTCCAGGCGGCCTTGGAGGGGGCGAGAGTGCCGCGCAGCGGTCCGGGTCCGGGAGCGGTGACGCGTACGGAGTCGATCCGCGCGGCGGTGGCCCGTATCGTCACCTTGCGGTCGACGGGCACCGCGCGCCCGCCGGAGGCGGGGGCGACGGCGACGGACGGACGCTCGGCGGCATGGGGCCCCGGGTCACCGGAGCCGCTGCACGCGGAAAGTGAGGCGGCGACGGCCATGGCGAGCGTCGCGGCGCAGGCGCGCAGGGTCCGGATCCGGGTCCGGTCGTGGGTCATGTGACGGCTCCTCCCCAGTGGTGTCGTACCTCTGCTCCTGCCCGAACTCGGCGCGGTCCACCACATGCCGGACAGCGGCGCCGGCGCCCCGGCGGACGCCCGGGTGCGCGTGGTGTCGCTGGAGCCGGAGGGCGCGTACGCGGTGACGGAGATGGGCGCGCGGTACGCGCGTGATCCGCTGACTCCGCTGGCGGTGTGCCCGCGAGTCTCCGGACGCAGTCCCCGGTGTCAAGGGTCCGGGGCCCACCGATTCCGCTTCGATACCCCGGCTACCGCCACAGCTCGACGAAGCAGCGCCCGTCGACGCTCCACTCCCCCGCCGTCGTCCACCCGGTGGCGGCCGCCGCCCTGCGCAGCGCCGCCGTACCGAGGCGCGCCCAAGGGAAGTCGACACCGTGGCGGCCGTGGGCGTCCTCGATGCGTACGGTCAGCCGTTCGTCGACGTCGTAGGCGGCGGCCTCGGCGAGAAGCCGGCCGCCGGGGGCGAGCAGGGCGCGGACGCGGCCGAGCAGGCCAAGCGGGTCGCCGCCGATGCCGATGTTGCCGTCGGCGAGGAGGGCGGTGCACCAACGGCCCTCGGCGGGCAGGCGGTCGAACACCGAGCGGCGCAGCACCGCCGCGCCGGCCCCGCGGGTGCGGGCGACGGCCGCCGGGGAGACGTCGACACCCAGGGCGGGCAGGCCGTGCGCGGCGAGGGCCGCGACGAGCCGGCCGGGGCCGCAGCCGATGTCGAGGACCGGTCCGCGGCACCGGCGCAAAACTGCGGCGTCGGCCGCGTCGGGCTCCGCGCACCAGCGCTCCACCTCCAGCGGGAGCAGCCAACCGTCCGCGCGGCGCAGGAACAGCGGGCCCCTGCCGGTGCGCAGCGCACGCGCGTACGGGTCGTCGGCCCAGGCCGTCGCGGTCACCGGGCGAGTTCCGCGGCGAAGCGGGTGGCGGGGGCCGCGGCGGCGACGGCGTGCGCGTCGGCGGCGGTGTCCACGTCGCGCAGCACGGGGAGATGACGGACCCTCAGCCCGGCGTCGAGCAGACGGCGGCGCTGCAGCGCCCCCGTACGGGCCGTCGACATGGGCACCCCCCGGAGCAGGTCCGGGTCGGGGGCGGCGAGGCCCAGCGCCCAGAACCCGCCGTCGGCGGCGGGGCCGAGGAAGGCGTCGCAGCCGACCCAGGCGTCATCGGCGAGCGCGGGGGCGAGGAGGGCGGGACAGATCTGCGGGGTGTCCATCCCGACGAGCAGGGAGGGGCCGTCGCAACCGGCGAACGCCGCCGCCAGCCGTTCGTCCAGACCGCCGGAGACCTGCGGGACGACCTCGATGTCGGACGGAAGCCAGGGCCCGGGGCGGCCGTCGAGCACCAGGACGCGCCGCCGCGCCGGGGCGGCGAGCACGGCGTGCAGGGTGTCGGCGAGAGCGGCGGCGGCCAGCGCGGCCGCCCGCTCCGGGCTGTAGGGCGGCGTGAGCCGGGTCTTCACCCGGCCGGGCAGCGGCTCCTTGGCGATGACGAGCAGCGCGGTGGGGCCGCAGGGGCGGCCCTCGCGCGGCGCCGCCCCCGGGCGCCTGCGGCGGGCATGGGCGCTCATGGGCGACCGCCCGTCGCCACGGCGGCGGGCACGCGGCGCGCGGCCGGCGGCTCGGCCGGCACCGCCCGCATGTCGCGCACGGCGTGCCAGGTGCCGCGCCAGGTGCCCGTGATCTTCGAGCGGCCCGTGCGGGGCAGACAGGGCACCTCGGGCTCCCGTACCCGCCATCCGGCGTCCGCCGCCCGGACCACGGTCTGCAGCGGACAGCCGGAGCGCCGGTCGGTGAGCTCCAGCGCGAGCAGGGCCTCACTGCGGGCGGCGCGCATCGGGCCGGGGTCGTGAAGGCGCAGACCGGTGCGGCGGCGGATGAGGCGGGCCGGTTCGCGGTTGCCGAGCCGGGCGTGCAACGGCCACGCACCGCGTGCCGTGGGGCGGCGGCGGGCGAGGACGAGATCGGCGGCGACGGCCAGGACGGGTCCGGCGACGGTGGGCAGGAGGCCGGGATCGAGCGAGCCGTCGCAGTCGCAGAAGCGCACGACCTCGGCCTCGGCGGCCGGCAGCCCCGCGTGGCAGGCGGCGCCGAACCCGCGTCGCGGTTCGTGGACCACGGTCGCGCCGAGGCGGGCGGCGATCGCGGCGGAGCCGCCGGCGGAACCGTTGTCGACGACGACGGCCCGCCGTCCGGCCGGGATGCGCTCCAGCACCCACGGCAGCGCCGCGGCCTCGTCGATGCAGGGAAGGATCACGTCGACCCGTGGAGGGGAGGTGTCGGTCACCCCTCCGACCCTACGAACCCGCGCCGGACATACCGGGCATCGACTCCTTACGAAACCCGGACGTCCGCCCGGCGGGCCGCCTGCGGCAGCCCCGGCCCCTGCCCACGGTGCGAGACTCGTCGCGTGACCGACAACGCCGCTCCCGCTCGGGTCCTCGTCGTGGACGACGACCCGACCGTGTCCGAGGTCGTGGCGGGCTATCTGACCCGCGCGGGCTTCACCGTGGACCGGGCCGCCGACGGCTCCGCGGCGCTCGCCGGCGCGGCCGCCGTCCGCCCCGACCTCGTCGTCCTCGACCTGATGCTGCCCGGCATCGACGGGCTGGAGGTGTGCCGCCGCATCCGGGCCGAGTACGGCGAGGTGCCGGTGGTGATGCTGACCGCGCGCGGCGACGAGGACGACCGCATCCTGGGGCTGGAGATCGGCGCGGACGACTACGTCACCAAGCCGTTCAGCCCCCGTGAACTCGTACTGCGCGTCGAGTCGGTGCTCCGCCGCGCGGGCCTCCGGCGTGCCGCGGCGGACGCCGGGGGCGGCGCCCTGTTGCGTTCGGGCTCCCTCGCGCTGGACCCGGCCGCCCGCAGGGTCACCCGTGACGGCGTGGAATTCACCCTGACCATGCGCGAGTTCGACCTGCTGGCGTTCTTCCTGCGGCACCCGGGACGGGTGGTGGG
Source organism: Streptomyces sp. NPDC001070 (assembly GCF_053598835.1). Lineage (NCBI taxonomy): Bacteria > Bacillati > Actinomycetota > Actinomycetes > Kitasatosporales > Streptomycetaceae > Streptomyces > Streptomyces sp. NPDC001070. The sequence continues at coordinate 61,508 of NZ_JBSFLB010000014.1, forward strand.
CCGCGAGGAACTCATGCGCCGCGTGTGGGGCTGGGAGTTCGGCGACCTGTCCACGGTCACGGTGCACGTGCGCCGCCTGCGGGAGAAGATCGAGGACGATCCGGCCCGCCCCCGGCTGATCAGCACCGTATGGGGCGTCGGCTACCGCTTCGACCCGCCCGGGGACGCGTCTTCGACGAAGGCGTCCGATGCGTGATCTCCTGCTCATCGTCGCCTACGCCGGGCTCGGCGCGGTCCTCGCAGGCGTGGCCGGCGGGGTGGCGCTGCGACTGCTGCGGCACCGTTCGGTCGCGCTGTCGCTGGCGGTCGTGGCCGTCGTCACCGTGGGCGCGATGCTCGCGGGGACCCTGTCGGTGGCCTGGGCGATGTTCCTGTCCTCGCACGACCTCGGCGTGGTCACCACGGTGTGCGCCATCGCGGCGGCCGTATCGCTGGCGGTGGCGCTGCTGCTGGGCCGGCGTGTCGTGGCGGGCAGCCGGGCGCTCGCGGAGGCCACCCGTGCCTTCGGCGAGAACGGCGGCTTCACGGCACCCCCCTCCGCGCCGACCGCCGAACTCGCCGCGCTCGGCCGCGAACTGGCCGCCACCAGCGCCAAGCTCGCCGCCTCGCGGGAACGCGAACGTGCCCTGGAGTCCTCGCGGCGCGAACTGGTCGCCTGGATCTCCCACGACCTGCGCACCCCGCTCGCGGGGCTGCGGGCCATGACCGAGGCGCTCGAGGACGGGGTGGCCGAGGACCCCGCCCGCTACCACCGCCGCATCCGCGCGGAGGTCGAGCGGCTGAGCGGGATGGTCGGCGACCTCTTCGAGCTCTCCCGGATCCAGGCGGGGGCGCTGCCCCTGGAGCCCACCCGCATGTCGGTGTACGACCTCGTCGACGACGCCCTCGCCGGTGCCGACGCGCTCGCCCGCGAGCGCGGAGTGCGCCTGGTCGGCGAGCGGGTCGATCCGGTGCCGGTGGAGGTGGACGGGCGCGAGATGACACGGGTCCTGGCCAATCTGCTGGTCAACGCCATCCACCGCACCCCGGCCGACGGCACGGTCGCGGTCGCCGCCCACCGCGCCGAGGGCTCCGTCGTGCTGTCGGTCACCGACGGCTGCGGCGGCATCCCCGCCGCGGACCTCACCCGGGTCTTCGACACCGGCTGGCGCGGCACCCATGCCCGCACGCCTCCCGCGGGCGCCGGCCTCGGACTGGCCATCGTCCGCGGCATCGTCGAGGCGCACGAGGGCCGGGCGGCGGTGCGCAACGTCCCCGGCGGCTGCTGTTTCGAGGTCGTGCTCCCGGCCGCGGGCTGAGGCCACGGGACTGCGGGTCGTCGGGGGCCGGGGCGCGGCGCGTCGTCAGGTCGGGCCGGTCGCGGCGCGTCGGGCCGGTTCCGCGGATCAGGCGGCCGGGGCGGCGAACTCGCCCATGCCCTCGGCGAATCCGACGCGCGCTTTCCAGCCGAGTTCGTCGCGCAGCCTGCGGGAGGAGGCCGTGATGTGGCGGACGTCGCCGAGGCGGTACTCCCCGGTGGTCACCGGGGGCGGGCCACCGCAGGCGGTGGCCAGCGCGGTGGCGAGGTCGCCGACCGTACGGGGCTCGCCGCTGCCGACGTTGTAGGCCCGCAGGGTGCCGGAGGGCCGTTCCCGCAGGGCGGACAGGGCGGTGGCGTTGGCCGCCGCGATGTCGCGGACGTGCACGAAGTCACGACGCTGGCCGCCGTCCTCGAAGAGGCGAGGGGCCTCGCCTCGGGCCAGGGCGGAACGGAAGATGGCGGCGACTCCGGCGTACGGGGTGTCGCGGGGCATGCGGGGGCCGTAGACGTTGTGGTATCGCAGGGAGACGGCGCGGCCGTGGACGGTGCGGGCCCAGGAGGCGGCGAGGTGTTCCTGGGCGAGTTTGGTGGCGGCGTAGACGTTGCGGGGGTCGGCGGGGGCGTCCTCGTCGACGAGGCCGGGACTCAAGGGTTCCCCGCAGTGCGGGCAGGGCGGTTCGAAGCGGCCCGCGTCGAGGTCGCAGGGGCGCCGGGGGCCGGGGCGTACGACACCGTGCCGGGCGCACTCGTAGTGGCCCTCGCCGTAGACGACCATGGACCCGGCGAGTACGAGGTCGCGTACGCCCCGCTCCGCCATGGCGGCGAGCAGCACCGCCGTGCCCAGGTCGTTGCAGGCCACGTAGTCCGGGGCATCGGCGAAGTCCTTGCCGAGGCCGACCATGGCGGCCTGGTGGCACACGGAGTCGGCGCCGCGCACGGCGTCCGCGACGGCGGCGGGGTCGCGCACGTCCCCCCGCCGCCAGTCGAGGTCTCCGGCCGCGGGGACGGAGGGGCGCGCGGCCCGGTCCAGGACGCGCACTCCGTGGCCGGAGGAGAGCAGGTCGGTGACGATGTGCGAGCCGATGAAGCCCGCGCCGCCCGTGACGAGTACCAGCATCCTCCGACCGTAGAGCGCCGCAGTGCCCCGGCGGCGCGGGCGCGCGCGGGCGTCAGGGGTTCGTAAGGTCCGGTCCGGTCAGCCGCGCGGCCCGTCCGCCGTCCGGTGCGGTCAGCCGTCCAGCGCGGGCACCTCCACGGTGAGGGTGCCCGCGTCCGCGTCGAGGACGGCGGGGACACCCAGCGGCACGGTCAGGCTGCTCTCGCAGTGCCCGAAGCCCAGCTCCTCGACGACCGGAACACCGAGTCCGCCCAGCCGGTCCAGGAGCACCGCCCGCACCTCCTCGTAAGGGCCGCACTCGTACCAGGAGCCGAGGGCGATGCCGGCGACGCCGTCCAGCCAACCGGAACGCAGCAGTTGGGTGAGCATCCGGTCGATCCGGTACGGCTCCTCCCCGACGTCCTCCAGCAGCAGGATGCCGCCGGGGACTCCGGGCCGCCCGTCCGGGGTGCCCAGCCCCGAGGCGAGCAGGGCCAGGCAGCCTCCGACGGTGACACCGCGTGCCGTCCCGGGGACGAGGGGCCGGGCGGTCGGCGCGCCGAGCACCCGCGTCCGCTCCGGCCCGAAGAGGGTGTCCCGCAACTGCGCCCGCGTGGGCTCGTCCTTGAGGAAGCCGTGCGCGCCGATCATCGTGCCGTGCAGGGTGGCCAGGCCCAGCCGGACCGCGAAGGCCTCGTGGAGCGCGGTGATGTCGCTGAAGCCGAGGAGCACCTTGGGCCCGGAGGCCCGCAGCGCGTCCCAGTCCAGGAGGTCGGCCATGCGCTGGGCGCCGTAGCCGCCGCGCGCGCAGAGCACGGCGGCCACCGACGGGTCGCACCACGCCTCCTGGAAGTCCCGGGCGCGCGCGGCGTCCTGTCCGGCCAGGTAGTCGAACCGGAGGTGGCGGTCCAGGACGTGCGGTGCCACCACCGGATCGAGGTCCCAGCCGCGCAGGATGTCGAGCCCCGCGTCGAGCCGCTCCCGGGGCACGGGTCCACTGGGGGCGACGACGGCGACCCGGTCGCCGGGGACCAGGCGGCGCGGGCGGGTGAGGGGAACGAGCGGTGTCACTTGGTGAGCTCCAGGGGCGGTACGGACGGCGGGGTGAAGCGGAAGACCTGCCCGTAGAGGGCGAGTTCGGCCTCGAGGCAGGTGATCAGCGTGTCCTCGCGGCGGAAGCCGTGGCCCTCGCCCTCGAAGGTGAGGTAGGCGTGCGGGACGCCGCGCCCCGCGATCCGTTCCAGGAACCGCTCGCACTGAACGGGCCGGCAGATCACGTCCTCCAGCCCCTGCAGCAGCAGGAAGGGCGCGGTGAGCCGGTCGGCGCGGGTGACCGGCGAGCGGTCGCGGTAGCGCTCGGGGACCTCGGCGTAGGGCCCGATGAGCGAATCGAGGTAGCGGGACTCGAAGTCATGGGTCTCGCCGCCCACCGCCCAGCCGGTGAGGTCGAGGAGGGGGTACTTGATCACGCCGCAGGCGTAGACGTCGGTGCCGGTGAGGGAGGCGGCGCTGGTCCAGCCGCCGGCGCTGCCGCCGCGGATCGCGAGCCGCCCACCGTCCGCGATGCCCTCCTCGGCCAGCGCCTTCGCGACTGCGGCACAGTCCTCGACGTCGACGACACCCCACTGCTCGCGCAGCCGCTCACGGTAGGCACGCCCATAGCCGGTGGAACCGCCGTGGTTGACCTCGACGACACCGATCCCCCGCGAGGTGAAGTAGGCGATCTCCAGGTCGAGCACGAGCGGTGCCCGGCTGGTGGGGCCGCCGTGCACCCAGACGACGTAGGGCGGCAGCTCGCCGTCGGGCGCGGCGAAGTACGGGTTGGCCGGGGGATGGAGCTGGGCGTGGATCTCCCGCCCGCCGGGGCCGGTGAAGGTGCGCTCCACTGGCTCGGGCAGGAACTCCGGGGGCACGGTGTCGTGGTGGGCGGCACCGATGACCCGGGTACGGCCCGTGCACGTGTCGAGTTCGAGTACCTCGAAGGAAGTCCGCGCCGAGGCGGCCACGGCGGTCACCCGGGTGCCGGAGGTGGACAGCGGACCGGTCCACTCGCTCCACGGTCCCGGCGCGTCGGCCACCTCGCCGGTCGCCGGGTCGAATATCCCGAGGCGCTGTGCCCCCTTGCCGTGGAGCACCGCCAGCGTCCCGCCGTCGAGCGGGGCGAACCAGCGCGCGCCCATCTGCCAGCCGGGCCCGGCGAACTCCTCCCGCGCCGGGCGCAGGTTGACCGCCTCGCCGGTCACCGGGTCGACGCGGTGCAGATTCCACCAGCCGTCACGGTCGGTGGCGGCTATCAGGGTGCCGTCCGGGGTCCACTCCGCCTGGGCGACGGACTCCTCGGGACCGCCGAGGACCGTCCGCGCCTCGCCGAAGGCGCCGTCCGCACCGACGGCGGCCAGCTTGAGCTCCGTACCGTCCCACGGCATCCGGGGGTGGTCCCAGGCGATCCATACGGCCTGCCGCCCGTCCGGCGAGAGCCGCGGCGAGGTCACGAAGTGGTGGGTGTCGTCGGAGAGTTCGCGGACCACGGAGCGATCCCGGACGGCCGAGCCGTCGAGCGGAACGGCGGCGATGACCCGTCGTACGTCACTCGGGCCCTCCCCGGTGAACTCCTCCAGAACGCACCACACCTCGCCCCGGTCCGCATGAATCTGCGGATCGGCCCAGCGCAGCCCGTCACCGACCGGGGAGACCGGGGTCAGCGGCCGCGGCTCGGCGCCCGGCACGTCGGGCTCGTACGCGTAGAGCCGCTGGTCGGAGAAGTGGGAGAAGACGATCAGCGGCCCCTCCGGCCGGTCCGTGCCCGCCCAGGCCCGGCCGCCGTACTCGATGACGCGGGTGCGGGGATTCCACGGCGCGGGCAGCGGGCTGTCGACCGCACCGTCCGCGCGGCGCCGCACGAGGGCGCGGCGCCCGCCTTCCGCGGGGCGCGGTTCGGTCCACCACACCTCGTCACCGACGAAGCCCGGGAATTCGGGGCGTCCGTCGTGGGAGGCGGCGGTGCGGGCGTCGACCGGCGACTCCCACGCACCGTAGGGGGCGATGATCGGGGCACGGGTCATCGGGAACCTCCGTCGGTCGTGTCCTTCCGGCCCAGCATGAAGCGGTCCAGTACGCGGACCCCGAAGTGCAGTCCCTCCACCGGGACCCGCTCGTCGACGCCGTGGTACATCCCCGCGTAGTCGTAGCCCTCGGGCAGCTTGAGCGGCGAGAAGCCGTACCCCTTGATGCCGAGCCGGGAGAACTGCTTGGCGTCGGTGCCGCCGCCCATCACATAGGGAACGACGTGCGCGTCCGGATCGAAGTGGATCAGGGCCTCCCGCATCGCCGCGTAGACCGGCGCGTCAAGGGGCGCCTCCAGCGGGATCTCGCGGTGGTGGAACTCCCAGTCGACGTCTGGGCCGGTGAGCTCGTCCATGGTGGTCGCGAACTCCTCGTCCCCGCCGGGCAGGATCCGGCCGTCCACGTAGGCGACCGCGCTGCCCGGAATGACATTGATCTTGTACCCGGCCTCGAGCACGGTCGGGTTGGCGCTGTTGCGGATCACCGGCTCCACCAGCGCGGAGGCGACGCCCAGCTTGCTGAGCAGGGTGTCCACGTCGTCGAAATCTGGCTCGACCTCGTGCAGCGCGGCGAGCTCGGTCAGCGCGGCCCGGACGGTGGGGACGATCCGCACCGGCCAGCGGTGCTCGCCGATGCGGGAGACGGCCGCGGCGAGCCGGGTCACGGCGTTGGTGCGGTTGACCTTGGAGCCGTGCCCCGCTCTGCCGTGGGCCGTCAGCTTCAGCCAGGCAGTGCCACGCTCCCCCGCCGCCACCGGATACAGCCGCAGCCCGGGACCGGCGTGGAAGGTGAAGCCGCCGGACTCACTGATGCCCTCGGTGCAGTCGCGGAACAGCTCCGCGTGCTGCTCCACCAGATACGTCGCCCCGTAGGTCGCGCTGTCCTCCTCGTCGGCCGTCAGCGCGAGCACGATGTCCCGCGTGGGCCGGACGCCCTGCCGGGCCCAGGAGCGCACGGTGGCGAGCACCATGGCGACGGTGCCCTTCATGTCCACGGCGCCACGACCCCAGACCACTCCGTCCCGGACCTCGCCGGAGAACGGGTGCACGCTCCAGTCCGCCGCCTGGGCGGGCACGACGTCCAGGTGGCCGTGGACCAGCAGCGCCCCCTCCCCGTGCCCGGGGCCGGAGGTGCCCTCGATCCGCGCCACGACGTTGGCCCGGCCGGGCGCGGACTCCAGGATGCGCGCCTTGATCCCGGCCTCGTCGAGCAGCTGCGCTGCGTACTCGGCCGCCGGACGCTCGTTGCCTTCCCCGCCGCCGCGGTTGGTGGTGTCGATCCGGATCAGTTCCGAGGTGAAGCGGACCGCCTCGTCCAGTGCCCGGGTGTCAGCCATACTGCTCCTCCACTGCTGCCGATACGAGGGTGGTCACGGCCTTGTAGCAGCGAATCCCCTCGTACATGGTCGGTGAGGTGTACGTGACGCGGCGCTCGCCCGTACGCTCCACGCCGGGCACCACCGCGGCGGCCCCCGCCAGATGGGCCGCGTCGAACTCGACCTCGATCGTGAACGGCCCGCCCCGCACCGGCTCGTGCCGCACCGCGAGCACGACCGCGTCCTTCGCCGCGGCGCGGATGTCCGCAGCCGTGCGCGCCGGGGGCCGGCATACCGCCGCGTACCGCGACACATAGTCCTTGACGGCGACCGTTCGCGCCGCCGGCGCGTAGTCCGCCGCGTCCAGGCCGGTCCGGTCGTCCCCCGTGACCAGCACGACGGGCACTCCGTACTCGGCCGCCACCAGCGCGTTCAATCGGCCCTCGCTCGCCGGCGGGCTGCCGTTGACCCATACGCCGGTGATGGAATTGGGCAGGTAGGTGTGGGCGAGCACGCCTTCCGTCCCCGCTCCCGTGTGGAAGCCGACGAAGGCGATGCCGTCCACGTCCCCGTGCTGCACGCCCTCGACCATGGACAGGTCCTTGTGCCGGCCGGTGACCATCTGCGCCCGCTCGTCCAGCTGCTCCAGCAGCAGGTTCCGCATCGACCAGTGGGCCTCGTTGACCAGGACCTCGTCGGCGCCGCCGTCGAAGAAGCCGGCGATCGCGGCGTTCACATCGGAAGTGAACAGATGCCGGAACCGCTGCCACCCGTCGGTGCCGGGCAGCACGTCGCCGGGCCAGGTCACGCCGGTCGCGCCTTCCATGTCCGCGCTGATCAGGATCTTCATGGCATGGAACGTTACGCAAAGTCACCGGCGCATACCAGGCCCCCGCCCCGCCTGTGGAAAACTTCAGTGGCCCAGACCGGTGGAGGTCAGCCGTTACCCCCCGCCACCAGCCAGTTCGTCGGTACCTCGATCCGCGAGCCGTCCGCCCGCCGTTCCGTCGTCGTGAGGGCGGCCTCACCACGCGCGAGGACCCGCAGCCCCGCCGCGCGGAAGAGCTCCGGGATCGTCTCGTCGGGCATCTCGGCCGGCGCGATCCCGTGCGAGAAGACCGCCGCGAGCTTGGCCGGCGGACCGCCCGGCCCCTGCGCGATGCCCATGAGCACCTCCTTCGCCGACGCGGCGAGTTCGTCCGCGAAGGCGCGGCCGCGCCCTCCGGTCAGGACGGCTATGCCCTCGACCAGCGGTGCCCGTTCCTCGGGCAGGCACTGGTGGAGCACCCCGCGCATGTACACGTTCGCGTCGCCCAGTTCCTCGCTCAGCCGCCGGACCGCGTCGAGGTCGGCCGCGTCCAGCTGCCGGTACTCCGCGACACCGCCGGGGTCCTGGCGCCGCGCGTGGCCGATCGCGGCCTCCGCGAGGTCCACCCCGACGGCCCGTCCGTACCGCCCGGCGAGGAAGCGGGTCTGGGTGCCGTTGCCGCAGCCGAGGTCGACGACCGGCAGCGACGGGTCGAAGTAGTCGGCGAAGAGCGGGAGATGCAGTGCCGCGGTGACCTCGGCCTCCGCGTCCCAGAACACCGCCCCCGGCTCACCCGGGGCGTCCTGCCAGAAGCTCTCCCACGCCTTCGTGTTCTTGCCGGTGACGTCCAAGCGATCTCCCCAGGTCCACGTGTCCGCCGCCGCGGGGCCGAAGCCCGGCCGCGCGGCCGATGCCCCGTCAAGCTCTTTGCCACAGCCCGCTGTCGGCGACGGCAAGCGTCCGGGGAAAGTCGTGATCCGGCGTCCGCTACGTTCGGGAACCGCCCTGCGTGTCGCCGCGCCCGCCGGTGCGCCGCCACGGCAGGGACTGCTCGAACCAGACGGTCTTGCCCTGGGCCGTGCGGCTCGCGCCCCACTCCCTGGCCAGTCGGCTCACGATCCGCAGCCCCCGCCCGAACTCGTCGTCCGGCCCGGCGTTCAGGAGGACGGGCACCGCGTGGTCGTCGTCCGTGACCTCGCACAGCAGCGCGTCCGTACGGACCAGGCGCAGTTCGACGTGCCGGGTGTGCGCGTGCCGGACGGCGTTGGTGACCACCTCGCCGACCATCAGCTCGGCCGCCTCCGCGGCCTCGTCCAGCCCCCACCGCTCCAGCGCGCCCCGGGTCAGGACACGGGCCCTGCCGACCTCGCGGGGATCGAGGGCGAGCTGCCAGGTGACGACGTCCTCGCGGGCGATGCCGTTGAGCCGGGCCATCAGGAGGGCGACGTCGTCCTTGCGGCCGCCCGGCGGGTTGAGCGCTCGGATGATCGAGTCGCAGGCGTCGTCCATCGAGGCCGCGGGGTGCGCGGCGCTCTCGCACAGCGCGGCCAGCCCCGTGCCGATGTCCTGGCCGCGTACCTCGACGAGCCCGTCCGTGCACAGCACCAGCCGGTCACCGGGGGAGACGGCGACCTTCGCCGTCTCGAAGGGGACCCCGCCGATGCCGATCGGCGCGCCCGTCGGCACGTCCAGCAGCTCGCTGCGGCCGTCCTCGGCGCGCACCAGCACGGGCGGGATGTGGCCCGCGTTGGCGATGAGCAGTTCGGAGCGGATCGGGTCGTACACGGCGTACAGGCAGGTGGCCAGGTAGTGCTCGCCGAGACGCTGCGCCAGGTCGTCGAGGGTGCGCAGCAACTGGGCGGGGGGCATGTCCAGCGCCGCCATGGTCTGCACGGCGGTGCGCAGCTGACCCATCATGGCGGCCGCGTTGAGGCCGTGTCCCATGACGTCGCCCACGACGAGCGCGAGCCGCGAGCCGGGCAGCTTGATGGTGTCGAACCAGTCGCCGCCGACCCGGCCCAGTCGTGTGCCGGGCAGATAGCGCGTGGCCACGTCGCAGCCCGGCATGCGCGGGGTGATCTGCGGCAGCATGCTGTCCTGGAGCGTGTCGGCGGCGTTCTCCTGGTACGTGTACATGCGGGCGTTGTCCAGCACAAGCCCGGCACGGGCGGCCAGTTCGGCACCCGTCACACGGTCCATGTCGTTGAACGGCGGGCGCTCCCGGTGCCGCAGCAGGATCATGAAGCCCAGCACGACGTCGCGCGCCTTCAGCGGCACGACGAGCATCGAACGGCCGGTGATCAGCGGCCGGATGTCCCGCTTCTCGAACTGCGAGGCGATGGCCTCGCCCATGGGCTCGGTGATCCGGGGGACCAGCACCGGCTGACCGCTCGTCATGCACTGGAAGAACGGCGTGTGCTCGGGGAACGGCATGGACTCGCCGACCGGCACGACGTCGTCCCAGCGGCCGGGCTCGTCGGTGTGCTCAAGGGCGACCCGGTACCACATGGTCGTGACATCGGGCGGCCCGTCGGGGAAGCCCTCTCCCGCCAGTACCTGTTCGCGCAGATAGGTGCCCGCGACGTCGGTGAAGCGCGGCACGACGGCGGCGCTGACCTCCTGGATCGTCAGGGCCAGGTCCAGGGAGCTGCCGATGCGCCCGCTGACCTCGTTGAGGAACTCCAGGCGCTCGCGGACGGCGGCGTACTCCAGGTCGGGTTCGAGGTCCTCGGACGCGTCCGCGAGCGGACCGGCCGCGGCCTCGCGGGCGGCGCGCAGCCTGCGCGCCCGGCGTTCGTCGCGCCGGGGCACCCCCCAGTCGGGGGTGACCGGCACCCGGTCGTGCCGGCTGATCTCCAGCACGGGATAGCCGAGTTCCAGCACCTGGGAGACGATCCGGCCGCTCTCGGCGACGCTCATGCTGGGCAGGATCTCGGGGAGCCGCTTGGCGAGCCCGTCTGCACCGGGGAACTCGGTGTGCAGGGCGAAGCCCGGTGCGATCCGCTCGAACTCCCCGGGCGCCGTGTCGTCGGCGCCGTGCAACTGGGCCGCGTCGGCCGCCAGTACGAGCAGGCGCTCGGGGCCCGGGCCGACCAGCGGGTAGGCCCACCACAGGACGTCGGCCGGGAGGCTGCCGGGGTCCGGGTCGGGCCCCTGGTTGAGCCGGGCACGGCCCGCGGTCGGGTAGGAGGTCGCGCCGCTGAGCGAGGCGTCCAGGTCGGGTCCGGGATCGGCGTCCCGGGGGTGTGAGGTGCCGTCGACGGGTCCGGGGGTGTCGTCAAGGGCGTCGTCAGTCGCGTCGTCCTCGGCGAGCGCGCCGGAGACCGGCAGCAGGTCGACGGCCGGGCGGCCGACGGCCTCCTCCCGGGTGCGCCCGAACAGTTTGCGGGCGCCCGTGCTCCAGTGCGAGACCAGCCCGTCGCCGTCCACCACGACCACGGCGAGCGGGATGCGTCCGGAGAGTGCGGTCCGCTGCTCCGGCAGCGCGGCGCGGCTCTCCTCCTGCGGCGGAGTGCGACGTTGCATGACGCGTCCGGCTCCTTCCCCTGCGGTGCCCGAATCCCGACCGGGGCCGGGGTGGTCGGCCCCGGCGCAAGATCTGCGGCTCCGCCACCACGGTACGACCGACACTGGGTGCCGCGTAGGGCATTGGGGGAATCCGGCGTGCGCCCGCGCGAGGGATGCGGGGCGCCAGGGCGTAAGCGGGCGCGCGTCGGCCGCCGCGGTGCCCGTCAGTCAGTCCTCGTGGCCCAGGTGGACGTCGCGCTCGGTGCGCTCGCCGCCGCTGAGCCGCAGCACGGTGGCCACCGGCGGATAGCCCGAGGCCACGACGGTGTACTCCCCCGCCGCCAGGTCGACGAAGCGGAACACGCCGTCCGCGCCGGTCGTCACGGTGTCCAGGACGTTGCCCGCCGCGTCCAGCAGGGTGACCCGGGCGTCCTCCACCGGGCGCCCGCCCGGGCCGCGGACGGTGCCGCGCAGCATGGCGCCGCCCGCGAGTTCGACGTCCTGCCGGGTCTCCCGGGCGGCGTGCACCGACACGGGGAGCGCCGCGGGCCGGTATGCGGGGGCGTTGGCGGCGAGGGTGTACTCCCCGGCGACGAGGTCGCTGAGGACGTACTCCCCGTCCCGCCCGGTACGGGTCGTGGCCACCACGTCGCCGCGGGAGTCGGTGAGGGTGACAGTGGCCTCCCGCACGGCCGTGCCGTCGGCGGTGTGCACCGTGCCGGCGAGCCGGCCGGCGCCGCCGAGCACCACGTCGAGCTCGACCGGGCGTTCGCCGACGGTCACGCTCACGGCCTGCGGCTGGTGTCCGCCCGCGGCGGCGATCAGTACGTAACTGCCGCTGCCCGGGGTGCTCAGCGCGTAGCGCCCGTCCTCGCCCGTGGCGCCCCGCCCGATCTGTCGGCCGGTCACATCGATGAGGGTGAGCGCCGCACGGCCGACGGTGCTGCCGTCGGCGTGCTGGACGGTGCCGCACACCGGTACGCCGACGGTCTCGGACTTGCGGGCGGTGGGGACGTGCTGGGTCACCAGGGGTTTCTCCTTGAGCAGGAAGGCGAGCAGGAAGCCGAGGGCGAGCACCGGCACCAGGTAGAGGAAGATGCGCGGCATGGCCTCCGCGTACGCCCGCACATAGGCGTCGCGCAGCGGCGCCGGCATCGCGTGCACCATGTGCGGGGTGATCGACTGCGGATCCGGCAGATCGACACCACGGGGCAGCCGCTCGGCGAGCCCGTCCGCGAGCCGGTTGGCGAACAGGGTGCCGAAGACCGCCGCGCCGACCGAACCGCCGATCTGCCGGAAGTAGTTGTTGGCGCTGGTGGCCGTACCGAGGTCGGCGGGGCGTACGGAGTTCTGCACGGCGAGGATCAGCACGGGCAGGACCAGGCCGATGCCCAGCCCCAGCACCGCCATGTAGGCGCTGTACTCCGCGCGCGGGGTGTCGGCATCCAGCAGCGACAGCAGCCACATGCCGGCCACCGAGAGCGCCCCGCCGGCCAGGGGGAACACCTTGTACCGTCCGGTGCGGCTGATCAGCTGGCCGGAGACCACGGAGGCCAGCACGACGCCGAGCATCATGGGCAGCATCAGCAGTCCGGACTCGGTGGCGCTGACGCCGTTCACCATCTGCAGGAAGGTGGGCAGGTAGCTGGCGGCGCCGAAGAGACCGACGCCGACGACGGCCCCGATGAGGGCGGAGACGGTGAAGACGCCGTCACGGAAGAGCCGCAGCGGGATGACCGGCTCGACGGCGAACCGTTCCACCACCACGAACAGGACGGCGCAGCACACCGTTCCCGCGCCCAGCCCGATGATCACGTCCGAGCGCCAGGCGTACGTCGTGCCGCCCCAGCTCGTCAGCAGCACCACGCAGGTGGAGCCGGCGGCCAGCAGCAGCGCGCCCAGCACGTCCAGCCGGGGGCGTGCCGCGGGCCGCGGCAGCTTCAGGACGACGGCGATGACGGCCAGGGTCAGCAGCCCGAAGGGCACGTTGATGTAGAAGCACCAGCGCCACGAGGCGTGGTCGGTGAAGAAGCCGCCGAGCAGCGGCCCGGCCACGGAGGCCAGGCCGAAGGAGGCGCCGATCAGCCCCATGTAGCGGCCGCGTTCCCGGGGCGGGACGATGTCCGCGATGATCGCCTGGACGCCGATCATCAACCCGCCGCCGCCGACGCCCTGGATGGTGCGGAAGGCGATCAGCTCGTCCATGGAGCGTGACCAGCCGGCGAGCGCGGAGCCGATGACGAACACGACGATGGCGAACTGGAAGACGCTCTTGCGGCCGAAGAGGTCGCCGAGCTTGCCGTAGATCGGCAGTCCGACGGTGGAGGCGAGCAGGTAGGCGGTGACGGCCCAGGACATCCTGTCCAGGCCGTGCAGCTCCCCGACGATCTTGGGGAGCGCGGTCGCCACGATCATCTGGTCGAGCGCGGCCAGCAGCAGGGTCAGCATGAGCCCGAGGAAGACCAGCCTCACCCTGCGCGGACTCAGGCCGGCGACGGGCGCGCCGGCCTCCCGAGGGGCCGGTGCGGCGCGGTCCTCGGGGGCCGTACCGGCGCCGGCCCCGTCCGTGAGGGGACCGGTCTTCTCGGACAGCGTCGTCCCGGTGGTGCCGCCCATCTGCGTACCGCTCCCCTCGTCGCGCCTGCCCTGCGACAACGATCAGGGGCGCCGTGGATGCGCCGGAGCGCGGCAGAACCACCCGTTCAAGTGACCTGCCCACCGGCGTGCGCCCGCCGGGTGCGTCAAACCGCGGCACACCCGGCACGGGCAGGCACAACACGGGCGGGCACGCACGGCGCGCCGAAGGAGGCGGCCGGGGTCACCCGAACCCGGCCGCCCCTTTGTGGCGCCTGCTACTTCTCGGTCTCCGCGGCGAGCCGCGCGAGCACCGCGTCGTGGATCCTGTTCAGGCCCTTGGGCGCGAAGGTGCGCTCGAAGAAGCCGCCGATGCCGCCGGCGCCGGTCCAGGTGGTCGTGACGACCGCCTTGGCGCGGCCCTCACCGGCCGGGGTGACCGTCCAGGTGGTGACCATGGAGGAGTTGCGGTCGGTCTCGACCAGCTGACCCGGGGTCGGCTCCGTCACGGCGAACAGGCAGTCACGGATGCGCTTCTCGGTCGCCTGCAGTTTCCAGTGCACCAAGGTGCCCGCGCCGCTGCCGCCCTCGCGCACCTCGTACTCGCTGTACTGCTCGGGAAGCAGCCGCTGCCGGGTGCCCGAGTAGTCGGCGAGCGCCGCGAAGACACTCTCCGGGCTCGCCTCGATCTCGCGCTGCGTGGTGGCCTCGACCTGTGCCATCGCCGTCCTCCGTCGTCTGTGTGCCGTCGACGGCAAGCCAATCACCACGGCCCCGCGCCCGCGAAATCGGGCCGCCCACACGGTGCGACCGAGCCCGGCGGTAAATCGTGTGACCCGGCGGGTCGGACGCGTTATCGTCACCGCATGAACGTCACCGGCCCAAGCCTCACCGCGACCGCGCGAGCGACCAGCTCGCCGGTTGCCGCCGCCTGACGTAGTTCCCGCTTCCCATCGGCGACCGGAAACGGCCCGCCGGTGGTTTCCGTGGCCTTCCCGCCCCGATGCCGATGATCGTGCGGACCCGTTGTCCGGTGCCTCCCCCGCTGTGCGCGCGAAGGAGCCACCCCCATGAACACCGAGCAGATCGTCCGCACGTTCGTCGAGTACTTCCAGGAGCGCGGCCACCGAAGGATCACCGGCTCGACGCTGCTGCCACCGCCCGGTGATCCGGTGCTGTTCACCACCTCGGGCATGCATCCGCTCACCCCGTACCTGGAGGGGCGCCCGCACCCGCTCGGCAGGCGGCTGGTCAACGTGCAGCGATGTCTGCGCACCACGGACCTGGAAGAGGTCGGCGATCCCACCCATCTGACGGTCTTCGAGATGCTCGGCACCTGGTCGCTCGGCGACTACGAGGGGCCGCAGAGCCTGGAGTGGGGTTACGGACTGCTCACCGAGGGGTTCGGCGTCGATCCGGATCTGCTGCACGTCACGGTCTTCGGCGGCGACGACCGGACCGGCCCGGACACGGCTTCCCAGGAGCTGTGGCAGGAGCACGGAATCCCGGTGGAGCCGACCGTCGAGGACAACTGGTGGTCCAACGGACCGACGGGCCCGTGCGGCCCCGACTCGGAGATCTTCCTGTGGACCGGCGACACCCCGCCGGAGTCGACGCCCACCCGCGACGACCGCTGGGTGGAGGTGTGGAACCACGTGATGATGCGCCATCGCCGGCTCGCCGACGGTTCGCTGGTGCCGCTGCCCCAGCGCAACGTCGACACAGGGCTCGGCCTGGAACGGCTGGCCTCGCTGCTGCAGGGCCGGACGTCGGTGTTCGAGTGCGATGTCTTCGCCCCCTGGCGCCGTCTCGTGCCGCTTCTGTGGCAGCTGGACGAACCGTCGCTGCGCGTGGTCTGCGACCACCTGCGCTCGGCCATCGTGGTGATCGGCGACGGGGTGCGCCCGGCCAACACCGGCCGCGGCTATGTGCTGCGCCGGCTGGTACGACGGGTGCTCACCGTGCTGTGGCGGGACGATCCGTCGCGCGGTCTCGGCGACCTGCCGGACGAGCTGGTCCGGCACACCCTGGACCGCTTCCGCCAGGACATGGATCCGGACGACGTGCGCCGGGTGCTGCTCGAGGAGGAGCGCCGCTTCCGGCGGCTCCTGGAGCGCGGACGGCAGGTACTGGCCCGGCCCCGGTTCCGGGGTCCGCTGGACGAGGAGGACCTCCACTACCTCCACGACACCCACGGCCTGCCTCGCGACCTCGTCCTGAGCCTGCGGCCGCAGTGACGGCTCGGGTCACCACGCCGGGTCCGGCTCCGCCGGAGGCGTGACCCGCCTCCGGCGGCGGGTCCCGGTCGCAGAGCAGCGGCGGTGCCACATGGGCGGATCCCCCGTCGCCGAGGACCGGGGATCCGCCGCACCGTCGAGTCGTCCACCGCCGTCCGCGACCGGGTCGCGCACGGGTGTCCCAGGAATCACGCGGATCCCCCTCGACGCTATTCGCTCAGATGTTCTATTCTCTGGGGAGGGCAACGAATGGAGGCGGCATGAGGTGGGACAACCTGAGCCGCGACACGGCGGCGACCACACCCGCGCTCTTCGGCGTGGACGCCGTGACCCGTACGTTCGACACACCCGAGTTCCGCGGCATCACCTTCCATGAGGTGCGGGCCCGCACGATCGTCAACCGCGTGCCCGGGGCGTCCCGGATGCCGTTCGAGTGGACGATCAACCCCTACCGCGGCTGCAGTCACGCCTGCGTGTACTGCTTCGCCCGCAAGACGCACACCTACCTGGACCTCGACAGCGGCCTGGACTTCGACTCCCAGATCGTCGTCAAGGTCAACGCGCCCGAGCTGCTCCGCCGCGAACTCGCCTCGCCGCGCTGGCAGGGCGAGCACATCGCCATGGGCACCAACGTCGACTGCTACCAGCGCGCGGAGGGCCGCTACCGGCTCATGCCGGGCATCATCGCCGCGCTGCGTGACCACGCCAACCCGTTCTCCATCCTCACCAAGGGGTCGCTGATCCTGCGCGACCTGGACCTCCTGGTGCAGGCGTCCCAGGTCACCGATGTGTCCACCGCCGTCTCCGTCGGCTTCGTGGACCGGGACCTGTGGCGCACCGTGGAGCCGGGCACCCCGTCGCCCATGAAGCGGCTGGAGGTCTGCCGGACACTCAATGAGCACGGCATTCCCTCGGGCGTGCTCATGGCGCCGGTGCTGCCGTACCTCGGCGACTCCCCCGAGCAGTTGCGCGAGACGGTCCGCGCGATAGCCGGGACCGGAGCCACTTCCGTCACCCCTTTGGTGCTGCATCTGCGCCCCGGTGCCCGGGAGTGGTTCATGGCCTGGCTCTCCGTGCACCACCCGCGGCTGATCTCCCGGTACAAAGCGCTGTACGCCGGCGGCGCCTACGCGCCCACCTGGTACCAGCGGCGCATCACGCGGCAGGTGCACGAATTCGCCGACGAGTTCGGGATCGGCCCCAGCCGGTCCGGGGCCGCGCGCCGGATCAGCGCGCCCGATGAGCCCGCCCGCGAGGCTCCCGGGGCCTCCGGGGTCCCGGCGGACCCCGAGCCGACCCAGCTGACCCTGATCTGACCTGGCGAAAACCGGGTGCAGGCCCCGGTCCCGCCCCCTTAACGTCGCGGCCATGACGCATGTGAGGGTGATGACCCGTGACGACATCGACGCCGTCTCGGCGATCCGTGTACGCGGCTGGCAGGCGGCGTACGCCGGGATCGTGCCGCGGTCGTACCTGGACGCCATGAACGTCGAGACGGACGCCGACCGCCGCAGGGAGTGGTTCGACACGGGCAACAAGCGGGTCGACAACCTCGTCGCCACGGACGGCGACGAAGTGACGGGCTGGGCCGCGGTCGGCCCCTACCGCGGCGAACCGGACGACGCCCGGGTCGGCGAGCTGTACGCGATCTACATACGCCCCGACCGGCTCGGCCAGGGCACCGGACGGGCGCTCATGGACGCCGTACGGGCCCGCGCCGGCGAGCGCGGTTTCCGGAGCATGCGTTTGTGGGTTCTCGCGGACAACGAGCGGGCGCTGCGCTTCTACAGGCGGTCGGGTTTCGCACCGGACGGCGCCGACCAGATCGAGATGTACGACGGCGTCCCGCTCAAGGAGCTGCGGTACGCGTCGGATCTGGCCTGAAGCGTCCGGCGAGACGGCGCGTCGCGGCACTCGGTGCCCGGTCGCGCACCGCGGCCAGTACCGGTGCGGCCACCGGGTCGCCCGAGAGCACGAGGGCGCGCACGATCCGCCTCGGGTACGGCGGTACGCACAGCCCGGCCAGGGCGGAGGTCGCCCGGGGCTCGCCCTCGTAGCCGGCCAGGCCGCGCGCCGCGGCCGCCCGCGCCTCCGCGTCCTCGTCGGAGGCGACGCCGAGCAGCGTCTCCAGTACCTGCGGGCCGCCGATCCGGCCGAGGGAGTCCACCGCCGCGACGCGCAGGCGAGGATCCGCGACGGCCCGGACCAGGACGGGCACCGCCCGCGCGTCCCCGAGCCGTCCCAACTCCTCGACGCAGCCGGCGGCCGCCTGACAGGCCGTCCGGCCTTCGTCCATGAGCCATCCGAGGGTGGACGCCAGAGCGGGCAGCGACTCCGGTGCCCGCAGCCGCCCCAGGATCCGCACGGCGGCCAGGGCGTAGGCGATCCGGAGCCGGTTGGTGGCGAGCGCGGCGGCGGCGCGGGCGGTTCGCGGGTCGCCGAGGCGGAGGAGGGCGTCGGCCGCCGCGACGTTGCGCCAGCCGTCGCGGTGGTTCAGGAAGAGCACGAGGGTCTCGAAGGCGCGCCGGTCACCGGCGCGCCCCAATGCCACGGACGCGATGAGCCGGTCGTCCAGGGAGTGCGAGGGCCCGTACAGGACGGCGGCGAGGTGTTCCCGGGCGGTGGGGTGGTCCAGCCGGCCCAGGGCGAGCAGCGCCTCCGCGGCCACGTCCTGCTCGGGGTCGGCGGCGGCCGCCACGAACAGTTCCAGGTGCGCCGGGTCGGCGGCCCGGGCCAGCAGGTGCAGGGCGAGCGCCCTCGCTTCGGGCGCCGCATGGGTGGTCTGCCGAACCAGCAGCGGCACCAAGAAGGCGGTCGGCGCGGCCGTCGGCTCGGTGAACCTGGACCAGTAGGGGCGGGCCCGCCCGGTGACGATGCGGCTGACGGCAGCCTCGATCCCGCCCCGGTACCAGAGGGGCGCGTCGCGTCCGAGGTCGCCGAGCAGGTCGAAGAGCGGTCCGGCCGTCGCCGGGGCGCGGAGCACGGCCAGCGCCTCCAGGGCGTAGCGGCGTTCCCGCTCCGTACCGCCGGGCAGCATGTCCAGGAGTTCGGCCACCCCCGGTGACCGCCCGCCTGCGACGTCGAGCAGGGCGCGTTCGGCGGGCGCGAGCCGGGGCCGCACCATGGCGGCGGCGTCCGGGCAGCCGGCGAGCCGCCGCACATAGGCGTCGCGCCGCTCGCTGCGCCCCTGGGTGGCGAATTCCAGCAGTCCGGTGGCGCGGCGTGGTTCTCCCCGCTTGCGCAAGTCCTCGACGCCGATCTCCCCCGACCGCACGGCCTCGTACAGCTCGGCCGCCCGCGCTGCGGCGTGGCCACCGCCCCCGTCCACCCGGTCCACGGTCCCCCCTCTCCCCGGCCCCCACCCTAGTGGCGCGCTCATCTGTCAGCGATGCAAATCACATGGGCGGGAGGGCTGGCGCGAAGGTTACTCACCGGTTACCCTCTAACCAACGCACGCAGCGGCCTGGTGACGCAGCCGCCGTGTGCAGCCGTTGTCGGTTCGGCACCATCGCGGCGCAGCCCCGGGACAGGGCTCGCCAGCTTTTCCACGCGGGCACGCACACCACGCGTACGCACTCCCGCGGCTCCTCGACTCCTCCTCCCGCCCGCGCCTGCGCAGCAGAGACGCACGGCGCGGACCCTCAGCATTCGGAGTTCCGCGATGGACCGTCCACGACCCTTCCCCACCGTCGCCATCATCGGTCTCGGCACCATGGGCACCGGCATCGCCGAAGTCGTCGCCCGTGCCGGCCACGAGGTGATCGGCATCGAGATCGACGACGCGGCGGCGCACCGTGCCGTGACCAATCTGGAGGCCTCCACCGCCCGCGCCGTGCAGCGCGAGCGGATCACGGAGTCCGAGCGCGGGGACATCCTGGCCCGTTTCCGCACCTTCGCCGACCTGCAGGCGGCGGCCGAGGCCGATCTGGTGATCGAGGTCGTCACCGAGCACTTCGACATCAAGCGCGAGGTCCTGACGGCCCTCGACGCCATCGTGAAGCCGGGCGCGATCCTCGCGACCGGCACCAACGCGCTCTCGGTGACACAGCTGGCCTCCCACACCTCGCGCCCCGACCGCGTCCTGGGCCTGCACTTCTTCGCCCCGGCCCCGGCCATGAAGCTGGTCGAGGTGGTCTCCACCGTGCTGACCTCCCCGGAGACCACGGACGCCGTGACGGAGCTGGTCCGCTCGCTGGGCAAGGAGCCCGTCGCGGTCGGCGACCGTCCGGGCTTCATCGCCGACGGACTGCTCTTCGGCTACCTCAACCAGGCCGCCGCCATGTACGAGGCCCGGTACGCCACGCGCGAGGACATCGACGCGGCCATGCGGCTGGGCTGCGGCCTGCCCATGGGCCCGCTCGCGCTGCTGGACCTGATCGGCATCGACACCGCGCAGACCGTCCTGGAGGCGATGTACGAGGCCTCGCGGGACCGGCTGCACGCCCCCGCGCCGATCCTGAAGCAGCTCACGGCGGCCGGCCTCAAGGGCCGCAAGTCCGGGCGCGGCTTCTACTCGTACGAGGCCCCCGGCAGCGCCACGGTCGTCGCGGACACCGAGACCCCGGCCGGGCCGGGCGCCGCCGCCGGCGGACGTCCGGTCCGCAGCGTGGGCGTCGCGGGCTCGGGCACGATGGCCACCGGCATCGCCGAGGTCTTCGCCAAGGCCGGGTACGAGGTGGTCCTGGCCGCCCGCGGCCAGGAGAAGGCCGACAAGGCGGTCGCGGCGCTGGCCAAGTCGCTGGACCGCTCGGTCGCCAAGGGCAGGCTCTCCCAGGAGCAGCGCGACGCGGCCGTGGCGCGGGTGACCGCGGCCGGCTCGGTGGACGCCTTCGGAGAGGTGGACCTGGCCGTGGAGGCGGTCGCCGAGGACCTGCAGGTCAAGCAGCAGCTCTTCGCCACCCTGGACAAGGTCTGCAAGCCGGGCGCGGTGCTCGCCACGACGACGTCCTCACTGCCCGTGGTGGCCATCGCCGGCGCGACGTCCCGCCCGCGGGACGTCATCGGGATGCACTTCTTCAACCCGGCGCCGGCCATGAAGCTGGTCGAGGTGGTCCGCACCGTCCTGACCGCCGACGACGTGCACGCCACCGTCCACGAGGTCTGCGGCCGGATCGGGAAGCACGCCGTGGACTGCGGCGACCGCGCCGGCTTCATCGTCAACGCGCTGCTGTTCCCGTATCTGAACAACGCCGTGAAGATGGTCCAGGAGCACTACGCGACGGTCGAGGACATCGACTCGGCGATGAAGCTGGGCGGCGGCTACCCGATGGGGCCCTTCGAACTGCTGGACGTCGTCGGGCTGGACGTCTCGCTCGCGATCGAGCAGGTGCTGCACAAGGAGTTCCGCGACCCGGGCCTGGCGCCGGCGCCGCTGCTCGAGCACCTGGTCTCCGCGGGCTGCCTCGGCCGCAAGACGGGCCGCGGCTTCCGCGAGTATGCCCGCCGCTGATTTCGCGGGCGGCTGGGACGGACGGGGCGATCCGAGCGGCTGGGGCGGTCTTCTTGGGCCGCCCCACCGGCTCCGGAAACCGGGCCCGGCCCACGGGTCAGCGGGAATGCAGTACGTTCGCGGTATGTCCCAGCCCGCGAAGCCCGCCCGCGCGTCCTCCAGCACCGCCCAGCGCCATCGTGTACGCCAGGAACTGGCCGCTGCGGCGATGCACCTGTTCGCGACCCAGGGCTATGAGGCGACCACGGTCGACGAGATCGCCGCGGCGGCCGGGGTCGCGCGCAGGACGTTCTTCCGGCATTTCCGCTCCAAGGAAGAGGCGATCTTCCCGGACCACGACGACACCCTGGTGCGGGTGGGCCAGGTGCTGGACTCCGCCGAACCGCACGAGCACCCGCTCGACACGGTCTGCCGGGGCATCACCGAGGTGCTGCGCATGTACGCGGAGGCCCCCGAGGTCTCGGTGGAGCGCTACCGCCTGACCAGGGAGATCCCGATCCTGCGGGAGCGTGAGATCGCCTCGGTGGCCCGCTACGAGCGGCTTTTCACCCGCTATCTGCTGGGCCACTTCGACGAGGGCGCCCACCACGACGGGGACGACGACCCGCTGCTGGCGGAGGTCGCCGCGTCCGCCGTCGTCGCCGCCCACAACCACGTGCTGCGCCGCTGGCTGCGCGCCGGCGGCAAGGGCGACGTGGAGGCGCAGCTCGACCACGCATTCGAGGTCATCAAGCAGACCTTCGGCACCGGCATCGGCCGCCGTCCCACCCCCGTGCCCGTGCTCGCCTCCGGGATGGGCGAGGTCATCGTGGCCGTGGCCCGCACCGACGCCTCTCCCGCCGAGGTCATGCGCACGATCGAAAAAGCCCTCAAGGGCGCGTAGCGGCCCGATCGCGCCGCCCGCGCCCCCTTTCGCCCCCGGCATCCAACCGGCGCCCCCAGGCCCCCGTGCCGGGGGCGCCGTCTTGTGTTGCTCAAACGTGAAGCCGTGATGCCATCTGAGAAAAATTGTTGGCACGCAGTGTCTTGCAGGGTGGCACGCGGTGCCATAACGTGAGAGTTGTCCGGGCGGGCGGCGTGCTGGGATCCGTCGTACGCCGTCTGTCCCCAAAGGCCCGGACGCCTGCGTCACAGGCATTCACAGCGCCACCACGCGCTCCGCTCCATCCGTGCGACCGCCACGGACAGCAGCACCACCGCCGAACCGACGGCACCACCCCACAGCAACCCCCCGACGTTCCCTCAAGCGTCCCTACGTCGCGCTTCGCCGGAGGCATCACCGTGAAGGACATCCTCGACGCAATCATGGCGTCCGAAAGCACGGCCGCGGACTTCGCCGCGCTGCCGCTGCCCGAGTCGTACCGCGCCATCACCGTCCACAAGGACGAGGCCGGCATGTTCGAGGGCGTGGACAGCCGCGAGAAGGACCCGCGCAAGTCGCTGCACCTGGAAGAGGTGCCCGTGCCCGAGCTCGGTCCGGGCGAGGCCCTGGTGGCCGTCATGGCCAGCTCGGTCAACTACAACTCGGTGTGGACCTCGATCTTCGAGCCGGTGTCGACGTTCGGTTTCCTCGAGCGGTACGGCAGGCTCTCCCCGCTGACCAAGCGCCACGACCTGCCGTACCACATCATCGGCTCCGACCTGGCGGGCGTGGTCCTGCGCACGGGCCCCGGCGTGAACGCCTGGAAGCCCGGTGACGAGGTCGTCGCCCACTGCCTGTCCGTCGAACTGGAGTCCGCGGACGGCCACAACGACACAATGCTCGACCCCGAGCAGCGCATCTGGGGCTTCGAGACCAACTTCGGCGGCCTCGCCGAGATCGCGTTGGTCAAGTCGAACCAGCTGATGCCCAAGCCCAAGCACCTCAGCTGGGAGGAGGCCGCGGCCCCGGGCCTGGTGAACTCCACCGCCTACCGGCAGCTGGTCTCCCGCAACGGCGCCGGCATGAAGCAGGGCGACAACGTCCTGATCTGGGGCGCCAGCGGCGGCCTCGGCAGCTACGCCACCCAGTTCGCGCTGGCCGGCGGCGCCAACCCGATCTGCGTGGTCTCCTCCCCGCAGAAGGCGGGGATCTGCCGCAGCATGGGCGCCGAGGCGATCATCGACCGCACCGCCGAGGACTACCGGTTCTGGAAGGACGAGCACAACCAGGACCCGAGGGAGTGGAAGCGCTTCGGCAAGCGCATCCGCGAGCTCACCGGCGGCGAGGACGTCGACATCGTCTTCGAGCACCCCGGCCGCGAGACCTTCGGCGCCTCGGTCTACGTCACGCGCAAGGGCGGCACCATCGTCACCTGCGCCTCGACCTCCGGCTACAACCACGAGTACGACAACCGCTACCTGTGGATGTCGCTCAAGCGCATCATCGGCTCGCACTTCGCGAACTACCGCGAGGCGTGGGAGGCCAACCGGCTCATCGCCAA
Organism: Streptomyces sp. NPDC001070; assembly: GCF_053598835.1. Classification (NCBI taxonomy): domain Bacteria; kingdom Bacillati; phylum Actinomycetota; class Actinomycetes; order Kitasatosporales; family Streptomycetaceae; genus Streptomyces; species Streptomyces sp. NPDC001070. The sequence continues at coordinate 85,280 of NZ_JBSFLB010000014.1, forward strand.
GGGCAAGATCCACCCCACGCTGTCGAAGACGTACCGCCTGGAGGAGACCGGCCAGGCCGCGCACGACGTGCACCGCAACGTCCACCAGGGCAAGGTCGGCGTGCTCGCACTCGCCCCGGAGGAGGGCCTCGGCGTCCGCGACGAGGAGATGCGGGCCAAGCACATCGACGCCATCAACCGCTTCCGGAACATCTGAGAACGGGAACGAGCATGAGCGAGCGTCAGAAGGATCGTCCGTGGCTGATGCGGACGTACGCGGGACACTCCACCGCGGAGGCGTCCAACGCCCTGTACCGGCGTAACCTCGCCAAGGGCCAGACCGGCCTGTCGGTCGCGTTCGACCTCCCGACGCAGACCGGATACGACCCCGACCACATCCTGGCCCGCGGCGAGGTGGGCCGGGTCGGGGTCCCGGTCGCCCATCTCGGCGACATGCGCCGGCTCTTCCAGGACATCCCCCTGGAGGAGATGAACACCTCGATGACCATCAACGCAAGCGCCATGTGGCTGCTCGCGCTCTACCAGGTGGTCGCCGAGGAGCAGGGCGCCGACGTCACCCGGCTCCAGGGGACGACGCAGAACGACATCGTCAAGGAGTACCTGTCGCGCGGGACGTACGTCTTCCCGCCCGGCCCGTCGCTCCGGCTGACGACGGACATGATCGCCTACACGGTCAACCACATCCCCAAGTGGAACCCGATCAACATCTGCAGCTACCACCTGCAGGAGGCCGGGGCCACGCCGGTGCAGGAGATCGCGTACTCCATGTCGACCGCGATCGCCGTCCTCGACGCGGTCCGGGACTCCGGCCAGGTGCCGCAGGAGCGCATGGGCGACGTCGTGGCGCGCATCTCCTTCTTCGTGAACGCGGGCGTCCGCTTCGTCGAGGAGATGTGCAAGATGCGGGCGTTCACCCGTATCTGGGACGAGATCACCCGTGAGCGCTACGGCATCGAGGACCCCAAGCAGCGCCGCTTCCGGTACGGGGTCCAGGTCAACTCCCTCGGCCTGACCGAGGCCCAGCCGGAGAACAACGTCCAGCGCATCGTGCTGGAGATGCTGGCGGTGACGCTCTCCAAGGACGCCCGGGCCCGCGCCGTGCAGCTGCCGGCCTGGAACGAGGCGCTCGGCCTGCCGCGCCCCTGGGACCAGCAGTGGTCCCTGCGCATCCAGCAGGTGCTGGCGCACGAGAGCGACCTGCTGGAGTACGGGGACATCTTCGACGGCAGCCACGTCGTCGAGGCGAAGGTCGCCGAGCTCGTCGAGCAGTCCCTCGCCGAGATCGAGCACATCCAGGAGATGGGCGGCGCCATGGCCGCCGTCGAGTCCGGCTACCTCAAGTCCCAGCTGGTCTCCTCGCACGCCGAGCGCCGGGCGCGCATCGAGTCCGGCCAGGAGAAGATCATCGGCGTCAACTGCTACGAGGGCACCGAACCCAGCCCGCTCACCTCCGACCTCGACGGCGCCATCATGACCGTCGACCCGGAGAACGAGGCCCGGGTCGTCGCCGCCCTCCACGAGTGGCGCGACAACCGGGACGAGGTCCGGGCGCAGAGGTCGCTGGAGGCCCTCAAGGCCGCGGCGGCCGGCTCCGGCAACCTGATGGAGGCCACGCTGGAGTGCGCCCGGGCGGGTGTCACCACCGGCGAGTGGTCCTGGGCGCTGCGCGACGTCTTCGGCGAGTTCCGCGCCCCGACGGGCGTGAGTAGCGCCCCCGTCGCGGTCACCGCGGAGCCGGGCACGCCGCTGGCCGAGGTGCGCCGCAAGGTGGCGCTCACCGCCGAGGAACTGGGCAGCGGCAAGCTGCGGCTGCTGGTGGGCAAGCCGGGCCTGGACGGCCACTCCAACGGCGCGGAGCAGATAGCCGTACGGGCTCGCGACGCCGGCTTCGAGGTGGTCTACCAGGGCATCCGGCTGACACCCGAGCAGATCGTCTCCGCGGCGGTCGCCGAGGACGTGCACTGCGTGGGACTGTCGATCCTGTCCGGTTCGCACGCCGAGCTCGTGCCGGACGTGCTGGACCGGCTGCGCAGAGCCGGGGTGGACGACGTCCCGGTGATCGCGGGCGGCATCATCCCGCCGGCGGACGCCGCCAAGCTGATCGAGTCCGGTGTCGCGGCCGTGTTCACGCCGAAGGACTTCGGAATCACCGAGATCATCGGCAGGATCGTGGACGAGATCCGCAGGGCCAACAAGCTGGAGCCGCTGGAGGTCCCCGCGTGACCGCCGCCGGCACCACCCGTACGAACACGTTCGACACCCCGGAGGCGTAGAAGAGATGCAGTTCGGCCGCACGTATGAAGAGTTCGAGATCGGTGCTGTCTACAAGCACTGGCCCGGGAAGACGGTCACCGAGTACGACGACCACCTCTTCTGCCTCCTCACCATGAACCACCACCCGCTCCACATGGACGCGAACTACGCCGAGAAGACCACCGACTTCGGGAAGAACGTGGTCGTGGGGAACTACATCTACTCCCTGCTGCTCGGCATGTCCGTGCCGGACGTCTCCGGGAAGGCGATCGCCAACCTGGAGATCGAGTCGCTCAAGCACGTGGCGCCCACCTTCCACGGCGACACCATCTACGGCGAGACGACGGTGCTGGACAAGTGGCCGTCGAAGTCCAAGGACGACCGCGGCATCGTCCATGTGGAGACCAAGGGGTACAAGCAGGACGGCACCCTGGTGTGCGTCTTCCGCCGCAAGGTGATGGTGCCCACCGCCACGTACATCAAGGAGCGCGGCGGCGAGCAGCCCGGCCGCCCGCCAGTCTCCCCCCACCACCCTCAATCGGCGCCCCCGCGGGGCGGCACCCCCGGTCCCGAACTGGACTCCTAGGAGATACGACACATGAGCCGCCTCGCACAGACCGACGGGCTGACCGACATCCAGCAGGAGATCCTCTCCACCGTCCGCAGCTTTGTCGACAAGGAGATCATTCCGGTCGCCAATGAGCTGGAGCACAAGGACGAGTACCCCACCGACATCGTTGAGGGCCTCAAGGAACTCGGCATCTTCGGCCTGATGATCCCGGAGGAGTACGGCGGCCTCGGCGAGTCCCTGCTCACCTACGCCCTGACGGTCGAGGAGATCGCCCGCGGCTGGATGAGCGTGTCGGGCATCATCAACACCCACTTCATCGTCGCCTACATGCTCAAGCAGCACGGCACGCAGGAGCAGAAGGACTACTTCCTGCCCCGCATGGCCACCGGCGAGGTGCGCGGCGCCTTCTCGATGTCCGAGCCGGGCCTGGGCTCCGACGTCTCGGCGATCCGCACCAAGGCGGTCCGGGACGGCGACGACTACGTCATCAACGGCCAGAAGATGTGGCTGACCAACGGCGGCACGTCCAACCTCGTCGCGGTACTGTGCCGCACCGACGAGGGCCAGCCCGAGGGCGCGGCCCCGCACAAGTCCATGACGACCTTCCTCATCGAGAAGGAGCCGGGCTTCGGCCCGAACCCGAAGGTGAAGGGCCTCACCGTGCCCGGGAAGATCGAGAAGATGGGCTACAAGGGCGTCGACACGACCGAACTCATCCTCGAAGATGTGAAGATTCCGTCAAATCGCGTCCTGGGCGGTCAGAGCGGTCGCGGTTTTTACCAAATGATGGACGGCGTCGAGGTCGGCCGGGTCAACGTGGCCGCCCGCGGCTGCGGCGTGGCGCAACGCGCCTTCGAGCTGGGCATCGCGTACGCCCAGCAGCGGCAGACCTTCGGCAAGCCGATCGCCCAGCACCAGGCGATCCAGTTCAAGCTGTCCGAGATGGCCACGAAGGTCGAGGCGGCCCACGCCCTGATGGTCAACGCCGCCCGCAAGAAGGACTCCGGCCAGCGCAACGACCTCGAGGCCGGCATGGCGAAGTACCTGGCCTCGGAGTACTGCAAGGAGGTAGTGGAGGACGCCTTCCGCATCCACGGCGGCTACGGCTACTCCAAGGAGTACGAGATCGAGCGCCTCTACCGCGAGGCCCCGATGCTGCTCATCGGCGAGGGAACCGCCGAGATCCAGAAAATGATCATCGGGCGCCGACTGCTCGAGGAGTACCGAATCCAGGGGTGAATGTCTGGGTTGTGACACTTTGTGCGAACCAAAGGTCACACCCAGTCATCAAATACCGGCCACGGACTCGGCTGCTGGCTTGCCCAGTTGCCGGTCACTCCCGATACCATTCACGGAAAGCCGCCGTCCCCAGCACCATCTTTGCGGCACCCTCCGCTACGAAGGTCTTCCATGCCCCACAGCCATTCCTCTGCACAACGCGACAGCCGGGCCGGCGTACGCCTCGCGCGCGGAGCGTCGCCGTGGCTCCTCCCGACCGTGGCCACCGCGGCGGTCAGCCTGGTCCGCGCCCGCCGCTCCGGGCGCTGGGCGGCCGTGGCCGTCCCCACCACCGCCCTCGCGGCGGGCATGCTGTGGTTCTTCCGCGACCCCGAGCGCGAGATCGCGCAGGGCCGCGTCATCTCGCCGGCCGACGGTGTGGTGCAGAGCATCATGCCGTGGAAGGACGGGCGCACCCGCGTCGCGATCTTCATGAGCCCGCTGAACGTCCATGTGAACCGCGCGCCGCTGGCGGGCACGGTCACGTCCGTGGAGCACATCCCCGGCGGATTCGTTCCGGCGTTCAACAAGGAGAGCGAGAACAACGAGCGCGTCGTCTGGCACTTCGACACCGAGCTCGGCGACATCGAGATGGTGCAGATCGCCGGAGCCGTGGCGCGCCGCATCGTTCCTTACGTGCCGCAGGGCACCAAGGTGGAGCAGGGCGAGCGCATCGGCCTGATCCGCTTCGGCTCCCGGGTCGACATCTACCTCCCGGAGGGCGTCGAGCCCGCCGTCGAGGTCGGCCAGACCACCGTGGCTGGGGTGACTCGCATTGACCGTGATTGAGCCCGACACGCAGGCACCGTGGGTCACCGCGGTGGACGAGGACGACGATGACGACATGCCGCTGTCCACGCGGCTGTCGATAGCGGACGGCCTCACCCTCGGCAACGCGATCTGCGGATTCATGGCGGTGTACTTCACCACCACAGGAGTCCTCGTTCCGCACCTCATGGGCAACACCGACGGCGGCATGACGCGGCACAGCGCCGCCACCGCCGTGCTGCTGATGCTCATGGCGTCGGTCTTCGACCTCTTCGACGGGCTCGTGGCGCGCAAGCTGCGCAGCTCGGCGATGGGCGCGGAGCTGGACAACCTGTCCGACCTGATCAGCTTCGGCCTGGCCCCCGCCTACTTCGTGGTGGTCTGGGGCCTGATCTCGGACGACGCCTACGGCAGGGTGTCGGCGGTGGCGGCCGTCGTGGTGCTGCTCGCGGTCGTCCTGCGGCTGGCCCGCTTCTCCTGCACGACGGTGCGGGAGGGGATCTTCCAGGGCATGCCGAGCCCCTTCGGGGCGATGACGGTCATCTCGGTCGTGCTGCTGCAGCTGCCCTTCATCCCGACGGTGCTGGCCATCGTCGGTGTGGCGTGGCTGATGGTCAGCCGGGTCGAGTACCCGAAGCCGCGTGGCCGGCTCGCCGTGATCACGCTGGCCTGGATCGTGCTCAGCATGGGCTGCCTGGTCTGCTGGGCGTTCGACGTCCCCGGCGGCGACGTGCTGCTGCAGACAGGCGCGGCCCTGCAGATCTGCGCGGCGGCGGTCATCCCGCTGTTCGCGACGACCCGCCGGGTCAACACGATCCGCAACAACCGCCGTGAGGCGCGTACGGCGCAGCTTCCGTAGCCGTACGACGTACGTGAGTGGGGCCCCGAGCCGGGAAGGCTCGGGGCCCCACTGCGTTCGGTCCGGACGGCCGGGGCCGCCCGGTCAGGCCAGCAGGTCGCGTGCGATGTCGCCGGCGAGGCGCTCCAGCAGCGGCCCGGCCTCGGCCATGCAGCGCGCCGGATCCGGTTCGAGGTCGGTCAGGGCGTACGCACGCCGGATGCCGACCGCGCCGAGGGCGGCCCCCGACAGGGCGAGACGACCGCAGACGGCGACCACGTCGACGTCCCGGGCGCGGGCGGCGGCCGCGACACCGGCCGGGGCCTTCCCGTGCAGCGTCTGCTCGTCCAGCGAGCCCTCACCCGTGATCACCAGATCGGCCCGCTCCAGCGCCCCCGCGAAACCGAGCATGTCCAGGAGCACCCGGACACCGGGCCGGAACGCGGCCCGCAGGCCCACCAGCGCGCCGAACCCGAGGCCGCCGGCCGCGCCCGCCCCCGGGGCCTCGGCGTCCGCGCCGGCCCCCAGCACCCGCGCGTAGCGGGCGAGTGCCGCGTCGAGCATCGCGACGTCCTGCGGCGTGGCACCCTTCTGCGGGCCGTAGACGGCGGCCGCGCCCTTCGGGCCGAGCAGCGGATTGTCGACGTCGCCAGCCAGGACGACCTCGGTCGCGGCGAGCCTCGGGTCGAGCCCGGACAGGTCCGCCGTGGCCAGCTGCGCCAGCGCGCCGCCACCGGGGCCGACGGGCTCGCCCCGGCCGTCCAGCAGCCGGGCACCGAGGGCGACGAGCATGCCCGCGCCCCCGTCGTTGGTCGCGCTGCCGCCGACACCGAGCACGACCGAGCGCGCCCCCGCGTCGAGTACGGCGCGCAGCAGCTCACCGGTGCCGCACGTGGTCGCCGTCAGCGGCGCGAAGACGCCCGGCGGCAGACGACGCAGCCCCGAGGCCTCGGCCATCTCCACCACCGCGGTGCCCTCGCACAACGCGTACGCGGCCGTGACCGGGTCCCCCAGGGGCCCGGTGACCTCCACCAGCCGCCGCTCGAATCCCGCGGCGACGGCCGCGTCCACCGTCCCGTCCCCGCCGTCGGCGACGGGCACGGACTCGACGACGACACCGGGTGCGGCGCGCCGCAGCCCCGCCCCGAGCCGCTCGGCCACCTCGACGGCGGTGAGCGACCCCTTGAACTTGTCCGCGGCGATCAGCACCCGCGAAGGCCGTGCGTCCATCACATTGATCTCCCTTACGGCAGGTCGCGCCGCCTTGGACCCTATCCCCGGGCACCTGGGCGGTACACCGGATGCATGGCCCTCTCTCTCGAAGACCGCATCCTCGGCGGCTGGCTCGGCCGGATCGCCGGCAACATGCTCGGCAAGCCCGTCGAGCGCGGCGACCACTGGACCCGGGAGCGCATCGACCGGTACCTGCGCAAGGCCGGGGCGCTGCCGCTGACCGACTACATCCCGGCGCTGGACCCGCCCCCGGATCCGGCGGAGTTCGAGCTGCGCCCCGAGTGGCCGCAGTGCACCCGCGGCAACATCCGCGGCAGCGCCCGGGACGACGACGTCGACTACGCGATCCTCGGGCTGGACCTGCTGGAGACCTACGGCCCGGACTTCACCACGGAGCAGGTCGGCGAGCTGTGGCTGCTGCGGCTGCCCTATCTGCAGACCTTCACCGCCGAGCGGGCCGCGTACCGCAATCTCGCCAACGGGCTGAAGCCCCCGCTGACCGCCACCGCCGACAACCCGTACCAGGAGTGGATCGGCGCGCTGATCCGCGCGGACATCCACGGCTGGACCTCCCCCGGCGATCCCCGGCGGGCGGCCTCGCTCGCCCGGCGGGACGCGGTGCTGTCGCACACCGGCAACGGGGTGTACGGCGCGATGTGGGCGGCGGCGCTGATCGCTGCGGCGTTCACGGCGTCCGGCGTGCGGGCCGCGCTGGAGTCGGCGCTGGAGCACGTCCCGCCGGGCTGCCGGCTGGCGCGCACGGTGCGGCGGACCATGGCGCTGCACGAGGCCGGGCTCGACTGGGCCGGGACGCTGGCGGAGCTGGACGAGGAGAACGGACGGCTGCACTGGATCCACACCGTCCCCAATGCCGCGCTGATCACCGCGGGGCTCCTGTACGGCGCGGGCGACTTCAGCGCCACGATCGCGCTGACCGTGCGCGGCGGCCTGGACACCGACTCCAGCGGCGCGACGGCCGGTTCGGTGGCCGGAGTGCTGTGCGGCGCGGCCGCGATCCCGCCGCAGTGGACCGAGCCGCTGGAGGACCGGGTGCGCAGCGCGGTGTTCGGCTTCGACGGTGCGGCGATCAGCGAACTGGCCCGCCGCACGGCCCTCCTGGTGCCGTAGGGTCCTGCATGTGCGATACATCGTTGTGGGGGCGGGCGCCGTCGGCGCGACCATCGGCGGCAGGCTGCACGAGAGCGGGCACGACGTCGTCCTGGTCGCGCGGGGAGCGCACCTGGAGACGCTGCGCGAACGCGGGTTGACGCTGCGGACGCCGGACGGGACGCTGTCGCTGCCCGTCCCTGTGGCCGACGGTCCGGGCGGGCTCGCCCTGCGCGAGGACGACGTGCTGGTCCTGGCCGTGAAGACGCAGGACACGGCGGCCGCCCTCGACGCCTGGGCCCCGGTGGCGGACCGCCTGCCGCTGATCTGCGCCCAGAACGGCGTCGCCAACGAGCGGATGGCGCTTCGCCGCTTCCGCGACGTGTACGGGATGTGCGTGTGGCTGCCGTCGACCCACCTGGAGCCCGGCGAGGTGGTCGCCCCGTGCGGGCCGCTGACCGGCATCCTCCACCTGGGGCGTTATCCGCACGGCACGGACGACCTCGCCGGCGCCGTCTCCGCGGACCTGGAGAAGTCGTCCTTCGCCGCCCCGGTCGTGGCCGACGTGATGCGCTGGAAGTACGCCAAGTTGCTGTCGAACCTCGGCAACGCCGTCGAGGCGCTGTGCGGCGGCTGGGACGACACGGCGGCCGACCTCCTGAGGCGGGCGAGGGCCGAGGGCGCCGCGGTGCTGCAGGCCGCCGGCATCCCGTACGCGAGTGAGGAGGAGCAGGCCGCGGTGCGCGGGGACCGGGTGAGCCTGCGGCCGGTCGACGGGTTCGCCCGGGGCGGCGGCTCGTCATGGCAGAGCCTGACCCGGGGCACCGGGAGCGTCGAGGCTGACTGGCTCAACGGTGAGATCGTGCTGCTGGGGCGGCTCCACGGGACGCCGGTTCCGGTCAACGAGGCGCTGCGGCGGCTCGCGAACCGTGCGGCGCGCGACCGCCGCGCCCCCGGGAGCCTGGACTCCGCGCAGGTGGCCGCCGCGGCCGAGGGCCGCGACCCCCTAGGTTGGGGAGGGTGACGACCACCGATTTCGCCGCGTACATCGACAGCCTGCCGAAGATCCTCGCCGGGGCCAGCACGCTCTTCCGTGACGCCGAAGGCCGGATCCTGATCGCCGAGACCACCTACCGCGAGGACGGCAAGTGGGTGCTGCCCGGTGGCACCGTCGAGTCCGCCGACGGCGAGACGCCGCGCGAGGCGGCGCGCCGGGAGACGCTGGAGGAGGTCGGGCTGGACGTCGAGCCGGGCGCGCTGCTCGTCGTGGACTGGGTGCAGGGGCCCGGCCGTCCGCCGCTGGCCTCGTACATGTACGACGGCGGTGTGCTGGACGAGGCCGCGCTCGGCTCGATCGTCCTGCAGGAGGAGGAGCTGTCGGCGTGGCGCATGGCGACGCCCGAAGAGGCCGAGGAGTACCTCTCCCCCGGCCTCTACCGCCGGGTCCGCGCCGGCCTGACCGCGCTGGAGGACGGCGCGGGCGCCGTCGAGCTGGTCAACGGCCGCACTCCGGCGCAGGGTCAGCGGCCCACGGCGTAGCCCTGCATGCCCCGGGGATTGGCGGCCGAGGACAGGACGCCGGTCTCCGGATCGCGGGCCACGGCGCACAGACGGCCCTCGGACCAGGGCGCGCCGACGGTGACGTCGTGGCCGCGGCGGCGGAGCCCGGCGACGACGGACTCCTCGAAGCGGCTCTCGACGGTGACGCTGCCCGGGCGCATCTCACGGGGGTGGAAGGAGCTCGGGAAGCTGTCGTTGTGCCAGTTGGGCGCGTCGATGGCGCCCTGGAGGTCGAGACCGCCCCGGACGCGCGCGCGCAGGGCGACCCCGAGGAAGAAGTGCAGCGACCACTGGTCCTGCTGGTCGCCGCCCGGGGTGCCGAAGGCCATCACCGGGACGCCGTCGCGCAGCGCGAGCGACGGGGTCAGCGTGGTGCGCGGACGGCGGCCGGGGGTGAGGGAGTTGGGCAGCCCGGGCTCCAGCCAGGTCATCTGCAGGCGGGTGCCGAGGGGGAAGCCGAGCCCGGGGATGACCGGGTTGGACTGGAGCCAGCCGCCGCTGGGGGTCGCGGCGACCATGTTGCCCCAGCGGTCGACGACGTCGAGGTGGCAGGTGTCGCCCCGGGTGGCGCCGTTGTGGGCTACGGTCGGCTCGCCGACGCCCATGGCGTCGAACCCGGGCGCGGCGGCGGGGTCGTGGAGCGGGAAACGGGGCAGCCGGGGCGTGCGGCCGCCGGGGCTGCCGGGGCGCAGCTCGTGGGAGGCCTTGGCCTCGTCGACGAGGGCGCGCCGCGCGTCGTTGTAGGCGGGTGACAGCAGCTCGGCGAGGGGGACGTCGTCCTGGGCGTCGCCGTACCAGGCCTCGCGGTCGGCCATCGCGAGCTTGGCGCCCTCGATCAGGGTGTGCACATAGTCGGCGGACCCGTACTCCAGGCTTCCGGGGTCCTCCGGCAGCAGGGCCAGTTGCTGCAGGAAGGCCGGGCCCTGGCTCCACGGGCCGGCCTTGCAGACCGTCCAGCCGTTCCAGTCGTACGTCACCGGATCCTCGTGGCGCGCCTCGTACGCCACGAGGTCGTCGCCGGTCAGGGTGGACACGTGGCGCTCGCCCGTGGTGTCCATCGCGGGCCGGGCGGCGTGGGCGGCTATCGCCTCGCCGATGAAGCCCTCCCGCCACACCCTCCGGCCCGCCTCGATCTGCGCCTCCCGGCCGCTGCCCGCGGCCTCCGCCTCCCGCAGCAACCGCCGCCAGGTGGCGGCGAGTCCGGGATTGCGCAGCAGCGCTCCCGGCCGGGGCGGGCGGCCGCCCGTCAGGTACAGCTCCGCCGAACTCGTCCACTCCGTCTCGAACAGCGCCCGGACGGAGGCGACCGTGGCGCCGACCGCCTCCACCGCGGGATGGCCGTGCTCGGCGTAGCCGATGGCGTACGACAGCACCTCGGCGAGCGGCTTGGTGCCGTGGTCGCGCAGCAGCACCATCCACGCGTCGAAGGCGCCGGGCACGGCGGCCGCGAGCGGCCCCGTACCGGGGACGAAGTCCAGGCCCAGCGCCCGGTAGTGGCCGACACTCGCCCCGGCCGGTGCCGGGCCCTGCCCGCAGAGCACGCGCACGGGGCCGCCCGCGGGCGCGACGATGATCGGCACCTCGCCGGCGGGTCCGTTGAGGTGCGGTTCCACGACGTGCAGAACGAATCCGGCGGCCACCGCCGCGTCATAGGCGTTGCCGCCGCTCTCCAGCACGGCCATCGCCGACTGCGAGGCGAGCCAGTGGGTGGAGGATGCCATGCCGAAGGTGCCCTGCAAGGTGGGCCGGGTGGTGAACAATTGGATACTCCTCACGCCGGGGGTGCTCCTACACTCGCACGGTGCCCCATGAACCTTTCCCCGCACCCCCTGTGTCGTCGATGGCGGAGACCCTGGCCCGGGTCCCCGGTGTCGTCGGCGTGATGCTGGGCGGCAGCCGGGCGCGCGGCACGCACCGCCCCGACTCCGACTGGGACCTCGGCGTCTACTACCGCGGCGAACCCGACCTTCCGGCGCTGGCGGCGCTCGCCGCCGAGGTGACGGGCGAGGCGGTCGAGATCGCCGGCCCCGGCGGCTGGGGGCCCTGGGTCAACGGCGGGGCGTGGCTGCACGTCGACGGTGTGCAGGTCGACTGGATCCTGCGGGACCTGGACCGCGTGCAGCGGGTGTGGGACGACTGCCGCGCCGGCCGCTACGAGGTGGGCGTCCAGGCCGGCCATCCGCTGGGCTTCTGGTCCCCCGGGTACCCCGGGGAGGTCGCCCTCGGCCGCGTCCTGGCCGACCCGGCGGGTGAGCTGACCGCGCTGCGCGAGCGGACGCTGGTCTACCCGGAGCCGCTGCGCGAGACCCTCGTCGCGGCCTCCTGGGAGGCGGACTTCCTGGTCGTGAACGCCCGCAAGTCCGCGGCCGCAGGGGACGTCCTGCACGCCGCGCTCTGCCTGTCCCGGGCGGTCGGGGTGCTGGCGCAGTCGCTCCACGCCCACCACCGCGTCTGGTGCCTCAACGAGAAGGGCGCCCTCGCCGCCGCCGACGCCCTCCCGGACACCCCCGCCGGCTTCCGGGCCCGCGCCGAGGCGGTCCTGTCCGGCCTCGGCGCTCCCGTCGGGGCGGTGGAGGACGCGTCGGCCCTGGTCGCGGAGGTACGGGCGGCGCTGGGCTGACCCGGGCGGAAACCGTTGGCCGCGGCTACCCCGGTCTGCGTACGCTCGCCACATGAGCGCGAAGAAGCCGCTTGTCGCGATTCTCAGCGGCGCGGGGATCTCCACCGACTCCGGCATCCCGGACTACCGGGGCCCGAACGGGCTGTGGCGGCGTGATCCGGGCGCCGAGAAGCTGGTGACGTACGAGCACTACATGGCCGACCCGGAGATCCGCCGCATGTCGTGGCAGATGCGCCGGAACAGCCCGGCGCTGGGGGCGCGGCCCAACGAGGCGCATGCCGCGATCGTCCGGCTGGAGCGGTCCGGGGTCCCGGTGCGCGTGATCACGCAGAACGTGGACGGGCTGCACCAGATGGCCGGGCTGCCCGAGCGCAAGGTGCTGGAGCTCCACGGCACGGCCCGCGCCGTCGTGTGCACCCGGTGCCACGACCGCGCGCCGATGGCCGAGGCGCTGGAACGGGTCCGGGAGGGCGAGGAGGACCCGGCGTGCGCGAAGTGCGGCGGGATCCTGAAGTCGGCGACCGTCATGTTCGGGCAGCGGCTGGACCCGGTGGTGCTGGGCAACGCGATGGCCATCGCCAAGGGGTGCACGGTCTTCATCGCGGTCGGCAGCAGCCTCCAGGTGCAGCCGGCGGCGTCGCTCGCAGGGATCGCGGCGGAGCACGGGGCGCGGCTGGTGATCGTCAACGCCGAGCCGACGCCGTACGACGAGTTCGCGGACGAGCTCGTGCGCGAGCCGATCGGGTCCGCGCTGCCCGCGCTCCTGGACGGGATCGCCCTGGAGGCGCAGGCGGGTTGACGCGGCCGGCCGGCGAGCCGGCCCCCGTCACGGGCCCTTACGTCCGTCCGGGACCGCCCGTGCCCCGGACGGAAACGTCCGGGGGCACGGGCGACGTCCGTCCCGCGGCGGCTACCAGCGGTGGTGGACCTGGGCGCGGATCCGCCGGTCGTAGAGGTCCCGCACGGCGTCCAGCGTGCTCTGCGGCAGCGGCGGCAGGGCGGCGGCCGCTGCGTTGGCGCGGGCCTGCTCGACGGAGCGGGCGCCGGGGATCACGGTGGTGACGCCGGGCTGCTGGATGATCCAGCGCAGCGCGGTCTGCGCCGGGGTCGCTCCCTCGGGGGTGAGGGCGGAGAACTCGGCCGCGGCCTCCAGGCCGGTCTCGTAGTCGACGCCGGAGAAGGTCTCGCCCTGGTCGAAGGACTCGCCGCGGCGGTTGTAGGTGCGGTGGTCGTCGGCGGAGAAGACCGTGTCCTTGGTGTAGCGGCCGGACAGCAGGCCGGAGGCGAGCGGCACTCGCGCGATGATCCCCACCCCGGCCTCGGCCGCGGCCGGCAGGACCTGCTCCAGGGGCTTGAGGCGGAAGGCGTTGAGGATGATCTGCACGCTCGCGACACCCGGGCGGGCGATCGCGGTGAGCGCCTCCTCGCAGGTCTCGACGCTGACGGCGTAGGCGGCGATGCGCTGCTCCTCGACGAGGGTGTCGAGGGCGTCGAAGACCGCGTCCGAGGAGTAGACGGCGGTCGGCGGGCAGTGCAGCTGCACGAGGTCGAGGGTGTCGACGCCGAGGTTGGCCCGGGAGCGGTCGTTCCAGGCGCGGAAGTTGTCCAGGACGTAGTTCTCCGGGACCTGGGCGACCCGGCGGCCCATCTTCGTGGCGACGAAGATCCCGGCGTCCGGGCGCTCCCGCAGGTAGCGGCCGATCAGCTGCTCGCTGCGGCCGTCGCCGTAGACGTCCGCGGTGTCGAAGAGGGTCACGCCCTCCGCGACGGCCGCGTCGAGGACGGCCAGTGCGTCCTCCTCGCGGACGTCGCCCCAGTCGGCACCCAGCTGCCAGGTGCCGAGACCGACGACGGACACCTTGCGGCCCGTCCTGCCCAATACGCGCTGCTCCATGCTCGCGATGCTAGTCGCTGCCCGGGCGAAGCCGTGCCCGGGCCGTGCCTTCCAGGTGCCGGCGGACCGCGCGGGCCGCGTGGTGGCCGGACATGCCGTGGACGCCCGGTCCGGGCGGGCTGGCGGAGGAACAGAGGAAGACACCGGGGCGGGAGGTGGTGTACGGGTTCCACCTGAGCTTGGGGCGGAAGGCCGTCTGGAGGCCGGCGAAGGCGCCGCAGCCGAAGTCGCCGCCGACGTAGTTGGCGTTGCGGGCGGCGAGTTCGGCCGGACCGCTGACCGCCCGGGCGAGGACGAGGTCGCGGAAACCGGGGGCGAAGCGCTCGATCTGCCGCTCGACGGCCTCGGTGGCGTCGCCGCGCCAGCCGTTGGGCACGTGGCCGTACGCCCAGAAGACGTGCTTGCCCTCGGGGGCGCGTCCGGGGTCGACGAGGCTGGGTTGCGCGGTGATGAGGAACGGCGCGCGCGGCGGCTGCCCGCCGACCGCCCGGTTCAGGGCGTCGCCGATCTCGCCGAGGGTCGGCCCGAGGTGCACGGTGCCGGCCCGCCGGGGCTCGGCGGCGGTCCAGGGCACGGGACCGTCCAGGGCGTAGTCGATCTTCCAGGCCGATGGTCCGTAGCGGTAGTTCCGGTACGCGTCGCCGAGCCCGGCGATGCGTGCCAGCGCGGTCGGCGAGGTGTCGAAGACGTACGCGCGGGCGGGCGGCAGCTCGTCGAGCTTGCGGACCATGACACCGGTGTGGATGGTGCCGCCGAGCAGCCGCAGATAGGAGGCGAGGGCGTCGGAGAGGGCCTGGGAGCCGCCGCGCGGGAGCGGCCAGCCGACCTCGTGCCCGGAGACCGCGAACATCAGCGCCGTCGCGCCGGTGAGCGGGCTGGTCAGCGGGGCCACGGCGTGGGCGGCGAGGCCGGCCAGCAGCCCGCGGGCCTTCTGGCCGTGGAAGAGCCGGGCGAGCACGGCCAGCGGCGGCAGCCCGGTCAGCCCGAGGCTCGCGAAGCGCAGCGGGTCGCGCGGCAGGCCCTGCCACTGGGGGCGCAGGAAGTCGTGGGCGAGGGTCTTCCAGCGGCCGATGTACGGGGCCATGAGCCGCCGGTAGGTGCCGGCGTCGCGGGGTCCGAGGGAGGCGGCGGTCGCTCCCACGGTGCGGTCCAGCACCGCCGCGGTCCCGTCGTCGAAGGGGTGGGCGAGCGGCAGCTCGGGGTGGAGCCAGTGCAGGCCGTGGTCGGCGAGCGGCATCGCGTTGAAGGCGGGCGAGCCCGCGCCGAACGGGTGGACGGCGGAACAGGGGTCGTGGAGGAAGCCCGGCAGGGTCAGTTCCTCGGTGCGCGCGCCGCCGCCGACCCGGTCCCCGGCCTCGAAGACCTCCACGGAGTACCCGGCGCGGGCGAGTTCGGCCGCGGCGGTGAGGCCGTTGGGCCCGGCGCCGACGACGATCACGTCCGTGATGTGCGCCCTGCTCATCGGCCACCCGCCATGAGGTCCACGATGCGTCGCGCGGTCGCCTCGTCGCGCGCCACGGAGAAGGGGAAGGTGTTGCCGCCGCCGATACGGAAGGGCGCGCCGTCGGCGGTGACGCTGGCGCCGCCGGCCTCGGCGACCAGCAGCACCCCGGCCGCGTGGTCCCAGGGGGACTCCCAGGTGAAGGCGACGGCGTCGATGGCGCCCCGGGCGACCTCCAGGTAGTCCAGCCCGGCGCAGGTGCACTGGCGGGCCTCGACGCCGCCGCTGCCGAGCCCCTCGAACCGGCGCCGTTCCTGTTCGTCGAGGAAGGCGAACTGCGAGGTGGCGACCTTGAGCACGGGCTCTCCGGTGTCGCGGGCGGTGTGGATCGGCTCGCCGTTGAGCAGGGCGCCCCCGCCGCGCCGGGCGGTGGCCATCAGGGCCAGCTGCGGCACGTACGTCCAGGAGGCGTGGACCTCGCCGCCCCGGGCGAGGGCGACGAGCGTGGCGAACTCGGGCCTGCCGGCGACGAAGTTGGCGGTGCCGTCGACGGGGTCGACGATCCACACCGGGTCGTCGCCGCCGATGCGCCGCAGGACACCGGGGTCGGCGTGCACCGCCTCCTCCCCCACCACGACGGAGCCGGGCAGCAGCGCCTGGAGCTCCTCGGCCAGCCGCAGTTCCGCCTCGCGGTCGGCGACGGTGACCAGGTCCCCCGGTCTGGTCTTGTGGCTGATGTCGGCGGCGCCCAGCTGCCGCCAGCGCGGCACGACCTCCGCCTCGGCGGCCGCGCGCACCGTGTCCTCGACCGCCTTGAAGAGTGCGTCATCGATCACTCCTCCATCAGACCAGATCGCCCGCGGCGCCGCGCACCCGCGGTGGCTTTGGCGGGTTCACGCCGGGTGCGGGGCAGGCCGCGCCCTCCACATGAGGGCGGTGTAGATCACCAAGGAGGTGCCCAGGCCGACCGCCCAGCCGTAGTCGGCGAGCGGTTTGAGCAGCGGGATCAAACCGTCGACGGGGAACGGCCGCTGCTTGTGGCCCTTGGCGTCGACGGTGGAGTAGGAGCCGCCGATCGCCAGCAGCCCTCCCACGGCGAGGGCGAGCACCGCCCGCCAGTTCCAGCCACCCCGGTACCAGTAGTGTCCGGCGCCGGCCTCGTACAGCTCGGGCAGGAGCAGGTGCGTGCGGCGGATGACCCAGTAGTCGGCGATGAGGACGCCGGCCACGGTGCCGAGGACACCGCCGACCACGCCGAGCCAGGTGAAGATGTACAGCTCGGGGGTGGAGGTCAGCTTCCACGGGAAGATCAGCACCCCGACGACGCCCGTGATGAGCGCGCCGGTGCGGAAGTCGATGTGCCGGGGCGCGAGATTGGACAGGTCGTACGCCGGGGAGACGACGTTGGCCGCGATGTTGACGCTCAAAGTGGCGACCAGCACGGTCACGAGCGCGTACAGCAGCCCGATGACGTTGTCGGTCTTGCCGGCCAGCTCGACCGGGTCCCAGATGGCCTCGCCGTAGACCGCCTCGGAGCCGGAGGTGACGAGCACCGACAGGACGGCGAAGAAGGTCATCGTGGTGGGCAGGCCGAGGGTCTGGCCCCAGACCTGGGCGCGCTGCCCGGCCCCGAAGCGGGTGAAGTCGGGGATGTTGAGGGAGAGCGTCGACCAGAAGCCGATCATGCCCATGAGGGCGGGGAAGAAGACCTTCCAGAAGTCACCGCCCCAGCCGAGCGCGGAAGGCTGGTTCAGCAGTTGTCCGAAGCCGCCCGCCTTGTTCGTGATCCAGATCAGCAGGACGACGGCACCGACGAGGACGAAGGGCGCGGCCCAGTTCTCGAAGCGGCGGAGGGTCTCCATGCCCCGGTAGATGATGGCGAGTTCCAGGGCCCAGAAGGCGATGAAGCAGACCCACAGCGTCCACGGGTACCCCGCGACGTGGGCCGCACCGGTCCAGCCGCCCCAGATCTTGCCGAGCAGGACGAAGATGCCCTGGCCGCCGATCCAGGTCTGGATGCCGAACCAGGCGCAGGCCACGGCGGCGCGCAGCATCGCGGGCAGGTTGGCGCCGCGCACCCCGAAGGACGAGCGGGCCAGGACGGGGAAGGGAATGCCGTACTTGGGTCCCGCGTGGCCGGTCAGCAGCATCGGCACGAGCACGATGACATTGGCGAGGGCGATGGTGAGCACCGCCTGCTTCCAGTCCATGCCGAGGGCGACCAGGCCCGAGGCGAGGGTCCAGGACGGGATGTTGTGCGCCATGCCGATCCACAGCGCGGTGAAGTTGTAGGTGGTCCAGTGCCGTTTGGCGACCGGGATCGGCAGCAGGTCCTCGTTGGCGTAACGGCCGTGCGGCGCGGCCGCGCCGACGGGGAGTTCGACGCGGCCGCCGGGGTGGGTGATCTGGGCCGGCGGTGTGGGGACCTGCATGGGCGTGGTGCTCCCCCTCAGCCGCGGAAGGCGGGGATGACGGTGGAGCCGTAGGCGTCGATGGTCGCCTCCTTGGCGTCGTGCATGTCGTAGACCGCGAACTGGTCGACGCCGAGGGCCTGGAGGGCGCGCAGCTTCTCGATGTGCCGCTCGGGGGTGCCGAGGAGGCAGAAACGGTCGACGATCTCGTCGGGGACGAACGCGGTGTCGGGGTTCCCCGAGCGGCCGTGGTGCGAATAGTCGTACCCCTGACGGGCCTTGATGTAGTCGGTGAGGGCGTCGGGCACGGAGGCGGAGTGCTCGCCGTACTTGCTCACCAGGTCGGCGACGTGGTTGCCGACCATGCCGCCGAACCAGCGGCACTGCTCGCGGGCGTGGGCCAGCGCCCGCGGCGAGTCGTCCTCGGTGACGTAGGCGGGCGCGGCCACGCAGATCTTCACCTCGGACGGGTCGCGCCCCGCGGCGACCGCGGCGTCCTTGACCGCCCTGACCATCCACTCGGTCAGGTAGACGTCGGCGAGCTGCAGGATGAAGCCGTCGGCCTTCGCCCCCGTGATCGCCAGCGCCTTCGGCCCGTACGCGGCCATCCACACCGGGAGCTTCGCACCCTCCTTGATCCAGGGAATGCGGATGACGGTGCCGCTGCCGAGGTCGGCCTCACGGCCCTCGGCGAGTTCGCGGATGACGTGCATCGCGGCTTCGATGCGGGCGAGGGTGTTGGGCTTGCGGCCCGCGACGCGCATCGCGGAGTCACCGCGGCCGATGCCGCAGATCGTGCGGTTGCCGAACATCTCGTTGAGCGTGGCGAAGGTGGAGGCGGTCACCTCCCAGGTACGGGTGCCCGGGTTGGTGACCATGGAGCCGACGACCAGCCGTTCGGTGTTCGCCAGGATCCGGCTGTAGATGACGAAGGGCTCCTGCCACAGCACGGCCGAGTCGAAGGTCCAGCCGTGGGTGAAGCCGTTGCGCTCGGCGCGCCGCATCAGCTCGACGACCTCCGCGGCGGGCGGGTCCGTCTGCAGGACGAGTCCGAAGTCCATGGGGCCACGTGCCTTTCTCAGACGAGGTACTGGCAGGTGCCACGCGGGGTGTACTGGCCGTGGCCGGCCCGTCCGACGTACTCGCGGTTGTCGATGACGGCCTCGCCGCGGGAGAGGACGGTCTCGACCCGCCCCGTGATCCGTTTGCCCTCGTAGGCCGAGTAGTCGACGTTCATGTGGTGGGTCTGCGCGGACATGACCTGCTCGGCGGCCGGGTCGTAGATGACGATGTCGGCGTCCGCGCCCGGCGCGATCGTGCCCTTGCGCGGGTAGAGGCCGAACATCCGCGCCGGGGTCGCGCAGGCGATCTCGATCCAGCGACGGCGGCTGATGCGCCCGTCCACCACGGCCTGGTGCAGCAGGTCCATCCGGTTCTCCACCCCCGGCAGACCGTTGGGGATCTTCGAGAAGTCCCCCCGGCCCAGTTCCTTCTGGCCCACGAAGCAGAACGGGCAGTGGTCGGTCGACACCACCTGCAGGTCGTTGGTGCGCAGCGCCCGCCAGAGGACCTCCTGGTGCTCCTTGGGGCGCAGCGGCGTGGAGCAGACGTACTTGGCGCCCTCGAAGTCCGGCTCGGCGAGGTTGTCCGTGGACAGGAACAGGTACTGCGGGCAGGTCTCCCCGAAGACGTTCAGCCCGTGGTCCCTGGCGACGGCGATCTGCTCGACGGCCTGCTGCGCGGAGACGTGGACGACGTACAGCGGGGAGCCCGCGACCTGGGCGAGCCGGATGGCGCGGTGGGTCGCCTCGGCCTCGAGGAGTGCGTGGCGCACCTCGCCGTGGTAGCGGGGGTCGGTCTTGCCGGCGGCCAGCGCCTGCTCGACCAGGACGTCGATGGCGATGCCGTTCTCCGCGTGCATCATGATCAGGCCGCCGTTGTCGGCGCCGCGCTGCATGGCCCGCAGGATCCTGCCGTCGTCGCTGTAGAAGACGCCCGGGTAGGCCATGAACAGCTTGAAGCTGGTGACGCCCTCCTCGACGAGGATGTCCATCTCCTTGAGGGTGTCCTCGTTGACGTCGGAGAGGATCATGTGGAAGCCGTAGTCGATCGCGCACTGCGCGTCGGCCTTGGCGTGCCACGCGTCCAGGCCGCCGCGCAGCGACTCGCCCACCGACTGGACGGCGAAGTCCACGATGGTGGTGGTGCCGCCCCAGGCGGCCGCCCGGGTGCCGGTCTCGAAGGTGTCCGAGGCGAAGGTGCCGCCGAAGGGCAGCTCCATGTGGGTGTGCGCGTCGACACCGCCCGGGATGACGTACTTGCCGGTGGCGTCGATGACGCGGTCGGCGGACGCGGTCCAGCCCTGTGCCAGGTCGGAGTCGTGCGAGGCGAGGGCGGTGACCCGGCCCCCCTCGACGAGAACGTCGGCGTGGATCTCCTCGGCGGCGGTGACGACCAGTCCGCCACGGATGACGATGCGGCTCATGCTCCCACTCCTTCCAATGGCTGAGGGCGGGGTCCCCGGAGACCTCGATGCCATGTCAGAACGGCTCTACGCACGTAGACCCCGCCATGGTGGAAAACGTATGACCCGTTACCCACGGTGGCAATACCACTGCTGTCAATCGACGGGGACGATCGCGTTTCCTCCGCACCCCCGCAAGGCGAACGTTCACAATATGCCATGAACCGGGCGCGAGGGTCTGCATACGGCGACGTGCGAAATCGCGTTGCCCCGTCGCGGTGGCACGCCCAGGATGAGCGGATGAGGGATCCCGCGTGCGCCTGAGACTGCGTCACTTCCGCGCGCGCACGGGCCCGGTGGAGCACCGCGTCGTGCAGCCCTGGCATCCGCTGCGCCACACTGCGCTCACCGACCCGGCCGGGTACGGCTTCCTGGTCGGCGACCACGCGGGGCTCTCGGCACTGGCCGGGCTGTTCTCCTTCGCGGCGTACTCGCGGCACACCCTCGTCCACGTCCCGCTGCGCGGCGGCGTCCCCCTGGACGAGGAGGCGTACCTGGAGGCGTGCGGCGGCCGCGTCGACCTCGTACTGGCCCACCACTCGCTGGGCCTGCGGGCGAGCGCGTGGCCCCGCCTGCGCCGCCGGCTGACCGGTGGGGTGCCCCTGACGGTCCGTACGGACGAGGCGCGGACGGAGCGCGACGGCGACGTCTGGTGGCAGCAGTACGGGCGTACGGGGGCGCGCGACCGGCTGCGGCCGGTCGGTCATGCCCGCACGCTGTTCCTCATCGGCAGTCGTGGCACGTTCGCCTTCGCGGCCGCGCAGTTGGCGTGGGCGGCCGGCTGGGGTCCGCGCCAGAAGGGCGTGGTGAAGGGCCACGCGGCGCTGGTGGCCAGCCTCACCCCACTCCTCGCGCCCGGCGACGGATGGCGCGGGCCCGAGATCGACATCGCCTTCAAGGCCTATCCGCCGTACGCCCACTTCCGCAGACCGGGCCTGCCGCACCGGCGAGGTGACTGCGCACCATCCATACCCGTCGACCCCCGCCCCCGCCTATTGTCGGGCGGATGAGGCTCGCGACCTTCAATGTGCTGCACGGCCTGCCGATCAGGGACGGCAAGCCCGCCCCTCTCCCTACCGGTGTCGCGGCCGGGGAGCCGCTCGCCCGGGCCGTCGCCGCCCTGGACCCCCATGTCCTCGCGCTGCAGGAGCTCGACCGCTTCCAGGAACGGTCGGGCCGGGAGGACCAGGCCGCGGTCGCCGCGGCGGCGGCGGGCGCGCGGGAGTGGCGGTACGCGTCGGCGGTGCACGGCCGATTGGTGCCGGGCACCGGATGGGTGCACGACCCGGCCGAGCGCGGGCTCCGCGTGTACGGGCCGGAGGAGGCGGCGGCCGGGGCAGGCGGGCCGTCGCACGGGATCGCGCTGCTCACCCGTCTCCCGGTGCGGCAGTGGCGGGCCCGGCGTCTGCCCCCCGCGCCCCTGGGTCTGCCGCTGAGGGTGGCCGGGCGGCCCGGGCTCGCGGTGGTCACCGACCAGCAGCGGTGCGCGCTGGCCGCCGTGCTGGAGGGCGAACGCGGCCCGTTCACCGTGGTCGCCGTGCACCTGTCCTTCGTCCCCGGCTGGAACACCGGCCAGTTGATCGCCGTCCGCCGCTGGATCGCCGGGCTGCCCCGGCCGCACCTGCTCCTGGGCGATCTCAATCTGCCGGGCCCGGTGCCGGCCCTGGTGCTGGGCGGGGCCTGGCGGGCTCTGGCCCGTGCGCGCACCTACCCCTCGCACCGTCCCACCGTGCAGTTCGACCACGTGCTGGCGTCGGGGGTCCGGCGGGAAGCCGTGCGGGCCGTGACGACGCCGCAGGTTCCGGTCTCCGACCACCGGCCGCTGGTGGCCGACCTGGCGCTCTGACCGCGGCGCCCGGGCCGGGAGGCCGGGGCCGCTGGGCCCCGGCCTCGTGACGCGTGGTCAGGCCGGGCCGTCGCCCAGCTCGCTCTGCGCCTGCTTGAGCGCGGACTCCAGGACCGAGGCCCCTTCCTCCGCCTCGCCGACGGTGAGGGAGAGCGGTGGGGCGATACGCAGCGCGTCGCCGCTGCGGCCGCCCTTGCCGATCAGCAGGCCCCCTTCACGGGCGGCCTCCAGAACCAGGGTCGCGGCGGCCGGCGAGGTGAGCTCGATGCCGAGCATCAGCCCGCGGCCGCGCACCTCGCGGACCACCGGCAGCCCGGCGGAGATCGCCTCGAGCCGCGACTTGAGGAGGCCGCCGACCCGCCGGGCATTGCCCTGCAGGTCGTGGTCGAGGAGGTACTGGAGGTTGGCCAGCGCGCCGGCCGTGGTGATGGGGCTGCCGCCGAAGGTAGAGATGGAGTTGGAGGTCAGGCAGTTCATCACCTCGGCGCGGGCGACGACGCCGCCCATGGACAGACCGTTGCCCACGCCCTTGGCGAAGGTGAGGACGTCCGGTGGGCCGGAGCCCTCGTGCGCCTGCCAGCCCCAGAAGTGCTCGCCGGTACGGCCCCAGCCGGTCTGCACCTCGTCGGTGATCCAGAGGATCCCGTGCCGGTCGAGGACCTCCTTGAAGGCGGCCAGCAACCCGTCCGGGCCCGAGGTGAAGCCGCCGACACCCTGGATCGGCTCGGCGATCAGGGCGGCGACCTGGCCGTTGGCCTGCCCGAGCATGTCCTCCAGGTCCGCCACGCACGCCGCGGTGAACTCGGCGTCGGACAGGTGCGCGTACGGGCCGCGGTGGCGGACGCCCCCGTGCACGTACAGCGTCTGCAGCGGCGACAGGCTCGTCGGCGACCAGGAGGTGTTGCCGGTGATGCCGATCGCGGAGAAGGAACGGCCGTGGTAGCTGTTGCGCAGCGCCAGGATCTGGTTGGACTTCCGGTACGTGGTGGCGAGCAGCAGCGCGGTGTCGTTCGCCTCCGTGCCGGAGGTGGTGAAGAAGACCCGTGCGTCCGGGATGCCCGACAGGCGGGCGATGCGCTCGGCGAGTTCCACGGCCTGGGAGCTCAGGTAGAGCGTGGAGGAGTGCAGGATCTTCCCTGCCTGCTCGCGGATCGCGGCGGTGACCTCCGGCAGGGCGTGCGCGGTCATGGTGGTGAGGATGCCGCCGAAGAAGTCCAGGTACTGCCGGCCCTCGGCGTCCCAGACGTGGCGGCCCTCGCCGTGGGTGATCTCGATCGGCTCCCGGTAGTAGGTCGCCAGCCACTGCGGCATCACTGCCTTGTGGCGGGAGTGGAGCGCGCTGTGCGGGTTCTCGGTCATGGTCATGGATGAGATCACGCCTCCGTCAGGGTGCCGTAGGCGTCAGGGCGGCGGTCCCGGTAGAAGGCCCACTGCTGGCGCACCGCGGGGATCAGGTCGAAGTCCAGGTCACGCACGATCAGTTGTTCCTCCTTGTCGGAGGCGACGTCGCCCACGAACTGGCCGCGCGGGTCGACGAAGTAGGAAGTGCCGTAGAAGTCGTTGTCGCCGTAGTCCGGTTCCTGGCCGACCCGGTTGATGGCGGCGATGTAGTACTCGTTGGCGACGGCCGCCGCGGGCTGCTCCAGCTGCCACAGGTACGAGGACAGCCCGCGGTGGGTGGCCGAGGGGTTGTAGACCAGCTGCGCGCCGGCGAGGCCGAGGGCCCGCCAGCCCTCGGGGAAGTGCCGGTCGTAGCAGATGTAGACGCCGACCTTGCCGACGGCGGTGTCGAACACCGGCCAGCCCAGGTTGCCGGGCTTGAAGTAGTACTTCTCCCAGAAGCCCTTGACCTGCGGGATGTGGTGCTTGCGGTACTTGCCGAGGTAGCTGCCGTCGGCGTCGATCACGGCAGCGGTGTTGTAGTAGAAGCCGTCCTGCTCGATCTCGTAGACCGGCACGACCATCACCATGCCGGTCTCACGGGCGAGGGCCTGCATGCGCTGGACGGTCGGCCCGTCCGGCACCCGCTCGGCCCACCGGTAGTTCTCGGCCTCCTGCACCTGGCAGAAGTAGGGGGAGTTGAACACCTCCTGGAAGCCGATCACCTGGGCGCCCTGCGCGGCCGCCTCGCGGGCGTGCTCCTCGTGCTTCGCGATCATCGACTCGGTGTCACCGGTCCACGTCGCCTGGACGAGCGCGGCGCGTACGACATTGGGCATGACAGCTCCTTTGACGCGAGGTCACGCCGGAACGGCGGGCTGGTCTACGCACGTAGATCCGGCGCTGGGACGAACGTAAGAGCCCACAGCCCACTGTGGCAATACCGGAGCCGTTACTCAACGAAGCCGATCAGATTTCACGGTCGGGCAGACCCGCTCGGCGCAGTGCGGCGGCCACGTCGCGGCGTTTGGACACCGACACCAGTCCCGCCGCGTCCAGGAGCGGGCCGACGAGGTCGTAGCGCTCGTACGCGATGCCGACCGCCGTCTCCGGGCTGCGGGCGCGGACCAGGGCCACCAGCAGGGTCAGCGCCCGGTCCCGGTGCCCGGCGTCGCACAGGGCGGCCGCGGTGCCGGCGACCTCGGCGGCGGGCCGGGCGGCCGCCTGGTGCAGCAGGGTGCGGCTGTCGTCGCCGCGGCCGGCGGCGTCCAGAGCGGTCGCGGCGTCCGCCAGGCGGTGCGGCGGCTGGGCGGCCAGCTCCCACAGCAGGGTGGCCACGTCGGCGGCCAGTCCCGACCGCTCCAGCGCGGCGGCGAGCTCGGGGACGTCCTCGGGTGGACCGGCCACTGCCTCGCTCATCAGGACGTACGCCTCGCCGCTGCGGCCGGTGCGGCGCAGCTCCGCCATCCGTACCGCGGTCGTCCGGGCGACCTCCCTGCGGGCCTGCGCCTCGCGGGCGTCCGCGCGCCGGTGCTCGGGCTCGCGGGCATGGACCGTGCCCTGGTCCGCCGCGCCGGCGAAGCGCGCTCCCCGGGGGCCGGGGGACCCCGCGGGCTCCTCCGGCGCCGCTGCGACAGGTGGCGCGACCACGTCCGCCTCGGGCGCCCCCGCGAACCGGGCCCCGCCGTAGCGCGCGCCGCCGCGGGAGCGCTCCTTGCGCGCGCGGCCGAAGGACCGCTGGGGCGCCGGTGCCTGTGCGGGGGCGCCGTCACCGGGGCCGGGTGCGGGGGCCGGGCCGTCGCCCTCCGGGCGCGGGGGCGCGACCGGGGCACGGGGCGCCGGCACGCTGGGGGCCGGGTTCCCGGGCGGGCGGAACCACTCGTCGAGGAAGGCGGGACGGGAGCGGACCGCGTCGAGGCGCGCCTGGACCTCCCCGCAGCGCGCGACGGCCCGTTCCCGGTCGTCGCGGGCCCAGGCGAGGTCGTTGGCGAGGCGCTCGGCCTCGGCGGGGGTGGCGGCGCTCCGCAGCGCTTCCGCGACGTCGCGCTCGCGCACCACCGTGTACTGCCGTTCACCGAGCAGGGCGTCGAGCCGGGCGCGCAGCGCCGCTTCGCCGCCCGGGGCTGCGTCGTGGGCGGCGACCGCGGCGGCGTGCAGCTGCCGCGCGGGCGCCACCACCGCCTCCCCCAGGTGGGTGCCGCGTACGGCGGCGACGTCCTGGAGCAGGGCGAGGACGACGTCCCACGGCGGGACGTCGGCGCCGTCGAGGTAGGCCCGTACACCGTCGGGATCGCGTTCGGCGAAGACCGCGAACCAGCCGGGCGAGTCGCCGGCTGCGGCGGCAAGCCCCCGGAGGTACTGGGCGAACTCGCTTACTGACGCCGTGACTTGGCTGCGCGGCCCGCGTTCCACTGTCGCTCCTCCCTGTCCGCCGCCGGGCGGCGGAAGCGTGTGGTCCGCCTGGCATTCGACACCAGTTGTGTTACGGGAGCGCTACGGAGAGTTTTCACTCCGGGAGCGGAGGCTGCACGGGCGCCCGCACCCCGCGCGGAGGTGCCGCGGTGCGCCCCCTGTCGCGGGGGACGGCCGGGAGGGGCCTCAGTCCTGAACCGCCTCCGGGTCCCGGCGACGGTAATGGCGGGCGACACGGGCGCGGTTGCCGCAGGACGGCTTGCACCACTCCTGACGGCCATGGGATTTGACGAAGTACCGGACGCACCGGGGCGCGGTGCACGCCCGCAGCCGCTCGCGCTGCGGGCCGGCGAGGAAGTCGACAGCGGCGCGCGCGAGTTCGGCGACGACCCGGGCGGCAGGATCGGCCGGGCCCACGGCGGGAATCAGCCGGGCCACGGGGGCGGCCTCCGCCGTCCAGTCGAGGCGCGGGACTACGGGCAGCCGCGCCGCCGCGGCGTTGAGGCGCACGACGGCCTCCTCGACGGGCATGAGGCGGTGGGCATCGGCCGAGCTGGGCGGGCCGGGCGCGACAGCGCGGGCGAAGAGGGAGCGTACGGCGCGGCGGAGGGCCAGGACGTCGACGAGCACGGCCTCGTCCGCCACGAAGTCGCCGGCATCGGGCAGGCGTTCACGGACCCACGCGGTCAGCGCGCCGGCATCACCGAGGTCGTCGGCGACGCCTCCGTCGCCGTCGTGCCGGATGGTGCTCGCCAGTTCCAGAGCCACGTAGCGCTCCACGGCGCCCACCCTCCTCTTGATCGTCCGCCGATCACACTCTACCGTTCTAATGGTTAAAGCGAAATTAAGCATTAAGCTTGGAGGGGAGCGGCCCATGCTGCTGGCTCACATCAGCGACCTGCATCTCGACGGCACCGATCGCGCGACGGAGCGCGCCACCCGCGTCATGGCCTACCTGCGCGGTCTCCACCGGCCGCCGGACGCGCTGCTGGTCACCGGGGACATCGCCGACCACGGCGCTCCGGCCGAGTACGAGGAAGCCGCCCGCATCCTGGCCGCACCGTTCCCGGTGCTGCCCTGCCCGGGCAACCACGACCGGCGCCCCGCCTACCGCAAGGCACTGCTGGGCGAGGCCGGGACGGAGGGACCGGTGAACCGGGCGCACCTCGTCGCCGGGACGGCGGTCCTGATGTGCGACTCCACGATCCCGGGCGAGGACGACGGGCTCCTGGACGAGGAGACCCTGCAGTGGCTGTCCGCGACGCTGGACGGCCTGGCCCCCGGGACCCCCGCGCTGGTGGCCTTCCACCACCCGCCCGTCGCGCTGCACCATCCGCTGCCCGACGGCTACCGGCTCGGCCGGACACGGGCCTTCGAGGAGCTGCTCGCCTCGCACCCCGAGGTGGCCGCCGTCCTGACCGGGCACGCGCACACGCCCGCCGCCACGACCTTCGCCGGGCGGCCGCTGATCGCCGCGCCAGGGGTGACGTGGACGCTGCGCATGCCGTGGGAGGGTGAGGCGGAGGGCTCCGTGGCCGACCGTTCGGCGCCGCCCGGCGTCGCCTTCCACGTGCTGGACGACGAGCGGCGCCTGACGACCCATTACCGCGTGGTGCTCTGAACCACCATCGCCGAGCCGCCGCCGCGGCGCACCGTCTCGGCGGCCGCGAGCCAGCGCCCGTCCGGCAGCCGCTGGACGCCGGTGGCGGCGCCGATCTCGCCCGCGTCGGCGAAGCTGTGACCGATGTCCTTCAGCTCCGCCGCCACGTCACTGGCGAGGAAGGCCGGCTCGACCTGGGTGGTCGCGGCGTTGCGCTGACTGGCGCGCGGCGCCGCGATCGCGTCCACCAGCGGCATCCCGCGGTCGACGTGCTCGGTCAGGACCTGCAGCACGGTGGTGATGATCGTGGCGCCGCCGGGCGAGCCGAGCACGAAGTCGACCCGGCCGTTCTTCAGCACGATGGTCGGCGACATCGAGGAGCGCGGCCGCTTCCCGGGACCGGGGAGGTTCGGGTCGTGGACCGCGGGGCTCGCCGGGACGAACGAGAAGTCGGTCAGCTCGTTGTTGAGCAGGAAACCGCGGCCGGGGACCGTGATGGCGCTGCCACCGGTCTGCTCGATGGTGAGGGTGTACGAGACGACGTTGCCCCACTTGTCGGCGACCGTGAGGTGCGTGGTGTTCTCGCCCTCGTACGTCGCCGGGGCGGCCTTGCCGCCGTCGGCGCAGCGCGCCGGATGCGCCGGGTCGCCCGGGGCGACCGGGCTGGTCAGCACCGCGTCGTCCTTGATCAGGCAGGCGCGGGAGTCGGCGTACGCCTGGGACAGCAGACCGGCGGTCGGGACCTTCTCGAAGGCCGGGTCGCCGACCCAGCGGCCGCGGTCGGCGAAGGAGATCCGGCTGGCCTCGAGGAAGCGGTGCAGATACTGCGCCTCGGAGAGCCGGGACAGCTTCCCGGTCCGTTCCAGGATGTTCAGCGCCTCGCCGACCGTGGTGCCGCCGGAGGAGGAGGGGGCCATGCTGTAGACGTCCAGCCCGCGGTACGACACGTGGGTCGGGCTCTGCGGCTTGGCCTTGTAGGCCTTGAGATCCGCCGTGGTGAGGTCGCCGGAGCGGACGACCCGCGTCGCGGCCGGGTCCACCGGGGGCTTGCGCACGGTGTTCACGATGTCGGCGCCGATGCCGCCGGTGTAGACGGCGGAGACGCCCTTGCGGCCCAGCTCGGCGTACGTGCGGGCGAGATCGGGGTTCTTGAGGGTGGAGCCGACGGCCGGGAGCTGCCCGCCGGGCAGGAAGAGCGCGGCGGTCGCCGGGAAGTCCTTGAAGCGCGCCTGATTGGCCTCCGTCTGGCTGCGGAACGTGGCGTCGACGGTGAAGCCGTCCCGCGCGATGCGCTCGGCGGGCCGCAGCACGTCGTCCAGGCTGCGCCTGCCCCAGGTGCGCAGGGCGGTGTCCCAGGTCGCGGGGGTGCCGGGGACACCGACGCTCAGTCCGCTGGTCACGGCGTCGTTGAAGGCGAGTGGCCGGCCGTTCTCGACGAAGAGCCGGTCGGTGGCGCTCTTCGGGGCCGTCTCCCGGCCGTCGATCGTGTACACCTTGCGCTGGTGGGCGTTGTAGTAGACGAAGTAACCGCCGCCGCCTATGCCCGAGGAGTACGGCTCCGTGACGCCCAGGGCGGCCGCGGTGGCGACCGCGGCGTCCACGGCGTTCCCGCCGCGCCGCAACACCTCGATGCCGGCGGCGGAGGCCTCGGCGTCGACGCTGGAGACCGCGCCCCCGTAGCCGACGGCGAGCGGGACCTTGGCCGGTGGCGCGTCCCGGGCCGGGGCCGCCGGTCCGGGCGGGGCCGCGGCCACCGACAGGGCGGCCGTGGCGGTTACGGCGAGCAGCGACAGACTCCGTACAGCGTGACGACGCATACGTGGACCTCCACTGGGGCGACCGTCCCGGCAGCCTAACTCCACCCCGCCTTCCTCGTCAGGAACGCCTCAACTACGATCCCGGCCCATGAGCGACGACGTGCGCAACATCGTCCTGGGACTGGCCGCCAGTGGTATCAGCGCCGCGCTGGGCTGGTTCGTCCGCGCGTATCTGTGGCGGCGCGGGCTCCGCCGCAAACAGCGCTTCTTCGGACTGCCGACGGGCTCCGAGTGCCTGCTGGTGGTGAACCGGGACGCGGGCTCGACACGGGGGTGGAGCGTGGCGCGCCATGACGTGTTCGCGCTGATCGAGCTGTCGGCGCTGATCAAGGAGTGCGGGGCGCACGCCGAGATCCTGCCGCACGACTCGGCGTGGCAGGGCTTCGGCGCACGGACGGAGTTCTGCATCGGCGGCCCCATATCGAACCAGCGCATGGCGGCCCACCTGCGCTCCATGCTCCCCGGATTCGAGGTCAACGACTTCACCGGACCCGCCGCCGACCAGGGCGCACTCACGGTGGGCGGTGAGACCTATCGCATGGAGAAGGGGCGAGTGGAGTACGTCCTGCTGGCGCGGCTGGCCGCCGACGAGAACACCGGGAACAGCCGCCCGGTCTTCCTCGCCTCCGGCCAGCGCGGGGTGAACAATCAGGCCGCCGTCCGCTACCTGAGCCGCCACCATCAGCGGCTGTCCCGCAAGTACGGGGTGGACGGCACCTTCTGCCTGCTGCTGAAGGTCATCAACTCCGAAGCCTACGGACCCGACGTGGTGGAGGTCGTCGCCGACGTCACGCGCGAGGCCAGGACCCCCGTCGGCCGCCCGGTGGCCGTGACCGCGGAATGACGGCCGCGGGCCGCACGGGTGCCGCGGGGGCGGGAACCCCCGCGGCACTGCCGGTCATATACGGCCACGCACGCAGAGCCGGTCCAGGACGGCGTCGGCCATCGCCTGCTCGCCCAGCGCGTTGGGATGGGCGGGCGCGGCCGGTACGGCCGGCGTGAGCGGCTCGATCCAGCGGACGCCCGGCGCGGTGCACATGTCATGGCCGACGGTCGGGGTGTATGTGTCGACGTAGGTCGCGTGCGCGGCCTTCGCGCGCCGGGCCAGCATGGCGTTGAGCCGCTTCTCGGTGTCCCGGAGGTAGGCGAAGTCCCCGTCGGCGAACGGCACGGCCGGGCGGCAGCCGACACCGCTGTCGGGGAGCAGGGCCGGGTAGCCGACGACCACGACGCGGGCCCGGGGCGCACGGTGCCTGACGGCGTCCAGCACGGCGTCGATCTTCGGGGCCGTCGCCTCCACCGCGGCCCGCAACTGGTCGGTGCCGCCCGCCGTGTAGTACTTCTCGCAAGGGTTGCCGGCCGGATCGGCGGCCGCGGCACCGGCACAGGTGCGGATGATGCCGCCGAAGCCGATGTCGTTGCCGCCGATCTGCAGGGTGACCAGGGTGGTGCGCCGGTTCAGGGCGTCGAGCTGCGGCGGGTTGCTGCCCTGCGCCTTCCACATCTCGGCGGTGGTGGCCCCGCCGCAGCTCACATCGGTGAGGGTGGCGCCTCTCAGCCGCTGGGCCACCAGCGAGGGGTAGTTGTGGTTCGAGCGGGCGCAGTTGGCGTCCACCTGGTCGGGGATGAGCGGTCCCGACGTGTACGAATCCCCGAGCGCGACATACGCGTCCCGGTGGCCATTGCCGTGATCCTGGCCGTGCTGCGTGTGCGCGGTGGCCGGAACCGCGCTCACGCCGGTGAGCACAAGTGCGGCCGAGGCCGCTGCCGTTCCCAGAATCGATGCACGTCCGACACCCATCGGGCCCTCCCCCTGTCGACGCTGACGGGTTCAGATTCGGCGCCGTGCGTGGCCGACGTCAATGGATGTGCCGGAAGTTCGCTCGACGGACTGACGTTCCCTCAGCCCGGGAGAATTGTTACCAGTGCGTAACACGCAGCCCTATTACCAGCGGTAAGCGGCTCTGGTTACTCTCCAGTCACTTTGTCACGGGGACATCTGGAGCCGCCATGAGAACGCCTCGCACCGCGGCGGGAACGTTTTCCGCCGTCCTGCTCGCCACCACGGCACTGGGCATCGCGGCTCCCGCCGCGCACGCGACGCCCGTCGCCGGCCCGAGTGCCTCGGCCCCCGCGGCCGGCACCTCCTCCTCCACCGCTTCCTCCTCATCCTTTCGCTTCGTCGACATCCCGGGAGCCGGCGGGATCACCCTCAAGGGGAACGTCTTCACCCCTTCGAGCCATGACGCTGCCGAGCGCCACCCCGTCGTCGTCCTGCCCAGCAGTTGGGGCCTGAACGACCTGGAGTACCTGGCCCAGGCCCAGAAGCTCGCCGACTCCGGCTACGTCGTGGTGAGTTACACCGCGCGCGGCTTCTACCTGTCCGGCGGGAAGATCGACGTCGCCGGGCCGCTCGATGTCGCGGACATCTCGAAGGTCATCGACTGGACGCTCGCCAACACGCCCGCCGACCCCGACCGGATCGGGATGGCGGGCGTCTCCTACGGCGCCGGGCTGACCCTCATGGGCGCGGCGCACGATCCGCGCGTGAAGGTGGTCGCGGCGCTGAGCGGCTGGGCGGACCTCACCGAGTCGATCTACGGCGGGCGCACCCAGCACCTGCAGTCCACGCTGCTGCTCGGGGCCGCCGGCTACCTCACCGGCCGGCCGAGCGCCGAGTTCCAGCAGGTCCTCACCGACTTCCTGGCCTCCGACTACGACCAGGAGGACGAGCTGATCGCGTGGGGCAGGATGCGCTCCCCCGGTACCTACCTCGACCGGATCAACGCCAACGGCACCGCCGTCATGCTGGCCAACGCCTGGGGCGACACCATCTTCTCGCCCAACCAGCTCGCGTCGTTCTACGACCGGCTGACCGTCCCCAAGCGCCTGGAGTTCCGCCCCGGCGACCACGCGACCGCAGAGATACCCGGCCTGCTCGGCCTGCCCAACGACGTGTGGTCCGACACCCGCCGCTGGCTCGACCACTACCTCAAGGGCGAGGACAACGGCATCGACAAGGAGCAGCCGGTCCGCCTCGCCTCCCGCAGCGGTGGCGGCTACGAGGGCTACGGCAGCTGGTCGGGCGTACCCTCGACCACCCGGAGACTGGCCCTGGACAGCACCCGCCACATCACCGCGAACATCGACTCGGGCGCGGACGGCGGCATCATCTTCCTGTCCTCGCTCGCCGACCAGATCGCCCAGGCACCGCCGGCCGTCTCCGTCCCGCTGCTGCCGCGCGCCTTCGCCGCGGTCTGGAAGAGCCCGCGGTACGACGCCGCGCAGCAGGTCCGCGGCACCCCCGTACTGCACACCACGGTGACCCCCTCGGCCTCCCGGGGCACCTTCATCGCCTACCTCTACGACGTGAACTCCCTCGGCGTCGGCAAGCTGGTCAGCCACGCCCCGTACACCTTCACCGACCGCACTCCGGGCTCCCCGTTCGGCGTGGACCTGGAGCTGTACTCCACCGCCTACGACGTCCCCGCCGGGCACCGGCTCGCCGTGGTCGTCGACACCGTCGACCCCCTCTACATCGAGCACAATCCGGCCTTCTCCGGGCTCACCTTCTCATCCCCCGCGGATGATCCGTCGTGGCTCTCCGTGCCGCTTCGCTGAGCGTCACTCCCGTGGCGTGCGTACCTCGGTACGCAGCCATGGCGGGACGCTCGACCGCAGCACGGGTGCCGTGGACTCTCCCTTCGCCACACGGGTCACCGGTGCCGGGACGGCGGTGGACTGGGAGGCCTCGACCGTGACGACGACCGCCCCGCCGGCCATCGCCGGGCGGCTGGGCATCACCACCGGCGACCCGGTGGTGATGACCCGGTACGAGTACCTGGCCAACCGTCAGCCCGTGCAGCCGGCGACCAGTTGGGAGCCGCAGGCGATCACCGACGGCACACCGCGGCCGCGCGGCCCGGCCGAAGCACGGTTCTGCTCCGCCCGGCCGTCACTCGCGGACGCCGGGTCCGATCCGCAGCCGGTCCGCAGCAGCGCGGGAACGGCCAGGAGTGCGACGGCAGCGGGCACCGTGGCGGGGCTTGTGATCACGCGTCATGGGTCCGTGGCTCCTCGACAGTCCGGCGCGCACGCGCCCGGAGATCTCTTGACCCGCGCGAGTCCATCCCACCAGTGTGTGACGGCACTGTGGTGGGGCTGTGTAGTCGCTAATGACCTCGGGCGGCGGCGCCCGCATGGCCCTCGCCCAGCACTTGGCCGACCAGCGCGTCACGATCGGCCTTGGGGATGGCGGTCCAGCGCGTGCCGCGGATCGCGCCCTCGAGGGCGAGCAGGGTGTGGGTGCAGGCGTCCTCGGGAAGCCCCTCGCGGATCATCGCGAAGGCCCCTCCGGCTCCGAGGCGGCGCAGCTCTTCGGCGTCCGGCACACCGGCACGGCGGAGGCGCTCGGCCAGGACCGCTCCGATGTTGGGCATCTGCTGCAGGGAGTCCATGCCCCCATCATGCACCTCCCGACGCTCCGTCAGACGGCGATCTCGGCCCAGACACGCTTGCCGACCGGGAGGAGTTCTGTCCCCCAGCGGTAGGTCAGGGCGGAAACCACCTGGAGACCGCGCGTGTTCCCGGTGGTGTCGGGGAGCCGTCCGGTCAGCACCAGGCAGGGCGGTGTGCGGGAACCGTCACGCACCGACATGTGCACCAGGGTCAGCCGCCGCCACAGCGTGACGCCCACGCGGCGGCCCCCGGCATGCCGTACGGCGTTGGTGACGAGTTCGGCGAGCACGATGCCCGCGGTGTCCAGCAGGTGGCCGAGTCCCCACACGTCCAGCGTCGCCGCGAGGATTCGGCGGGCCTGGGCGGCCGCCAGATCGTCGGCGGGCAGGAAGACCTCGCCCAGCAGGACGGTGGCGGGCGGGGCGACGACGGGTTCGACTCCCGGATCCCGGGTATGGAGGGTATCCGGGGGCGACTCGTCGCCCGCACCGCTGTCGTCACCGGGGGCGACGCGCCGGAGCGGGGGCTGCGCGGCCAGATTGTCCCACATGTGACCACCTCACAGGTGTCGTAGGTGGCGCCGAGCATTCCCGTGAACCACACCTGCACGCGATACCCCCGCGCTATTGTCACCACGACATACCCGCTGGTAACGCCGGTTGACCGCCGCTGTGGACGGGAGTCGTGGATGTCTGAACCGGGTTCTGGTGATGCCGTCGAGATCCCCGCGTGGGCCTGGGAGCGCGAGGAGATACGGGAGGCCCTGCGCGCCCGGGACGCCGGGGCGATCCTGCGTTTCGCCCAGCAGTACGGGGGCGCGAGCCAGTCCCGCATCGCGGCGGCGACCGGTCTGCTGCAGGGCCGGGTCAACGAGATCGTGCGCAACCGCCGTTCGGTGGTGCGGATCGACGTCTTCGAACGGATCGCGCAGGGTCTGCGCATGCCGGACCACGCGCGGATGCTCATGGGGCTCGCGCCGCGGCGTCTGCGCTCGTACGGCTCACGCGATCTGATGGACCATCCGCAGGTCGCGGCGGTCGCACTGACCAAGCCCGAGGCGGCGGCGGAGATCCGCGAGGTGGCGGCGAGCGCGGAGTCGGTGGACGTGGTGGGCGTACGGGCGCTGGGCATGGTCGCGCTCGGCGACTCCCTGCTGCGCGGGCCGCTGACCCGCGGGGGCCGGACGGGTGTCGCCCGCATGCGGCTGCTGTTGCTCCACCCGGAGAGCCCTGCGGTCGCGCGGATCGCGGAGGAGGTCGGCGAGACGCCGCGCTTCTTCGCCTCGAGCCTGCGCTTCGCGGAGGACATGCTCGCCGCCCTCGCCGAAGAAGGAACGATTCAGCTGGAGGTCTACCGCTATCGCACCACGCCGGTGTGGCGGCTGGTGCGGCTGGACGGAGCGACCTTTGTCTCCGTCATCGGGCCGCCCGCGGACCCGCGCGGCTCACTGGTCTACCGGCTCTCCGCCACGCCGCCGGGCTCGGTGCTCTACGGCTTCGACCGCTGGTTCGAGGCCATGCTCGGCGAGGCCGAGCGCGTCATCTAGAGCCGGCTCAGGGCTCGGACGCCTCGGCGTAGACCTGGGACAGCTCGGGCGTTCCGCTCTCGGCCCACTCGTGGCCGGCCTCGACGACGTCGAGTTCACGGCCGGAGGCCAGGAGGACGACGGGCCGGCCGTTGGGCCAGATCTGCCAGGTGGCGCCGGGCACGGTCCGCACGATCACGGTGCCGAGGTAGAGCCCGGCGTCGTTGCCGAGCCAGGACAGTTCGTCGGGGTCGTCGCGCCAGCGCGGCACCAATTGGTCGAGGCGCTCCAAGGAGCGGGCCGTGTCGTCCAGTTCGACCCCCTCGACCTCGGCCCTGGCGCGCAGCAGCTCGCACTCCGACAGTAGTTCGGCGACCCCTTCCGGATCCTCGGCGAGGGACTCCGGTACGGCCGCGCCGCGGACTTCGCCGTACCGTTTGCGCCACCTGTCCAGGAAGGAAATGTCCATGGGCATCAGCCTATGGCGTAGGCCTTGCGCAGCGTCTCGTGGACGGTCCATGTCGTACGGTCTCCTTCGCGGAGGACGCAGACGTCGCCCGGGCCCAGTTCCAGGGTCGGTCCGTCCTCCACCTCGACGGTGGCCCGCCCGCTGACGACCACGAACATCTCGTCCGCCTCGGTGTCGGTCACCACGCCCGGGGTGATCTGCCAGATCCCCCTCGTACGGGTGCCGTCGGGTGACTGCCACAGCACCTTTCCGGTGACCTCCGGGGAGCCGGAGACGATCTGCCCCGGGTCCAGGGGTTCGGGTTCGAGCACGGTGGCGGCGATGTCGACGGAGAAGCTGTTCATGGCCGGAGCGTACGCGCGGGCGTATGCCAGCGGTAACGACACGTTGTATACGTTCCGTTGCCGCACAATACGTAACGTAAGGCTGCCCGGTGCGAGAAGGGCCATGCAATGCGGGATGAACGGGAAGCCGGGGCACGGGCGGCGGACCGCGCCTGGCGGTTGCTCGAGGAACTGGCGGAGCGTGCGCCGGACACGGTGCGGCTGACGCCCGGCGCGGACGACGCCGAGATCGCCGGGTGGGGCGTGCCACTTCCCGGGGAGGTGCGGCGGCTGGTCGGCAGGGTGCGGGCGATCCGGATCGGCGGCCTGGAGGAGTACCGGCTGGCTCCGGAGGGCGGCCTGGCCTCCGGCGGCTGGGCCGTGGGGCCGCCCGGCTCGGCGCATCTGCTCCGCGAGTCCGGCGGGGACACGCTCTTCGTCGACGTGGACGCCGACACCGGCGCCTGGGGGCGGGTGTTCGCCGCGACCGGGGTCTTCCACGACACCTGGGCGTATGTGGCGCCGTCACTGGTCGACTGGGTGACCCTGCTGGCGCGGGCGGGGCTGGCCGCCCTGGAGCGCACGGCGGCGGAGCCGGAGCGGGCGGACGCCGCCGTCCCGGACGACACCGCCGTGCTGGAGCGGCTCGCCGAGACCTCGCACGTCTTCTCCTACCGCCCCGACCTGCGCGGCACCCCGGTGGGGCAGGCCCGGCCGGGCGCCGACCCGGAGCTGGCCGGCGTGCTGGCCGGGCTGCCGGACGAGGCCCTGGTGGTGGACCTGCGCGAGGTGACGCACCCGGCCACCTTGCATCTGCCGTGCCCCCCGGGGCTGCGCGGCTACGTCGAGTTCCAGCGCAGGGTCGGCGGGCGCTTCGCCGTGGGCCTCCCCCGGACCGGTCAGACGTCCAGGTCGACCACGACGGGGGCGTGGTCGGAGGCGCCCTTGCCCTTGCGCTCCTCGCGGTCGACGTAGGCGTCGCCGACCGCCTTGGTGAAGGGCTGGTTCGCGTAGACCAGGTCGATCCGCATCCCCCGGTTCTTGGGGAAGGCGAGCTGCCGGTAGTCCCAGTAGGTGTAGGGGCGGTCGTACTTCAGCGGGCGCGGCACGACATCGCTGAGGCCCGCCTCGCGCAGGTGCGCCAGCGCCTCCCGCTCGGCGGGGGTGACATGGGTCATCCCCTCGAAGACCGCCGGGTCCCACACGTCCTCGTCGGCGGGCGCCACGTTGTAGTCGCCGAGGACGGCGAAGGGGCGCTTGCCCGCCGCGTCGTCGGCGATCGCCGTGCGCAGCGCCTCGAACCAGCGCAGCTTGTACGCGTAGTGGTCGTGGCCGACCTCGCGGCCGTTGGGGACGTACACCGACCAGACGCGGACCGGGCCGCAGGTGGCCGAGACCGCGCGGGGCTCGTCCACCTCCTCGTACAGGGGGCCGCCGGGCAGGCCGACGACGACGTCCTCGAGCCCGACCTTGGAGAGCAGGGCGACACCGTTCCACCGGCCGGTGGCGTTGACGGCCGTCTCGTAGCCGAGGGCGCGCAGCTCGTCGAACGGGAACTGCGCCTCGGCGCACTTGGTCTCCTGGATGCACAGCACGTCCGGGCTGTTCTTCTCCAGCCAGGCGAGCAGCCGCGGAAGGCGGGCGGTGATCGAGTTGACGTTCCAGGTGGCGATGCGCATGGACTCGAATGTACCGCCCGCCTCCGACAACCGGCCCCGAGCCGGTCTCGGGGGCGGTTCCCCGCGGGCAGTCAGCCCAGGTCGGTGCTGTCCCCGGGCGCCATCCGGCCGTGCTCCGCGCCCGCCACGCCGGGTCCGTCGGGGCCGAGCAGCCGGTCGTAGACGGTGCGGGCGATGTCGGTCAGCAGCCCGTCGTGGACGTCGATGGCGCGGGCCGGCTTCAGCTCGCGGAGGTAGTCGATGACCTCGGAGACCTTGCTCCAGGGGGCGTGCACGGGCAGCAGCAGCGTCTCGACGGAGCGGCCGGGCACGGTGAGGGCGTCACCCGGGTGGAAGACGGAGCCGTCGACGAGGTAGCCCACATTCGTGATGCGGGGGATGTCGGGGTGGATCACGGCGTGCATCTGGCCGTGCACCTCGATCTCGAAGCCGGCCGCGTTGAAGGTGTCGCCCTCGCCGACGGTGTGGACCCGGCCCGGGAAGGCGGCCGACACCTGGTCGGCGACGCTCTTCAGGGTCCAGATCTCGGCGGCGGGGTTGGCCTCCAGGGCGGCGCGCAGCTGCTGCTCGCTGAAGTGGTCGGCGTGTTCGTGCGTGACGAGGACCGCCTCCGCCCCCGCCGCGGCGTCCGGCTCGGTGAAGGCTCCGGGATCGATGACGAGCGCGCGCCCGTCCTTCTCGAGGCGGACGCAGGCGTGGCCCTTCTTCGTCAGCTTCATGACTCTCCTCCGGAGCGATGATCCTTTGCATGGCCATCATGGCCGAGCCGGGCGCCCCATACACGCCCCATTCAGGTGGAGATACCAACGGGCTGACGGGGGCGGGGGCCGCCGTGGGGGCGGGCTCACTCCCGGGGCCGGGTCTCCTCCCGGATCACGCTCCGCGCCACCGCGAAGGCGGAGGTGGCGGCGGGCACCCCGCAGTAGACGGCGGTGTGCAGCAGCACCTCCTCGATCTCGGCCGGGGTGAGGCCACCGCGCAGCGCGGCCCGGGTGTGCGCGGCCAGCTCGGCGTGGTGGCCGCCGGCGACGAGCGCGGTCAGGGTGATGACACTGCGGGTCCGCCGGTCGAGCCCGGGCCGGTTCCAGACCTCGCCCCAGGCGTAGCGCGTGACGAACTCCTCGAAGTCCCCGGAGAACCCCTCGGCCTGCTCGGCCGCCCGGTCGACGTGCGCGTCGCCCAGGAGCTCGCGGCGGATGCGGTCGCCCGCCGGGTACGGGTCGGGGCGGACGGCCGCGGCGTCGGCGGCGTGCGGGCGAGGCGCCGGCACGGCCGCGGCCGCCGGTACGGGGTCGGGGGTCACGGCGGCGGGCGGCGCGGCGACGGCGACCGGCTGCCCGGTCCAGGTGGCCCCGAAGTGGCGTACGAGGAGCTCGCCCACGGCGGCGGGCTGCTCGACCGGCACCAGGTGCGCGGCTCCGGGAACGACCGCGAGCCGCGCGTCGGGTATCCCGGCGACCAGGGCCCTGGCGTCGGCGGGCGGCGTCACCTGGTCCTCGGCTCCGCCCAGGACCAGCGTCGGCACGGCGATCGCGCCCAGTTCGGCGCGCGCGTCATGGGCGGCCAGCGCCTCGCAGACCGCGATGTAGCACTCGGGGTCGACGGCGCGCGCCATCTGCACGGCCCAGTCCACGATGGCCGCCTGGGCGGCCCGGAAGGCGGGCGCGAACCAGCGCTCGGGCGCGCTCCGGGCGATCTGCTCCAGGCCGTTCGCGCGGACGATCACCCCGAGCTGCCGCCACGCGTCGGGCGTTCCGAAGCGGGCGGAGGAGGAGACCAGCGCGAGCGAGGCCAGGCGCTGCGGTGCGCGCAGCGCGAGCTGGGTGCCGATGGCGCCGCCGAAGGCGCATCCCGCGTAGCCGAAGCGTTCGACGCCGGCCTCGTCCAGGGTGCGCACCAGGCGGTCGGCGAGTTCGGCGGTGGAGGCCGAGGGGTCGGCCGGGGCTCCGCCGTGCCCGGGGAGGTCGTAGCGCAGGACTCTCCATTGCCGGGTCAGCTCGGGTACCTGCCGGTCCCACATGTGCCAGGTCGTGCCCAGTGAGGGGCCGAGGACCAGGACCGGGGCGTCCTGCGGGCCGTCAAGGCGGTGCTGGAGGGTCTTGGGGGGCTGCTCGTCGCTCACTCGCTCCACGCTATCGAGGCGTTCGGGGGCGCGGGCGACCGGGCCCGGCGGCGACGGCGCGGGCGCCGGCGGCGGCCTCCCGCCGGTCAGCGGAAGTTTATCGTGGACACGACATAGACCACGGGGTGGTCCGCGTCGGAGAAGTCGACCGTGATGTTGTGGTCCGGCTTGTCGCCGTGCCGCTTCAGCCTGACCCCGGCCCACTGGCGGTCCTCGCCGAAGGTCCAGCGCACGGTGCGTGCCTGCTTGGGGCTCACGGTCACCTCACCCTCCTTGAGCGCGGCGCGGCTCGTGCCGACCTGGGCGAGGAAGGTGTCCAGGCCGCCCTGGTTGGTGCGGAACTGCACGTAGAAAGAGCTGGCCGCCCAGTTGTTGGTCTCCAGGTACGCCACCGGCGTCGAACCGAACGGGATCGGCACCTCGTAGATGCGCCGCTGCACCTTGGTGGGCCACACGTAGGTGAGCGTCGTCGCGGCGGCCTGCTCCTGCTTCT
Organism: Streptomyces sp. NPDC001070; assembly: GCF_053598835.1. Classification (NCBI taxonomy): domain Bacteria; kingdom Bacillati; phylum Actinomycetota; class Actinomycetes; order Kitasatosporales; family Streptomycetaceae; genus Streptomyces; species Streptomyces sp. NPDC001070. Next base: position 125,902 of record NZ_JBSFLB010000014.1, read on the forward strand.
CCTCGCCGCTGTCCCGGCTCTGCTCGGCCGAGATGATGACGTAGCCGATCGGCACCAGGATCAGCAGCGGGACGACCGTCCACTGCACCCAGCGCGGTGGCTTCCTCAGGGGCGGACCACTCACTTGCCGACAACCTTCGCGTAGCGCTCGTACCGCTCGACCCGCCGCCGGTTGGCACGCCGGAAGCGGCGGGCGACCAGCCGCGCCAGATCCGCGGCGCCGACCATCCCGGCCTCGGGGCCGAGTTGCGCCTTGACGATACGCGCCTCCGGCCGGTACCCGCGCCCGGTCAGATGGCGCCGGAAGGCGTCGCGGGCAGGGGCGATCAGCAGGTCGTCGGCCGCGCTGACGCCGCCGCCGATGACGAAGCAGGAAGGATCCAGGGCGGCGGCGAGATTGGCGATGCCCACGCCCAGCCACTGGCCGATGTCCTGGAAGAGCTCGACGCACATCGCATCACCCTCACGGGCGAGCTCCGTGATGAGCGGTCCGGTGATCTCCCGCACCTGGCCGTCGACCCGGTCGATGATCCCGTACGCGACCGGGGACTCCGCCGCCGCCAGCTCGCGGGCCTCGCGCACCAGGGCGTTGCCCGAGCTGTACTGCTCCCAGCAGCCGCGGTTGCCGCAGGCGCAACGGTGCCCGCCGGGCACGACCTGCATGTGGCCGAACTCCCCGGCGACGCCGTAGCGGCCGCGCTTGACGTGGCCGTCCTCCAGGATGGCGCCGCCGATGCCGGTACCCAGCGTGATCATCACGAGGTCGCTCTCGCCGCGGCCGGCACCGAAGCGCCACTCCGCCCAGGCGGCGGTGTTCGCGTCGTTGTCCACCATGACGGGGACCCGGAGGCGCTCGGTGAGGCGGGCCTTCAGGGGCTCGTCCCGCCAGGACAGATGCGGGGCGAAGAGCACCCGGGAGCGGTCCGCGTCGACCCAGCCCGCCGCGCCGATGCCGACGGCGTGCACATCGTGGCGCTCGGACAGGTCGAGGACCAGCTCGGTGATCGTGTCCTCGACCACCTTGGGGCTCTTGCTCTTGTCCGGGGTCTCGGTGCGCAGCTTCTCCAGGATGTTGCCGTCCGCGTCCACGACTCCGGCCATCACCTTGGTGCCGCCGATGTCGATTCCGACGGTGGGCACCCGGGGCGCGGTGAGGTGCGAGCGGCGCTCGCGGCGGCCCACCGTGCTGAGGAGCGTGGAGCTGCTGGAGGAGCGGGCGGCACCGCGGTACATGCTCATCGGCTCACCCCCGTGGTTCCGATCCCGGACTCGGTCCCGAACTTCTGCTCGGTCGTCGCTCGCAAGGCTCGTCTCTCCGGGGTCGGGGGCGTCTCTGCGAGTGATTCTAAGTGCCGGTGGTCGCGGGGCGCGGCCGGCGGTCCCGCGCGGCCGGGTGGCAGGGCGCCTCTCGCCGTCCGGTGCACCCGCGTCGGTAGGTGCGGCACGCTCCTGCGGGGCCGCGGCGCCCGCCAGGGCGCGCCCACCGTCGGGCGGCCGACCGCCCCGTCACGGCAGGCCACCCCAAGCACCCGCCCGGCACCGCGAGACGCGAAGCGCCGGCGGGGTGCGCCCGTCGCGCCGGGGCCACTCCACGCCGTCGCAGCGGAGGCGCGCGGCGCGACGCGGGGCGACGCCGGGCCGCCGGAGGCGGTCAGGGCATGATCCGGAGTGGGTGCGCGGCAGACCCGACACCGCGAGGCACGCCCACCAGCAGGGGCGGGTGCAGGCGCGCGGCGCCGCGGGCGCGGCGTTGCTGCGCCCGCGACGGGCGACCCTGGGTACGGCCTGGGCGCGGTTCGGGGCGAGGGGGGCGGGCGGGCGGAATCGCCCGCCCGCCGTCACCGCGCCGGACGGCGCAGTTCGTGGGCGAGGGCTTCGAGGTCCGTGCCGCCGGCCATTTCGCGGGTGAGCTCGTCCACCGTGATGCCGTCCTTGGTGTAGGAGCCGGTCATCGTGCCGCGGCGGAGAAGGACGAAGCGGTCGCCGACGAGGTGGGCGTGGTGCGGGTTGTGCGTGATGAGGACCACGCCCAGCCCCGCGTCCCGAGCGGCGGCGACGTACTTGAGGACGACGCCCGACTGCCGGACGCCGAGCGCCGCCGTGGGCTCGTCGAGGATGAGCACCTTGGCCCCGAAGTGCACGGCCCGGGCGATGGCGACGCACTGGCGCTGCCCGCCCGACAGGGTGCCGATGGGCTGGTCGACGTCGTGCAGGTCGATGCCCATGTCGCGCAGTGCCGTGCGCGTGGTCTCCCGCATCATGGCGACGTCAAGCCGCTTGAAGGGCCCGCGGCCCCTCCTCGGCTCGGAGCCCAGGAAGAAGTTGCGCCACACCGGCATCAGGGGAACGACCGCGAGGTCCTGGTAGACGGTGGCGATGCCGTGGTCGAGGGCCTCGCGGGGGGACGTGTGCCGGACGGGCGCGCCCTCGATCTCGTAGCTGCCGGTGTCGTGCTGGTGCAGCCCCGCGATGATCTTGATCAGGGTGGACTTGCCCGCGCCGTTGTCCCCGAGGACGCAGGTGATCTCCCCGGCGTGCACCTCCAGGGAGACGCCCTCCAGGGCGCGCACGTGCCCGTACGCCTTGCTGACGTCGGTCAGCTTCACCAGGGCCGTCACTTCGCCGCCTCCGCCCGCTTGCGCACCCAGGCGTTGAGCAGCGTGGCCAGCAGCAGCATGGCACCCAGGAAGAACTTGAACCAGTCCGGGTTCCACTCGGCGTAGACGATGCCCTTGCTGGTCATGCCGAAGATGAACGCGCCGACCGCCGAGCCGATGGCCGAGCCGTAGCCGCCGGTCATCAGGCATCCGCCGATGACCGCGGCGATGATGTACAGGAACTCGTTGCCGACACCCTCTCCCGACTGCACGACGTCGAAGGAGAACAGCAGGTGCTGGCCGGAGATCCAGGCGCAGAAGGCGACCGCCATGTACAGGCCGGTCTTGGTGCGGGCGACGGGGACGCCGACCGCGCGGGCCGCGTCGGGGCCGCCGCCCGCCGCGAAGATCCAGTTGCCGGCGCGGGTGCGCAGCAGGACCCAGGTGGCGACGGCGACCAGGGCGGCCCACCACAGGATGGTGACCTGGAGGTCGACGTCCCCGATGGTCAGGTGCGAGGCGAACAGCGCCCGCGCCGCGGGGAAGCCCTCCATGTCGGCGATGGACTTGGTGCTGACCGTGCCGTCGATGAGCTTGGTGAAGCCCAGGTTGAGGCCGGTGAGCATCAGGAAGGTGCCCAGCGTGATGATGAAGCTCGGCAGCCTGGTGCGGGCGAGCATGATGCCGTTGAAGAAGCCGATGGCGAGGGTGACGAGCAGCGAGACGCCGACGCCGACCCAGACGTTCGCCGTCATCTGGTAGCTGAACATCGACGACACCAGGGCGGAGGTCGTGACGAGCACGCCCGCCGACAGGTCGAACTCGCCGCCGATCATCAGCAGCGCCACGGGCACGGCCATGATCCCGATGGTGGACGCCGCGTACAGGACGGTGCCGATGCTGGCCGGCCGCAGGAAGGAGTCGGCGGTCACCGAGAAGAAGACGAAGACCGCCACGGCGCCCACGACCGCGCCCAGCTCCGGACGGCCGAAGAGGCGGTGGCTGAGCCGCCGCGGGGCGAGGGCGGCGTCCAAGGTCATCGGGTGCCCCGCTTCGCGTAGTCCTTCAGCGCGGCGGCGTCGTCCTTGGTGACGATCTGCGGGCCGGTGAGCACCGGCTTGCCGCCGCCGAGGACGTCGGCGTTGTAGCGGTGGAGCCACAGCAGGTCGACGGCCTCGTAGCCCTGGAGGTACGGCTGCTGGTCCACGGCGAAGCCGATGGTGCCGGATTCCAGGGCGCTCGCGACCTGGCCGTTGAGGTCGAAGGTGTCGACCTCGGCCTTGCTGCCGGACTGCTCCTTCGCCTTGGCGGCGGTGGCGGCGAAGGGCGCGCCCAGGGTGACGACGGCGTCGATGGACGGGTCGGACTCGAGCTTGGCCTGCAGGGCGGACTGGACGTCGGGCATGTTGGTGCCGTTGACGTAGAGGTTCTCCGTCGTGCCCTCGAAGGTGTTCTTCACCCCCGCGCAGCGCTGCTCGTGACCGACGTTGCCCTGCTCGTGGAGCACGCACAGGGTGTGCTTCTTCCCACGCGCGGTGAGCTCGTCGCCGACGGCCTCGCCCGCGATGGTCTCGTCCTGCCCGATGTGCGCCAGGGCGCCGTACTCCTTGGACTGGGCGGATCCGGAGTTGATGGTGATGACCGGAATGCCCGCCTTCTCCGCCTTCAGGACGACGTCCTTCATCGCCTCGGGCTTGGCGAGCGTGACGATCAGCCCGTCGACCTTCTGGTCGATGGCCGTCTGCACCAGCTGCGCCTGGTCCTTGCCCTGGTCGCTGTTGGAGTACAGGAACTTGATGTTGTCCTTGGCGGCGGCCTGCCGCGCCCCCTTCTGGACGATGTCCCAGAAGCTGTCGCCGGCGCCCGAGTGGGTGACCATGGCGACCGTCCACCGGGGCGTGTCGACGGCCGAGCCGTTGGCCTGCGCCTCCTTGGCCCGCTGCTCGGCGCGCAGGCCTCCGGTGCTGCTGCACCCCGCCAGCGATACGCCGATGATGACCGTCAGTAGCGCACCGAGCGCGCGCCTTCCGTTGATCGCCCTCTCCACGTCGTGCCTTTCCCTGCAGATCTGGAAAGGACCAAGTATCCGTCACAGGATGCGATGCAAACGGAAGGGGGTGTTCCTGATGCCCTCAGGTGCGGACGAGGAGCTGGAATTCGAAGGCATAGCGGGAGGCGCGGTAGATGTGCGTGCCGTACTCGACGGCCCGGCCTGTGTCGTCGTAGGTCGTCCGGCTCATGGTGAGCAGTGCCGCGCCGGGGTCCTCGGCGAGCAGCTCGCCCTCCGCCTCGCTGGCGCAGCGCGCGCCGACCGACTGCCGGGCGCTGTGCAGGGTGATGCCGGCCGCGCGCATCATGCGGTACAGGCCGGTGGACTCCAGCTTGGCGTTGTCGAGGGGGAGCAGACCGGGCGGCAGGTAGTTGCACATGTGGGCCATCGGCTCGCCGTGGGTGTAGCGCAGCCGGTGGAGGACGACGACGTCGCTGCCCTCGGCGACGCCGAGCGCGGCGGCGACCTCCGCGGAGGCGGGCTCGGTCTCGTTGCGCAGCACCCGGGTGGCGGGGCTCTGCCCGGCGGCCTGGAGGTCGTCGAAGAGGCTGCTCAGTTCCAGGGGGCGCTTGACCTGGCTGTGCACGACCTGGGTGCCCACGCCGCGGCGGCGCACCAGCAGTCCCTTGTCGACCAGGGACTGGATGGCCTGGCGGACGGTCGGACGGGAGAGGCCGAGCCGTCCGGCGAGTTCGATCTCGTTGCCGAGCAGGCTGCCGGGGGCGAGCCTGCCGTGCTCGATGGCACCTTCCAGCTGCTGGGCGAGCTGGTAGTACAGCGGCACCGGGCTGGAGCGGTCCACCTCGAATTCGAGCGGCGCGGACTCTGCTTTGGACACAGGGGGAGCGTATCCGCCGGTCACGATCTCAGGAAACTCTGACATCACATTGTCCGAACATTTGAGTCCACGCCTTCTCGGAGGGCCCGCGGACGGGCCGGTGCGGTCGGTGGTGCCGGGCGGAAGGGCCTCTCACAGGTGGCGGCGGCGGTCGCCCAGATGCCGCTCGTAGGACTTGCGGGCCTCGACGGCCGCCTCGCGGGAGGCGGTCTCGGCGACCGGCACGTCCCACCAGGCCTGGGCAACAGGGGCGGTCTGCGCGGGGTCGGTCTCGATGTACACGCAGGTCGGCCGGTCGGAGGCGCGGGCGGCGGCCAGCGCCTCGCGCAACTCGCGCACGGTCCCGGCGCGCAGGACGTCCATCCCCAGGCTCGCGGCGTTGGCGGCGAGGTCCACGGGGAGCGGGTCGCCGGTGAAAGTGCGGTCGGCCGCGCGGTAGCGGTAGGCGGTGCCGAAGCGCTCGCCGCCGACCTCGGAGGAAAGGCCGCCGATGGAGGCGTAGCCGTGGTTCTGGATGAGGACCAGGTTGATGTTGACCCCCTCCTGGACGGCGGTGACGATCTCGGTCGGCATCATCAGGTAGGTGCCGTCGCCGACGAGCGCCCAGACGGGCCGGTCGGGCGCGGCCATCCGGACGCCGATCGCGGCGGGGATCTCGTAGCCCATGCAGGAGTAGCCGTACTCCAGGTGATATTGGCGCGGGGAGCGGGCGCGCCACAGCTTGTGGAGGTCGCCGGGGAGCGAACCCGCGGCGTTGATGACGACGTCGTCGTCGCCGACCACCGTGTCGAGCGCGCCGAGCACCTGGGTCTGGGTGGGCCTGGCGGCGTCGTCCGCCGGGGTGTAGGCGGCGTCGACGACGCGCTCCCAGCGTTCCTTGCCCGTGCGGTACTCGGCCTCGTACTCCGCGTCGACGCGGTGTCCCGCGACCGCCTCGGCGAGGGCTTCGAGACCGGCGCGGGCGTCGCCGACCAGGGTGCGGGCGCCCAGCTTGTGGGCGTCGGAACCGGTGATGTTGAGGTTGAGGAAGCGCACGCCGGGAGCGGCGAAGAGGGTGGAGGAGGCGGTGGTGAAGTCGGTGTAGCGGGTGCCCACGCCGATGATCAGATCGGCGGTACGGGCCAGGTCGTCGGCTACGGCGGTGCCGGTGTGGCCGATGCCGCCGAGGTCGGCGGGGTGGTCGTGGCGCAGCGAGCCCTTGCCCGCCTGGGTGGAGGCCACGGGGATGCCGGTCGCCGCCACCAGCGCCTCCAGGGCGGGCTCGGCCTCGCTGTGGTGGACGCCGCCGCCCGCGATGATCAGCGGGCGGCGCGCGGCGCGCACCGCCTCGGCGGCGGCGGCGAGTTCGGCGGCCTCGGGGGCCGGGCGGCGTACGTGCCAGACGCGCTCGGCGAAGAACTCCTCGGGCCAGTCGTACGCCTCGGCCTGCACGTCCTGCGGCAGGGCGAGGGTGACCGCGCCGGTCTCGGCGGGGTCGGCGAGCACGCGCATGGCCTGGAGCGCGGACGGGATCAGCGCCTCCGGGCGGGTGACCCGGTCGAACCAGCGGGAGACCGGCCGCAGCGCGTCGTTGACGGAGATGTCGCCGGACTGGGTGTGCTCGAGCTGCTGGAGCACCGGGTCGGGGACGCGGTTGGCGAAGGAGTCGCCGGGGAGCAGCAGCACCGGGAGCCGGTTGATGGTGGCGAGGGCGGCACCGGTGACGAGGTTGGTGGCTCCGGGGCCGATGGAGGTGGTGACGGCCTGCGCGGACAGCCGGTTGAGCTGCCGGGCGTACCCGACGGCGGCGTGCACCATGGCCTGCTCGTTGCGGCCCTGGTGGTAGGGCATCTCGCGCTGGTACTCCAGCAGCGCCTGGCCGATGCCGGCGACGTTGCCGTGGCCGAAGATGCCCCACGTGCCGGCGACGAGGCGGTGGCGGACCCCGTCGCGCTCGGTGTACTGGGCGGTCAGGAACCGCACCAGCGCCTGGGCGACCGTGAGGCGGTGGACGGACTGGCTGCTCATCAGGACCTCTCGGGTGCTTCGTCGGTGGCCGCGGGGGCGGTGTACAGGGGCAGGCGCGGATCGACCGGCTGCCCGGGCCAGGTGGTGCGGATCCAGGCGTGGTCGGGATGGTCGCAGATCAGCCAGGCGCGCTCCTGACCCGGGCCCGCCATGACGTTCAGGTAGTACATGTCGTGGCCGGGGACGGCCATGGAGGGGCCGTGCCAGCCGTCGGGGATCAGGACGACGTCCCCGTGCCGGACCTCGGCGAGGACGTCGGTGCCGCGGCCGTTGCCGGAGGGGGAGACGCGCTGGTAGCCGATGCCCTCCTTGCCGTGCGCCGGGGCGATCTCGAAGTAGTAGATCTCCTCCAGACGGGACTCGCCCTCCCGGTCCTCGTCGTGCTTGTGCGGCGGGAACGACGACCAGTTGCCGCCCGGGGTGAGCACCTCGACCGCGATCAGGCGGTCGCACTCGAAGGCCCCCGCGGCGCCGAAGTTGTTCACCTGGCGGCTGCAGTTGCCGCTGCCCCGCAGCTCGACGGGAACGCCGGAGGCGGGCCCGTACCGGGCGGGCAGCCGCCGTTCGCAGCGGGCACCGGTCAGGGCGAAGCGGCCGCCGGAGGCGCTGGCCACGCGGACCCGCTCGTCGCGCGGCACGTACGCGAAGTCGCTGACTCCGGCGAAGACGCTCTCGCGCCCGGTGAGCCGGAACGCCTCACCGCCGGCGGAGACCTCGCAGCCGCCGGACAGGGGAAGCACGATCCATTCGCTGTCGCCGGTAACGAACTCGTGCCGCCCGCCGGGCGGGAGTTCCAGGATCCGCAGGGACGAGTAGCCCCAGCCGGCCCGCTCCGGGTCGATGTCGACGGCGTACGCGCCGGCGGCGGCCTTCCCGGCGGCCAGGTGGTTCTCGGTGCTGGTCATGGCGGGAGCCTCGCCCTTCTGGTGGTTCGACCGGGACTTCACAGCAGACCGACGGCGGTGTCGACGGCGGTCTCCACGCCGCCTTCCGCCGGATAGAGCAGCGAGCGGCCGACGACCAGGCCCTGGACGGTGGGCAGGCGCAGCGCCTTGCGCCACTTCTCGTAGACCGCGTCCTGTTCCTTGCTCACCTCTCCCCCGAGCAGGACGGCGGGGAGGGTGGAGGTCTCCATGACGGCGGCCATGTCGTCGACGTCCTCGGTGACCGGCACCTTGAGCCAGGTGTAGGCAGAGGTCCCGGCGAGGCCGGAGGCGATGGCGATGGACTTGGTGACGGCCTCGGCGCCGAGGTCGTTGTGTACCCTGCCGTCGACACGGCGGGATATGAAGGGCTCGACGAAGACCGGGAGTCCGCGTTCGGCCATCTCGTCGATGGCGCGGGCGGCGGAGACCATGGTGCTCAGCGAGCCGCTGTCCTCGTAGGCGATGCGCAGCAGCAGCTTGCCGGCGTCGAAGCGGAGCCGGGCGATGTCCTGGGCGCGGTGGCCGGTGAAGCGGTCGTCGAGCTCGAAGGAGGCGCCGGCGAGGCCGCCGCGGTTCATCGACCCCATGACGACCTTGCCGTCGAGCGCGCCGAGCAGCAGCAGGTCCTCGAGGATGTCCGCGGTGCCGAGGACGCCGTCCACGCCGGGGCGGGAAAGCGCGGTGCACAGCCGCTCCAGCAGGTCCACGCGGTTGGCCATGGCGAACTCGCGGTCGCCCACGGCGAGGGCGCCCCGTGCGGGGTGGTCCGCGGCGACGATCATCAGCCGGCCGGTGTCGCCGATGAGCGGACGGCGGACGCGGCGGGCGGCGGCCTCGGCGATCGCCTCCGGGTGCTGCGTCCGCACCTTCACGAGTTCGGAGATGCTGATGCTCAAGAGGAGCTCACTTTCGGGCAGAGGACGGGCCGTCAGCCGCGGCCGAGGAGGTCCTGGACCTCCGACGCGGTGGGCATCGCGGAGGAGCAGGCGAGGCGGGAGGCGACGATCGCGCCGGCGGCGTTGGCGTGGCGCATGATCCGTTCCAGGTCCCAGCCGGCGAGCAGCCCGTGGCACAGCGAGCCGCCGAAGGCGTCGCCCGCGCCGAGCCCGTTGACCACCTCGACGGGGACCGGCGGCACCTCGGCGGTGGTGCCGTCGCGGTGGACGGCGAGGACGCCCTTGGGGCCCTGCTTGACGACGGCCAGTTCGACGCCCGCGGCGAGCAGCGCCTCGGCGGCGGCCTGCGGTTCGCGCACCCCGGTGGCGACCTGGCACTCGTCGAGGTTGCCGACGGCGACGGTGGCCCGGGCCAGCGCCCGCGCGTAGTAGGGGCGGGCCTCGGCCGGGTCCTTCCAGAACATGGGGCGCCAGTCGAGGTCGAAGACGGTGGTGCCGCGCCGGGCCCTGGCATCGAGGGCGGCGAGGGTGGCGGTGCGGCTGGGCTCCGCGCACAGGCCGGTTCCGGTCATCCAGAAGATGCGGGCGTCCCGGACGGCGTCGAGGTCCAGTTCCTCGGGGTGGATCTCCAGGTCGGGGGCCTTGGGGAGCCGGTAGAAGTAGAGCGGGAAGTCGTCCGGCGGGAAGATCTCGCAGAAGGTGACCGGCGTGGGATAGGCGGCGACCGGGGTGACGTAGCGGTCGTCGACGCCGAACTCCTTGAGCGCCTGGTGGCAGTACGCGCCGAAGGGGTCGTCGCCGGTGCGGGTGATGACGGCGGTGCTGCGGCCGAGGCGGGCGGCGGCGACCGCGACGTTCGTCGCGGAACCGCCGAGGAACTTGCCGAACGTCTCGACCTGGGGCAGCGGTACGCCGGTCTGCAGCGGGTAGAGGTCCACCCCGATCCGGCCCATCGTGATCAGGTCGTACGGCTCGGTCATGGGCGTGGCTCCTCGTCGTGCGTCGCCGGGGGACCGCTGCGCGGCCCTTTCAGGTCTAGCCCGGCCGGGCGAGCGATGTCAACACTATGTCCTTACATAAGAACGTACGGACTTCCCGGAGTCGGCTCGTTACTGTGTCGTTACGTCGAGATGAATTGATGTCCTAACAAAGTCTTGACAGGGGCTCCGGGGAGGGGTTTGCTCCCGTCCAGCAACGGCCATGTGAACACGTCCGTCCTCTTCTCCCTCCCACCGCAGTGAGGTGCAGGAACATGGAACGCTCCCGCAGAACCCGTCGGATCTCCGCCCTCGCGGCCCTCTCCGCCGCTGCGGTCCTCCTCGCAGCCGGCTGTTCCAGCAGCTCGGGCGGCAAAAAAGCCGAGGAGTCCGCGGACGACGCCGGCGCGGGCAAGGCGAACACCCCGCGGATGAAGATCGCGATGGTGACCCACGCCGCCCCCGGCGACACCTTCTGGGACCTGATCCGCAAGGGCGCCCAGGCCGCCGCCGCCAAGGACAACGTGGAACTGGTCTACTCCAACGACCCCAATGCGGCGACCCAGGCCAACCTGATCCAGAACGCGATCGACCAGAAGGTCGACGGGATAGCCGTCACCCTGGCCAAGCCTGACGCCATGAAGGACGCGGTCGCCAAGGCCGAGGCGGCGGGCATCCCGGTCGTCGGCTTCAACGCGGGCCTGGACAACTGGAAGGACCAGGGCCTGCTGGAGTACTTCGGGCAGGACGAGAGCGTGGCCGGCGAGGCACTCGGCAACAAGCTCAACGACCTCGGCGCCAAGCACAACATCTGCGTCATCCAGGAGCAGGGCCACGTCGCCCTGGAGGCACGCTGCGCCGGCGTGAAGAAGACCTTCAAGGGCAAGACCGAGAACCTGTACGTCAACGGCACGGACATGCCGTCGGTGAAGTCCACGATCACCGCCAAGCTCAAGCAGGACTCCGGCATCGACTACGTCGTCACCCTGGGCGCGCCCTACGCGCTCACGTCCGTCCAGTCGGTCTCGGACGCCGGCAGCAAGGCCAAGGTCGCGACCTTCGACCTCAACAAGGACCTGGTCAAGGCCGTCCAGGACGGGACCGTGCAGTTCGCCGTCGACCAGCAGCCGTACCTGCAGGGCTACCTCTCCGTCGACTCCCTGTGGCTGTACAAGACCAACGGCAACTTCAGCGGCGGCGGCGTGTCCCCGGTCCTGACCGGCCCGGCCTTCGTCGACAAGGACAACGTCGGGTCCGTGGCGGCATTCGCCGCGAAGGGCACCCGGTGATGCCGGTGTCCCAGGCAGCCGCCCATGCGGCGTCCCCCTCACCACCCGCCGCCCCCGCCTCGAAGACGGACGGCCGCACGGCCGAACGCTCGCTGCTGCGCAGGGTGCTGGCACGTCCGGAGATCGGCGCGCTGATCGCCGCCGTCGCGGTCTACTTCTTCTTCTTCGCGGTGGCACCGTCGTTCCGCGAGGCGAGTTCGCTCGCGACGGTGCTCTACCAGGCGTCGGTCATGGGCATCATGGCGCTGCCGGTGGCCCTGCTGATGATCGGCGGGGAGTTCGACCTGTCGGCCGGCGTCGCGGTCACCACGTCGGCCCTGACCGCCAGCATGTTCAGCTTCCAGCTGAGCATGAACGTGTGGACCGGCGTGATCGTCGCCCTCGTGGTGTCCCTGGGCATCGGGGCGCTCAACGGCTACATGCTGGTGAAGACCGGGCTTCCCAGCTTCCTCATCACCCTGGCCACCTTCCTGATGCTGCAGGGCCTCAATCTGGCGGTCACCAAGATCTTCACCGGCAACGTCGCCACCGACTCCATCAGCGACATGGACGGCTTCGACCAGGCCAGGAAGGTCTTCGCCTCGGAGATCGGCATCGGCGGGGTCGAGCTGAAGGTCACCGTGCTGTGGTGGCTGGGCTTCGCGCTCCTGGCCACCTGGGTGCTGCTGCGCACCAAGTTCGGCAACTGGACCTTCGCGGTCGGCGGCAACAAGGAGAGCGCGCGGGCGGTCGGCGTGCCGGTGGACTTCACCAAGATCGCGCTGTTCATGGCCGTGGGCTTCGGTGCCTGGTTCACCGGCATGCACCTGCTGTTCTCCTTCAACGCGGTGCAGTCCGGCGAGGGCGTCGGCAACGAGTTCCTGTACATCATCGCGGCGGTCATCGGCGGCTGCCTGCTCACCGGCGGCTACGGCTCGGCCATCGGCTCGGTGATCGGCGCCTTCATCTTCGGGATGGTCTCGCAGGGCATCGTGTACGCCAACTGGAACCCCGACTGGTTCAAGTTCTTCCTCGGCGTGATGCTCCTCATCGCGACCCTCGTCAATCTGTGGGTCCGCCACACGGCGACCCGGAGGTGAGACCCATGACCACCGCTGCCACCACGCCCGACGGCACCGCCGCCGTCCCCGAACCCGTCGTCGAACTGACCCAGGTGGGCAAGAGCTACGGCAACATCCGCGCCCTGCACGGGGTCGACCTGGCCGTACGGCCGGGACAGGTGACCTGCGTGCTCGGCGACAACGGCGCCGGCAAGTCCACCCTGATCAAGATCATCTCCGGGCTGCACCAGCACACCGAGGGCGAGTTCCGCATCGACGGCGCACCCGTACGGCTGAACACCCCGCGGGAGGCCCTGGACCGCGGCATCGCCACCGTCTACCAGGACCTGGCGACCGTGCCGCTGATGCCGGTCTGGCGGAACTTCTTCCTGGGCTCCGAGGTGACCCGCGGCCCCTGGCCCGTCCGCCGCCTCGACATCGCCGGGATGAAGCGGACCGCGGACGAGGAACTGCGGGCCATGGGCATCGTCCTGGACGACCTGGACCAGCCCATCGGCACCCTCTCCGGAGGCCAGCGCCAGTCCGTGGCCATCGCCCGCGCCGTCTACTTCGGCGCGCGGGTGCTGATCCTGGACGAGCCGACCGCGGCCCTGGGCGTCAAGCAGTCCGGCGTCGTCCTGAAGTACATCGCGGCCGCACGCGACCGGGGCCTCGGCGTCATCTTCATCACCCACAATCCGCACCACGCCTTCATGGTGGGCGACCACTTCACGGTGCTCCGGCTGGGCACCCTGGAGCTGAGCGCGAGCCGGAGGGAGGTCTCCCTGGAGGAGCTGACCAACCACATGGCCGGCGGCGCCGAGCTGGCCGCGCTCAAGCACGAGCTGGCGCAGGTGCGCGGCGTCGACGTGGACGAACTGCCGGAGCTGGAGGACCTGACCGAGCGCAGCCCCTCCTCCTGAGGACCCACCCGCCCCCTACCCTGACATGACGTCCGTATGTCAGGACCAACTCTTGACGGTTGCCCGGCCGGACGGCGAAGCTTCCAGCGGGACGCACGGAGCTTCGCGGGCATCCGTACCGCCGCCCTTCCGGGCAGCCCTTCCGAACCACGACCGGTCCGCGGTGACCGGTGAGAGGAGCCCTCCTCATGACTGCCCCCTCCCCCGTTCTGGACCGGATCCGGATCGGCTCCGCGCCCGACTCGTGGGGCGTCTGGTTCCCCGACGACCCGCAGCAGGTGAACTGGCAGCGCTTCCTGGACGAGGTCTCCCAGTCGGGCTACGAGTGGATCGAGCTCGGCCCGTACGGCTATCTGCCGACGGACCCGGCCCGTCTCACCGAGGAGACCTCGCGCCGCGGCCTGAAGGTCTCCGCGGGCACCGTCTTCACCTCCCTGCACCGCGGCCCGTCGGTGTGGGACGCCACCTGGGAGCACGTCGGCCAGGTCGCGGCGCTCGCCCAGGCCATGGACGCCCGGCACCTGGTGGTCATCCCGTCCTTCTGGCGCGACGACAAGACCGCCGAGATCATCGAGCCGCGCGAGCTCACCGCCGAGCAGTGGGGACACCTCGCCTCGGGCATGGAGCGCCTGGGACGCCGGGTGCGGGACACCTACGGCCTGGACATCGTCGTCCACCCGCACGCCGACACCCACATCGACACCGAGGAGCACGTCGCGCGCTTCCTCGACGCGACCGACTCCGACCTGGTGAACCTCTGCCTGGACACCGGCCACTACGCCTACTGCGGCGGCGACAGCGTCAAACTCATCGAGACCTACGGCGAGCGGATCGGCTACCTGCACCTGAAGCAGGTCGACCCGGAGATCCTCGCCGACGTCGTCAAGAACGAGGTCCCCTTCGGGCCCGCGGTGCAGCGCGGCGTCATGTGCGAGCCGCCGGGCGGCGTGCCCGCCCTGGAGCCGGTGCTGGACGCGGCCCAGGGCCTGGGCGTCGACCTCTTCGCCATCGTCGAGCAGGACATGTACCCCTGCGAGCCGGACCGGCCGCTGCCCATCGCGCAGCGCACCCGGAAGTTCCTCCGCTCCTGCGGCGCCTGACGCCCCGCCACGCAAAGGAAGACACGCATCATGACGCAGCACGGACCGCTCCGGGTCGCCGTCATCGGGACCGGCAAGATGGGTGCCGACCACGTACGCCGCATCAACGACGTCGTCAGCGGCGCCCGGGTCACCGCCGTCGTGGACGTCGACGCCGAACGCGTCAAGGCGGTCGCGGACGGCATCGAGGGCTGCACGGCCTACACCGACCCCGCCGCCGCCATGGCCGCGGCCGACGTCGACGCCGTCCTCGTCGCCTCACCCGGCCCCGCCCACGAAGCGGCGCTGCTCACCGCCTTCGAGCACGGCCTGCCCGTGCTGTGCGAGAAGCCGCTCACCCCCGACGCCGCCTCCGCGCTGCGCGTGATGGAGGCCGAGCAGCGGCTCGGGCACCGGCGGGTGCAGGTCGGCTTCATGCGGCGGTACGACGCCGAGTACATGAAGCTCAAGGCCCTGCTGGACGGCGGCGAGCTGGGCCGGCCGCTGATGCTGCACAACCGGCACCGCAACGCGAGCATCCCCTCCGGCTTCACCAACGCCAACCTCATCAACGACTCGCTCGTGCACGAGATGGACGTGACCCGCTGGCTGTTCGGTCAGGAGATCACGGCCGTCACCGTGCTGCGCCCGCGCCGGTCCTCGAACGCGCCCGAGGGCCTGGACGACCCGCAGTTCGTGGTCTTCGAGACCGACGGCGGCGCGGTCGTCGACGTCGAGGTCTACCTCAACTGCGGCTTCGGCTACCAGGTGCAGGCCGAGGCGGTCTGCGAGCGCGGCAGCGCCCGCATCGGCGACGCGCACGACCTGCTCGTCAACACCGCGGGCCGCTGGGGCGGCACGATCGCCGGGGACTTCGTGGAGCGTTTCGCCGACGCCTACGACCGCGAGGTCCAGGCGTGGGTGGACGCCACCCGGCGGGGCGAGGTCACCGGCCCCAGCGCCTGGGACGGATACGCCGCGGCGGCGGTCTGCGAGGCCGGCGTCCGCTCGCAGACCCAGGGCGGGCGCGTCGAGGTCGAGCTGATCGAGCGTCCCGCGTTCTACCGCTGAGGGCCGCCGCTGCCCGGATCCCGGATCCGGCGGGGACGGGGCGGTTACTCCCTGGCCGCCCCGTCCCCGCCACCACCGCCTCCCGTGAGAAAGGCTCCACCGTTCATGCGTGTCGTCCTCTTCGGCGCCGGGCGCCTCGGGTCCTTCCACGCGGCCACGCTCCACGACCACCCCGAGGTCTCCGAGCTGGTCGTCGCGGACGCGGACGCCGGGCGCGCCGCTGAGACCGCCGCCCGGCTCGGCGCCGGTGCGCGGGCCGCGGCCTCGGTCGACGAGGCGTTCGCGGGCGGCGGCGACGCCGTCGTCATCGCCTCCGCGACCTCGGCCCACGCCGAACTGATCTCCCGGGCCGTGCGCGCCGGGCTCCCGGCGTACTGCGAGAAGCCCGTAGCCCTCGACCTGGACTCGACGGTCGCCGCCCTGCGCGAGGTCGAGGACGCCGGGACCGTCCTCCAGATGGGCTTCCAGCGCCGCTTCGACCCCGGATACCACGCCGCCCGGGAGGCCGTGCGGTCCGGCCGGCTCGGACGGCTGCACACCGTACGCGCCCTGACCTCCGACATGGCGCCCCCGCCGCCGGAGTTCGTGCCGCTGTCCGGCGGGCTCTACCGGGACTGCCTGATCCACGACTTCGACGCGGTGCGGTGGGTGACCGGCCGCGAGGTCGTCGAGGTGTACGCGATGGGCGCCAACGGCGGCGCCGACTTCTTCCGCGCGGCGGGCGACGTCGACACCGCGGCCGCGCTCCTCGGCCTCGACGACGGCACCCTGGCGACCGCCACCTCCACCCGCTACAACGGCGCCGGTTACGACATCCGCATGGAGCTGGCCGGCTCTCTGGACCAGATCGCGGTCGGCGTCGGCGCCCGTACGCCGCTCACGTCCATGGAACCGGGCGCGGCGCCGGGTGTGCCGGACCCCTGGACCGGCTTCGTGGACCGCTTCGGCGACGCCTACCGGGCGGAGATCGACGCCTTCGTGCAGGTGGTGGCCGGCAGGACGGAGAACCCGTGCGACGGGCGCGAGGCGCTCGAGGCGCTGCTCGTGGCCGAGGCGTGCGAGGTCTCGCGCAGGGAGCGGCGGCCGGTCGCGATCGCCGAGATGCGCGACGTCGCCGCACGCGCGGAGAAGCGGGCGGGGTGACGGCACGGGGGTGGCGCGCACGCGTCACCCCCGCGGTCCGCCCCGGGTGGCGTGATCACCTGAGCCGGTGCTTCCTGGGATGAGTCGGTCCCGGCTGTCCGCGAGGGAAGAACCTTTCATGGCGATGAAGGTCCAGGCATTGCGCACGCCGCGAGTGGCGGGACTGGTGGGGATCGCCTTCGCGGTGCTGCTCGGAGCGGCCATCATCCTGGTCCGGGCGGCCATCCCCGAGGGTGAGGGCGCCCTGACCGGCACTCCCCTCAGCGCCTCCTCGCGCAACGGGGTGCAGACGGCGCTCGGCCTGATCCCCTTCGCCGGCATCTTCTTCCTGTGGTTCATCGGCGCGGTGCGCGCGCACGTCGGCCCGGACGAGGACAAGTTCCTCTCGACGGCCTTCCTCGGCAGCGGCCTGGTCTTCGTCGCGACGCTCTACGCTGCCGCGGCGGCGGCCGACAGCCTGCTGGCGACGGCGGACGTCACGTCCGCCGGGGACTCCCGGGCCGGGCTGTCGTACTTCGGGCAGCACTTCACGTACAGCCTGCTGACCACCTACGCGATGCGGATGGCCGCGGTGTTCGCGCTGTCGGCCTCGACCATCGCGCTGCGGCTGGGCGCGTTCCCGCGCTGGCTGGTGCTGCTGGGCTACCTCGTGGGCGTGACGCTGCTGTTCGTGGTGCCGAGCGTGTCCCTGGCCGAACTGGTCTTCCCGCTGTGGGCGCTGGTCGTCAGCCTCCACATCCTGGTGGCCAGCTTCCGGTCCCGGCCGGCGGGGCTGCGGGCGGTCTGACGGGGCACGGTCGCGGTCAGGAGGTCGTGCGGCGCAGCAGGAGCGTGACGAAGCCGAGGGTGCCGCGGTAGCCGTGCAGCCACTCGGCCCGGTGCACGGCGGCGGCTTCGAGGGCCTCGCCGCTGCCGGGGTCGCCGGGGTGGTCCAGGGCCCACGCGGCGAGCGATCCGGTCCAGGACCACTCGTAGTCGTCCCACTCGCAGGCTGTGCTGACGTGACCGAAGACCGGCGTCCAGCCGTCGGCGACGATCCGGTCCACGGTGCTCGGCAGGTCCTCGTACTCCCCCAGCATCTCGACCAGGGACGGGGCGGGTTCGCGTTCCCAGAAGGCGTCGCCGATGAGCACGGTCCCGCCGGGGGCGAGGTGGGCGCGGGCCGCGGCCAGGGTGGGGAGGAGCCCGCCGAAGGCGTGCGCCGCGCCCACGCTGAGCACCAGGTCGAAGGAGTGCGGCGCGGTGAATTCGCGCGCGTCCTGTTCGTGGAGCGAAAGCCGGTCGCCGACGCCCAGCGCGGCCGCCTCGCGGGCCGCCTTCTCCAGCGCCCCGGCGTCCATGTCGACGCCCTGCGCGGTGACGCCCGGGCGGCCGTCGAGGGCTCGCAGCAGCCAGGAGCCCTCCCCGCAGCCGAGGTCCAGGACGCGCTCGTCGCCGCGGCCAAGCGCCTTGTCGAGCAGGCGGGCCACGGTCGTGTCGTCGAGGGGCGCGGCGATGGGGTGGTCGGTGTGGGCGATGCGTGAGATACGGCGACGGTCCATCGGCGCAGCTTCGCAGGGCCGGCCCTTCACCGCATCCGGTTAATTCGCGGCGGCCGTGCAACGTGATCCGCAGCGGTGCGGGTTTCTCAGTGCGAAGGGCCGTCACGGGGGAAGGGACGGCCGGTATGGACAGCAGGATCAGCGGGGGGACGGACGCGGCGGCCCGCGGCGACGTTCGACGCGGGCCCGGGTCGTCACCCGCCCGGCGGGAACGCGATGTGCCGGCGGGGCGGTGGGGACGGCGGCTACAGCCCCCACTCCTCGCGCAGTGCGCCGAACACCTCGTGGAACTCGGGGAAGGTCTTCTTCACGCAGCCCGGCTCGTCGAAGGTCACCCCGTCGGTGCGGAGCGCGGCGACGGCGAAGCTCATCGCGATGCGGTGGTCGCCGTGGCAGGCGATCTCGACCGGGGCGGGGGTGCCGGGACGGATCTCGATCCAGTCGCGGCCCGTCTCGACCCGGATGCCCTGGCGGCGCAGATTGGAGGCGCAGGCCTCCAGACGGTCGCACTCCTTCACCCGGGTGTTGTAGACGTCCTCGATGCGCACCGGGCCGTCGGCGAAGGGCGCGATGGCGGCGAGGGTCGGCATGGTGTCGGAGATGTCCCGCATGGTGGTGGTGATGCCGTGCAGGCCGCCGGTGCCGGTGACGGTGGTGGCGTCGGCGCCGACGTCGACCCGGGCGCCCATGCGGCGCAGGACGTCGACGAAGCCGAGGTCGCCCTGGAGCGCCCGGGTGCCCAGGCCGGGGACGGTGACCTGACGGCCGGTCAGGGCGGCCGCGGCGAAGAAGTAACTGGCGGTGGAGGCGTCGGGCTCGACGGCGTAGTCCGTGGCACGGTATCCGCCGGGCGGGACGACGAGGACGCTGCCCTCGCGGCCGACCTCCACGCCGAAGGAGCGCATCATGGCGATGGTGATCTCGACGTAGGGGGCCGAGACCACTCCGGTGACGTTGATCCGGAGCCCCTCGCTCATGAGGGGGCCCGCGAGGAGCAGCGCGGTGAGGAACTGGGAGGACAGGCTCGCGTCGAGGTCGAGCGCGCCGCCCTGGATGCCGTCGGCGGCGACGGTCAGCGGCAGATGTCCCTCCGCCTCCTCGTGCCGCAAGTCGGCCCCGAGCGTCCGCAGGGCGGCGGTGAGGGGGGCGACGGGACGGCGGCGCATCTGGGCGGAGGCGTCGAATCGGTAGGTGCCGTGCCCGGCGGCGGCGAGCGCGGGCAGGAAGCGCGCCGCGGTGGCGGCGTCGCGGCAGTACACGTCGGCCTCGGTGACCGCGGGCC
This sequence comes from Streptomyces sp. NPDC001070, assembly GCF_053598835.1. Taxonomy (NCBI): domain Bacteria; kingdom Bacillati; phylum Actinomycetota; class Actinomycetes; order Kitasatosporales; family Streptomycetaceae; genus Streptomyces; species Streptomyces sp. NPDC001070. The sequence goes on from NZ_JBSFLB010000014.1 coordinate 145,561, forward strand.
CGGCGGGGCGTCCTTCGACGCGCCAGAGTTCGGGACCGCGGTCCACGCGGTAGCCGAGCCGGACGAGACCCTCGGCGAAGCCGTCCGTGTCGTCGGAGAGGAGCGGCCGCCGCAGCGTGGTCGTCCCCTCGGCTGCCGCCGCCAGGAACAGCGCCCTGGCGGTGACGGACTTCGAACCGGGGACGGCGACGACGGTCACGGTGTTCTCCTGTACTGCCTGGCGTGCGGGGACGGCCCGGCGTGGGGCACCCCCATCCTAGGTGCGGGCCGTGCCCGGCCCCGCGGGAGTGAAGCGCACGGGGAGCCGGCGGACGCCGCGCATGAGCATGCCCGGGAGCCAGTCCAGGGCGGAGGGATCGGCGTCGAGGGCCAGGTCGGGGCAGCGCTCCAGAAGGGCCCGCACGGCGATGCGGCCTTCGAGCCGGGCCAGCGGGGCGCCGAGGCAGTAGTGCAGGCCGTGGCCGAAGGCGACGTGGCCGCGGGTGTCGCGGCGGATGTCGAAGCGGTCGGGCTCGGTGAAACGGTGCGGGTCGCGGTCGGCGGAGGCGAGAGCGACGAGGACGGGTTCACGGGCCGGGATGACGGTGCCGGCGATGTCGACCGGTTCCGTGGTGAAGCGGAAGGTCGCGGTCTCGACGGGGCCGTCGTAGCGGAGCATCTCCTCCACGGCACCGTCGAGGAGGCTCATGTCGGCGCGGAGCAGAGCCAGTTGGTCAGGATGGCCGAGCAGCGCGCGGACGCCGTTGGAGATCAGGTTGACCGTCGTCTCGTGGCCGGCGATCAGCAGCAGGAAGGCCATGCCGCTCAGCTCGGAGCGGGAGAGCCGGTCACCGTCCTCGGTGGTGGTGCGGATGAGCGCGCTCATCAGGTCGTCGCCGGGCGAGCAGCGCTTGTCCTCGATCAGCTCGTCGAGGTAGGCGGCGAGTTCCTCGAAGGCCTTCCGCTCCGCCTCCGCCCCGGTCGGCGCGACGACCTCGTTCGACCAGGCGCGGAAGGCGGCCCGGTCCAGGTCGGGAACGCCGAGCAGTTCGCAGATCACGGTGATGGGCAGCGGGTAGGCGAGCGCCTCGACGAGATCGGCCGTGCCCTCCGGGCGGGCCAGCATCGCGTCGAGCAGGCCGGCCGTGATCTCTTCGACGCGCGGTGCCAGTTCCTCGACCCGGCGGCTGGTGAACTCCCTGGCCACCAGCTTCCGCAGCCGGGTGTGCTCCGGCGGGTCGGCGACGAGCATGTGGCGGCCGAGGAGTTCCTCGTCGTACGAGGTCCAGCCCAGCGCGCGGGAGTCCTTGGCGAACCGGGGGTCGGCGAGCGCGGCCCTGGCCTGGTCGTGGCCGACGATCAGCCACAGCTCCCCGGCGTCCGGGGTGCGCACGCGGTGCACGGGGCCCCGCTCGCGGAGCCTGGCGTAGACGGGGTAGGGGTCGGCGGTGAACTCCTCGCCGTAGACCGTGAGATCGACCGTGTCCATGTGCCGCACGGTAACCCGGCGCCGTGCCGCGACACGTCACCCTGCGGGACGAGACACCCCGGACGGTCTCATCCGAAGGGATCAGCCGATCCTGGCGGCACGCCAGGTCTCCTCGTCGGCGTCGAGAAGCGAGGCGAGGACGGCGGGGTCCGGCAGCGGTCCGTGGTCGGCGGCGACGCGCAGCGCGGAGGCCGCGGTCAGATGGCCGAGCCGCAGGGCGCGCTCCACGGACAGCTCCCGCAGCAGTCCGCTGAGGAACCCGGCGGCGAAGGCGTCGCCGGCGCCGACCGGTTCCGCCACGCGGACGGCGAGGGCGGGCACGCTGTGCGACTGCGCCCCGGCGAAGGCCGTGGCGGAACGGGCCCCGTCCTTGACGACGAGGACACCGGGCCCGGGCAGGAGCTCGCGGACCGCGCGGGCGTCGGTGATGCCGTCCCCCCACAGGGCCTGGGCCTCGTCGAGGCCGACGAGGACGATGTCGGCCCGGTCGGCGAGCGGCCGCAGGACGTCGGCGGCGGAGCGGCCGTTCCACAGGGCGGGGCGGTGGTTGACGTCGAAGCTGACGGGCCACGGGCGGTCCGGGCGCAGGGCCCGTTCCACGAGGGCGTGGCAGCCGGGCGACAGCGCGGGGGTGATGCCGCTGAGGTGGACGAGCGCGGCTCCGGCCACGGCCGGGTCGTCGAGCACGTCGGGGGTGAGGGCGGAGGCGGCGGATCCGGCGCGGTGGTAGTGGACGCGGGTGCCGTGCGCGCCGGGGTCCTTGAGCAGGAGTCCGGTGGGCCGTCCGGGGTCGGTGCGGACGCCGCCGACGTCGACGCCGCCCGCGGCGATCCGCTCGCGGACGCGCCGCCCGAAGGGGTCGTCGCCGACCGCGGAGACCCATCGGGCGGGGATGCCGTGGTCGGCGAGATAGAGGGCGACGTTGGACTCGGCGCCCGCGATGTCGACGCGCAGCAGGTCGGCGTCGTCCAGCGGCCCGAGGGGGTCGGGGGCGAGGGCGGCCATGGTCTCGCCGACGCAGACCACGGGGCCGGGGCGCAGTGGCCGGTGGGTGCTCAAGGTGGCTTCCTAGGGGGTGTCGGCGCGGCCCGGGAGGCGCGTCGGGCGGTACGGGACGGCCGGTGTGCCGGGCACGTCCACCCGTACCGCGAAGACGGCGCCGTCGAGCGGCCCGGGCTCGGACAGGCCGATGTGGGCGCTGGTGACGAGAAGGGTTCGGCCGTCCGGGCCGCCGAGGCAGAGCCCGGCGGGCTGGCCGGCGGGCAGCTCCACGATCCGGTCGAGGCCGCCGTCGGGGTGGTAGCGGTGGGCCTGTCCGGCGCCCCAGACGGCGGTCCACAGGCCGCCCTCGGTGTCGGTGGTCATGCCGTCGGGGCTGCCCGAGCCGAGGGTGACGAAGGGTTCGGGTGTGCCGAGGTCACCGGTCACGTGGTCGACGGCACAGCGCAGGATGACCCCCCGGGCGCTGTCGGCGAGGTACATGACGGTGCCGTCGGCGGTGAAGGCGGGGCCGTTCGGGATCGTGATCTCCCGCAGGACGCGGGTGACGCGGCCGTCGCGGTCCAGTCGGTAGAGGGAGCCCGCGTTCTCGGTCGCCTCGTAGGCCATGCTGCCCGCCCAGAAACGGCCGTGCGGGTCGGCGACGCCGTCGTTCATCCGCATCGCCACCGGTGCGTCGTCCTCGGGTCGGGCGATCCAGTCGACGCCTCCCGAGGGGTCGATGCGGCAGATGCCGGTGCCGGCCGCCGCGATCCAGTGGCCGGGGCTTCCTTCCACCGGTGCCACGGCGCCCAGCGGGCAGGGCAGTCGGGCGATCAGGCCGAGCGGTGACGCGGGGTCGGCGGGTGCGGCGAGGAGCCGGCCGGTGAGGATGTCGGTCAGCACGGCGCGGCCGTCCGTCCAGCGGATGCCCTCGCCGAGTTCGAGGCGGTCGGCGGCGAGGACCGTGGGGGCGGTCACGGGCGGGGCTCCGCACGGACCACGTCCAGGAAGGCGCGGGCCCGCTCGCGCAGGGCGCTGATGCTGCCCCCGGCGGCGGCGTCGCCGATCAGGGGCGATCCGACGCCGACGGCCGTGGCGCCGTCCCGCAGGTATTCGGCGGCGGCCTGTGCGTCCACTCCCCCGACGGGCACGAAGGGCAGATCGGGGAAGGGGCCGCGCAGGTCCCGAAGATAGCCGGGACCCCCGGCGCTGCCGGCCGGGAAGAGCTTGAGGGCGTCGGCACCGAGCCGCCGAGCCTGGAGGATGTCGGTGGGGGTCATCACGCCCGCGAGCACCGGGAGTCCGAGTTCCTTCCCGGTGGCGACGCCGTCGCTGACCGCCGGGGTGACGAGGAAGGCCGCTCCGGCCTTCTGGGCCTCCCGCGCGTCGTCGGAGGTGAGGACGGTTCCGGCGCCGAGGGGCGCGTCCGGGCCGAGCGCGGCGCGGGCCCCGGCGATGACGTCGAGCGCGTCACGCCCGCTGAGGGAGACCTCGACGAGGGTGATGCCCTCCTCGGCGAGGGCGAGCACGGTGGTCAGCGCGGCGTCCGGGTCGCTGCCGCGGACGATGGCGAGCAGCCGGTGGGCGCGCAGCGCGGCGAGCAGGTCCATCCGACATCCCTTCTGGTGATGGGGGTTCAGTGGCGGCGGGTCGCGGTGACCGTGAGCCGCCAGGCGACCTCGCCGGAGGCAGGCACGACGGCCGTGTCGCCGTCGTCCGCCCCGGCGCGGTCGAAGACACGGCCGAGCATCGGCTCGACGCCGATCGAGCGGTACGGCGCGTCCTGGGGGAAGCCGCCGAGGTTGCGCCACAGGGCGATCGCGACCGGCTGACCGGCGGCCTCGACGGACAGTTGCAGTGTGTCGGCGCCGTCGTGCACGGACACCGCCGAGGTGAGGACGACCGCGCCGACGGCGGTCCCGTCGTCCGGTCCGACCCGGTCCAGCGGGATGCCCTCGACGCACGGCCAGGTGCCGGTGGTCCAGCCCGCGCCCTCGTCCGGGTAGAGCCGGGTCACCGCGGGTTCGCCGATGCCGATCCGGGCGTCCGGGGAGAGCTCCAGCAGGGCGTGGGCGGCCCACACGAAGCGGTAGCCGGGCTCGGCGGTGAGCGTGTAGTCGGCGACGGCGGCTCCCGGCTCCGTACGGATGCGCCGGGTCAGCCGGAAGTCGGGGCAGTCCGCGACCTCCGCGCCGGCCTCCCGGCGCCAGGGCCGTGACCAGGCGTCCCCGTGGTCGGGCAGCCCCCGCACCGTGGGCACGCACTCCTCCAGCCCTCCGGCGTCGGCGAAGGCGTCACCGGGCCGGACCAGCCGGCGGCGGGGCTCGTCGCGGTGCCACAGCCATTCGCGGCCGCCCGCGGTCAGTGAGGTCCAGCGTCCGCCGTGGTCCGGGTCGGTGACGACGGAGACCGGGAGCCGCGTGCCGCTCACCATTCGGCGAAGGAGCCGTCGGCGTGCCGCCAGACGGGGTTGCGCCAGGCGTGGCCGGAGCGGTCGGCGGCGCGGACCGCGTCCTCGTCGACGGCGATCCCGAGTCCGGGCAGTTCGGTGCGGCGCGCCTGTCCGTCGACGAAGCGGAAGGGCTCGGTGTCGACCAGGTAGGACAGCAGGTCGGCGTCCTTGTTGTAGTGGATGCCCCGGCTCTGCTCCTGGATCAGGAAGTTGGGCGTGGCGAAGGCGACCTGGAGGCTGGCGGCCAGCGCGATGGGACCGAGCGGGCAGTGCGGTGCCAGGTGGGCCCCGAAGGTGTCGGCGAGCGACGCGATCCGGGTGACCTCCGATATCCCGCCCGCGTGCGACAGGTCCGGCTGGGCCACGGCGATGCCCGCCGTCAGCGCCGGGAGGAAGTCGGCCCGGCCGTAGAGCCGTTCACCGGTGGCGAGCGGCACGGACGAGGCGGCGACCAGCCCCGGCAGCAGGTGTCCCTGCTCGGGCAGGACTGGTTCCTCGACGAACAACGGGTGCAGCGGGGCTATCTCGTGGAGCACGCGTCGCGCGTTGGCGGCGCTGAACCGTCCGTGGAAGTCGACGGCGACGTCGCGGTGCGGGCCCAGCGCCTCGCGGGCGGCCGCGATCCGCTCGACGACGGTGGCCGTCTCGGCGGGGCTGCCGATCGGCGGCGTGCGCCCGGCGGCGTTCATCTTGACGGCTGTGAAGCCCGCCTCGACCTGGGCGGTGATCTCCTCCTTCAGCCGGTCGGGTTCGTCGCCGCCGACCCAGGCGTACACCCGGACCGTGTCGCGGACGGGGCCGCCGAGCAGGGTGTGCACCGGCACCCCCAGGGCCCGGCCGGCGATGTCCCACAGGGCCTGGTCGATGCCCGCGACGGCGCTGGAGAGCACGGGGCCGCCCCGGTAGAAGCCGCCCTTGGTCAGCACCTGCCAGTGGTCCTGGATGCGCAGTGGGTCCTGGCCCACCAGGTGCTCGGCCAGCACCTCGACGGCGGCCCGCACCACCTCGGCCCGGCCCTCGACCACCGGCTCGCCCCAGCCGACGACGCCGTCGTCGGTCTCGATGCGGCAGAACAGCCAGCGGGGCGGGACGAGGAAGGTCTCGACGCGCGCGATCTTCACTGTGCCTGGCCGTCCTTCTGCTCGGCGGAGCCGTCCGCGCCCTCGGGCAGGTGCGGGCCGCTGACCTTGTCGAGGTCGCGCGTCGCCTGGTCGAGCAGGGCGCGCATGGCGCGTTCCGCGGCGTCCGGGTCCCGGTCGCGCACGGCGTCGAGGACGGCTCGGTGGCTGGGCACCGGGTCCTCGCTGTGCGGGGCGCTGTGCACGAGCTGGTCGCGCTGGGCCAGGCCCGACTCGATGACCATCTCCATGCGTTCAAGCAGTTCGTTGTGGGTTGCCGCGAGCAGCGCCCGGTGGAAGGCGAGGTCGGCCTCGACGGCGTCGCTCGCGCCGCCCTCCTGGCCCATGGCCGTCAGTGCCGCCTCCAGTGCCTCGAGGTCGGCGTCGGTGCGGCGGGCCGCGGCCAGCCGCACGGCGGCGGGTTCGATGATGCCGCGGACCTCGCCCAGGTTGCGGAGCAGCGCGGGGTCGGCGCCGGTGCCGTTGCTCTCGGAGAACTGCCAGCGCAGCACGTCGGCGTCGAGCAGGTTCCAGTCGGATCGGGGCCGGACGAAGGTGCCGCGCTTCTGCCGCGCGTCGACCATGCCCTTGGCCGCGAGCACCTTCAGCGATTCGCGCAGGGCCGTCAGGCTGACGTCCAGCTCGCTCTGCAGGGCCGCCATGTCGAGCGTCGCTCCCTCGGGGATCTCGCCGCTGAGCACCCGGCGGGCGAGGGTCTCCACGGTCTGGCCGTGCACTCCGCGGCGCGCGTATGGCGTCATGTGTTTGCCTTTCTTGCTGTTCGGTCGGTGGCTGGAGCGGTCGGTTCCGTCAGGCGGAGGCCTTGGTGACGCTCCAGCCGCCGTCCACGAGTAGGCTCGATCCGGTGATGTAGGAGGCTTCGTCGGCGGCGAGGAAGGCGACGGCGGCGGCGGCCTCCTCGGGGGTGCCGAAGCGGCGGGCCGCGGTCTCGGCGACGCTGAGCTCGCGGTCGGCCTGGGGGACCCGGTCCCAGGCGGCGGTCAGGATCGGTCCCGGCAGTACGGCGTTGACACGGACCTCGGGGCCGTACTCGACGGCGAGCTGGCCGCACAGCGACAGCAGCGCGCCCTTGCTCGCCGCGTACGCCGGGTGCCCGGGGATGCCCCGGTGGGCGTGGACGGAGGAGACGAGCACCACGGCCCCCTGGTGCCCGCGCAGGTCGGGCAGGGTCGCTTTGACGCCCAGGAAGGCGCCCGTGAGGTTGACCGAGAGCTGCCGTTCCCACGAGGCGAGGCTGGTCTCGTGGGCCGGCGCGACCGCCACCGTGTACGCGTTGCTGACCAGGACGCCGACGGGCCCGAAGCCGTGGGCGGCGGTGATCACCCGCTGCCAGTCGTCCTCACTCGCGACGTCGGCGGCGACGAAGAGGGCCCGGGCCCCGTCCTTGCGCAGCCGCTCGGCGGTCTCCTCGCCGCGTTCGGCGGCGATGTCGACGAGGACGACGGCCGCGCCCTCAGCGGCCAGGCGTGCCGCGGAGGCCGCGCCGATGCCCGACGCGGCGCCGGTGACGACGGCGACGCGGTTGGTGAAACGGGCGGCTGGGTTCATGGGGTGGGTCGTCTCCTCTTCGAGAGGTGGGTGGGGTGCAGATTCTTCCGCTGTCGTCACTGCCGGGCCAGGACGGTCAACTCCGCGTCGTGTCCGGCGGTCCAGGCGAACGGCAGCCCGGAGTGGAGCAGGTACGCGCCGCTGTAGCGGGTGCCGGTGGCGGTGTCGGCGTAGACGGCGTCCGGTGCGAGGCCGCGCAGCCGCAGCCGCGCAGCCCGGCCGGGCACCAGGGGCGCGCCGTCGAGCACACCGGTGTTCCAGGCCGTCACCACCAGCCGGGCGCCGCCGTGTTCGCCGCCCTCGCCGCGCGTCCGGCTCTCCTCGTACTGGATGCCGCACGTCGGGTCGTCGGGGCTGCCCAGCAGGTGGACCTCGCCGTGGTGGACGACGTCGCGGATCTCCTTGTAGCGGGCGATCCAGCGCGCGGCCTCGGCGCGCTGCTCCGGCGTCCAGTCCCGGATGTCGGCGCCGATGCCGAGCACGCCCGCGGCCGAGTTGACGAACCGGAAGGCGAGCGAGCGCGGCCTGGGGTCGAAGACGCCGGGGGCGTCGGTGACCCAGGAGCTCATGGTGTGCGGGGCGTGCGCGTGGAGGTAGCCGTACTGGATGCGCAGCCGGTCCATGGGCGCGGTGTTGTCGCTGGGCCACACCACGTCGGTACGGGCGAGGGTGGCGTGCTCGACGCGGCCGCCGCCGCCGGCGCAGCCCTCGACGGTGACGTGCGGGTGCGCGGCGCGCAGGTGGTCCAGGACGCGGAGGTAGCCTGCCACATGGGCGGCGTCGAGGTCCTGGCGCTCGGGGTCGGCGCCCGCGGGGTGGCCGGGGCGGCCGCGCTCGGTGGGCGGCCGGTTCATGTCCCACTTGAGGTAGCTGATGGCGTGGGAGCCGAGCAGCCGGTCGAGGGTGCCGATGACGAAGTCCTGGACGTCCTCGCGGCCGAGGTCGAGCAGGAGCTGGTTGCGCACGAGCGTGGCGGGCCGGCCGTCGACCCGGTACACCCACTCGGGGTGTTGGGCGTAGAGCTTCGAGCGGGGGCTGATGCCCTCGGGCTCGACCCACAGGCCGAAGTCCATGCCGAGGGCGCGGACGTCCTCGACGAACCGGTCGAACCCGCCGGGGAATTCGGCCGGGTCCGGCTCCCAGTCGCCGAGGCCGCCGGTGTCGTCGGGCCGTCCGATGAACCAGCCGTCGTCGACGACGAAGAGTTCGGCGCCCAGCTCCGCGGCGGTCTTGGCCAGCTCCAGCTGCCCGGTGGCGTCGACGTCGAAGCCGGTGGCCTCCCAGGAGTTGTAGAGGACCTTCCGCGGCCGGTCGATGCGCTCGCCGGTGAGGTGCCGCTCGTAGCGGTGCCAGACGCGGGCCAGCCCGTCGAGACCGTCCGGGCTGAAGGCACAGGCCAGCCGGGGCGTGACGAGGGTCGCGCCGGGGGCGAGGCGGACGGCGCCCTCGTGGGGGACACGGCCGGCGCGGACCCGTACGGCGCCCCCGGGCTCGGCGTCGGCGGTGATCCGCCAGTTGCCGGACCACTCCAGGGCGATGCCGTAGGTGGGGGTGGCGCCCTCGGCGGGGGCGGCGGCGTCCTGGACGGCGAGCCACGGGTGGTACGCGTGCCCGGCGGAGCCCTGGGTGCTCTCCATCTCGAAGCGGCCGCGCTCGAGTTCCACGTGCTTGAGCTGGAACTCCTGGGACCACTGCCCGGCCAGGTACGTCAGCCGCGCACCGCCCTGGACGGGCACGTTGACCGCGGCGGAGTCGAGGCGCTCCAGGCGCACCTCGGTCTCGCCCGTGCAGGTCAGCTCCGTCCAGCGCAGGACGACGTCGGTACCGGGCACCGTCTCGTAGCGGAGCGTCGTGCGCAGCCCGAGGACGTCGTCGGCGAACTCCAGGCCCAGTGCCCGGTCGCCGTCCTGCGTGGCGCCGGTGAACCGCCACCAGCTGCCGCGGTCCCCGCCGGGGCGGGAGGCGACCAGGTCGGCGCCGGTGAACGGCCGCAGCCCGTACGGGATGTACTCGGCCGGGGCGGCGTCGGCGGGGGTGATGAAGTGGGTGCGGCGCGACCAGTCCATGGGCGACGGCCCGTCCTCGGCGCCGTGCGGCCCCCAGGCGGCGAGCTCGGCCCAGCGGCCGTCGCCGCCGAGGGTGACGGCGTAGGTGGTGGTGTCGGTGCGCAGCAGCCACCGGTCGTGCGCGGTCACTTGACGGCTCCGAGGTTCAGTCCGGCCACGAAGTGGCGCTGGAAGCGGAGGAAGACGGCCACCGTCGGGGCGGCGGCGATCACCGAGCCGGCCGCGATGACGTTCCACATGGACACGTACTGGCCCTGCAGCCCGATGAGCGAGGCGGTGATGGGCATCTGCGTGTCGGTGCGCAGCACCGTGATGGCCCACAGCAGGTCGTTGAAGATCCAGGTGAACGACAGGGCGCTCAGCGCGGCCAGCGCCGGGCGGGCCAGCGGCAGGATGACCCGCCGGTAGATCTGCCAGGGGTTCGCGCCGTCGATGACGGCGGCCTGCTGGATCTCCGCGGGGATCGCCCGCATGAAGCCGTGCAGGACGAAGACGTAGAAGCCGACGCCGAAGCCGACCTGTACGCCGATCAGTGCGTACAGCTGGTCGTAGATGCCGAGCACTTCACTGAGCTTGGAGACCGGGATCAGCAGGATCTGCGGGGGCAGCAGGTTGCCGCCGAGCATGAGCAGCAGCAGGACGCGCCGGAAGGGCAGGTCGTAGCGGCTGAGCGCGAAGGCCGCCATGGAGGCGAGGCCGAGCGAGAGCAGCACGGTGGGGATGGTGACCAGCATGCTGTTGATGAGGGCGCGCTGCTGGCCGCCGTCCACCCACGCCTGGCGGAAGCTGTCGAAGGTGAACGAGTGCGGCCAGCTGCCGACGCCGTGCGCGGCGATGTCGTCGAACGTCCTGGTGCTGGTGACCAGCACCAGGACGATCGGCAGCAGCCACAGCGCGGACAGCAGGCCCGCGGTGAGGTGGAAGCCGGTGGTGCGCAGGGCGCGGCCGCTCAGGACGGGGCGGCGGGGCGCCGCGGCCTCGGCGGCGCCGGGCCGGCCCGCCGGGCCCTCGGCGTCCTTGGCGCGCGCGGTGGCGTCGGTGGCGGTCATCAGTCGGCCTCCCGGAAGGCGCGCACGAGGTAGCTCGCGATGACGCCGAAGGCCAGCACGAAGATGACGACGGCGAGCGCGGAGCCGTATCCCAGGCGCAGGGACTGGAACGCGGTGGAGTACATGTAGGTGCTCAGCAGTTCGGAGGAGTGGTACGGGCCGCCGCGGGTGAGCGCCCACACCACGTCGAACGAGCGCAGCGAGTCGATGACGATCACCGACAGGACGACCGCGTTGACGCTGCGCAGCTGCGGCAGCGTGATGTGCCGGAACTGCTGCCAACGGGTCGCGCCGTCGACCTTGGCCGCCTCGTACAGCGTGGGGTCGACGCCCTTGAGGCCGGCGAGGTACAGCACCATCACGTAGCCGACCTGGCGCCACAGCGCGGGCACGATGACCGCGTAGAAGGCGGTGTCCTGGTCGGCGAGCCAGGCGTGCTTCCAGCCGCCGAGGCCGATGGCCTCCAGCACGTTGTTGATCAGGCCGTCCGGCTGGTACATGGCCTGCCACACCAGGGCGGTCGCGACCAGTGAGAAGACCACCGGCAGGAAGAGCGCCGCCCGGTAGAACCCGATGCCGCGCCGCTCCTGCTGGAGCAGCAGCGCGGCACCGAGCCCGAGGCCGGCGGAGAGCCCGCCGAAGAGCAGCAGCCACAGCACCGTGTTGATCGCGGCGGTGCGGAAGACCGCGTCGTGCAGCATCTCGCTGAAGTTGCCGAGGCCGACGAACTTCGGGGCCGCCAGGCCGTCCCAGGAGGTCAGGGAGAGGTAGAAGCCCTGGAGGGCCGGCCAGAAGACCCAGAACGCCTCGGCGAGCAGCGGGACGAGGACGAAGGCCAGGACCACCGGGGGCACCCGAGTGGCCCTGGACCGTCGCGTGGAGCCGATCAGCGCCATTGTCACTGGCTCCAGATCTTCTGTGCGCTGCGCTGCCACGTGGTGAGGATGGAGCCGATCTCCTTGGGCTTGGCCAGGTAGTGCACCAGCGCGGTGTCGGCGGTCGGCTGGAGGGCGTCGCTGGAGTCGCGGTTGAAGAACTGCGTCAGGTCGGCGGCGCTCTCGATGAGCTTGCGGCCCTTGAGGACCAGCGGGGTGCCGGCGTCCTTGGCGTCCGGGTGCGTGGGCAGCGTGGTGCCGGACGAGCTCTTGAGGTAGAGCTCCTGCGCCTCGGCGGTGGCCAGGTAGCGCAGCAGCTCCTTGACGCCGTCGGCGCGCTTGGTGCGGGCGCTGGCGAAGTAGCCGTCGGTGGGCGCCTCCTCGGCGACCGGCACCTTCGGGTCGATGATGGGGAACTGGAAGAAGTCCAGGTCGCCCAGGGCGTCCTTCGGGGCCGCGTCGGCGAAGAAGGTGCCGATGAGCATCATGCCCGTGCGGCCCTGGAGGAGGGCGGTGGTGGCGTCCTGGAAGGGGATCGCCGTGCCGTTGGGGTCGAAGTACGGGCGGGCCTCGTCCCACTTGTCGAAGACCTTGCGGACCTCGGGGTCGTCGAAGCGGTGCTTGCCCGCGAGGAGTTCGCGGTGGTACGTGGCGCCGTTGACGCGGATGTTGAGGTAGTCGAACCAGGCGGACGCGACCCACGGGGTGTCGCCGCCGGCGCCGAGGCCGATCGGGGCGACGCCCTTGCTCTTGAGCTTGTCGCACAGGTCGAGGAACTCGTCCCAGTTCTTCGGCTCCTGGACGCCCCACTTGGCGAAGTTGGACTTGCGGTAGAACATGCCCCACCAGTAGTAGCTGGTGGGCACGAAGACCTTCTTGCCGCTGGAGGCCGAGGTGCACAGCTTCTTCAGCGCGTCGGAGTAGCCGGCGAGCTCGGGCTTCTCCCAGATGTCGCTGATGTCGAGGAGCAGGTCCTTCTTGGCGTACGACTCGGCGACGGAGCCGGGGTACCAGGTGTAGGCGTCCGGCGGGTTGGCCGAGGTGAGGTAGGTCGGCAGCTGCGTGCGGAAGGTCTCCGCCGCGACGGTGTTGAGCTGCGCCTTGGTGTCGCCGCGCTTGTCGAAGGCGGCGACGATCGCCTGCATCGCGGTCTTCGCCTGCGGGGAGGAGAGGTTGGACTGCAGGGTCACCGGGCCGCCGGACTTTCCTCCGGAGGCGGACGGGCTCTGGGTGACGCAGCTGCTGAGCAGCGCGCTGGCGCCGACTGCGCCTGCTCCTACGAGGAATCTGCGGCGGGTGGCGTTGAAGGCGGTCATCTGTGCACTCCCTAAGTGCCCACGGAACGGAGCTGAGGCCCCCTGACGGCCCGGCTCTGGGTGCGGCAGGCACAGCCTGTCGCAGGGGTCCGGGCGCCGTCAAGATTAATTACTAATTTATTTTTCGGAGGGTGTGCCCTTGGGTCGAACAAGGCCCGCAGGCACTCCTGTTGGTGCCGGGTGATGCGTGGTGGAACGAATTGACGCAGGTGAAACCAGGTGGAGCAGGGTGGAACGGGGTGAGGCGGCCGGGCGCGCGGAGCTCAGAGCCCGGTCTGGTGGACGCGGCCGTCCACCCCCCGGAAGGCCGCCAGCACGCCGCCGTCCGGCCCGGAGACGGCACCGAGAGCACCGTCGAAGGCACCGCTGACGAAGTCGTTGTCCTTGCTCCAGCCGGCCCAGTCGCCGGAAGCGGTCCAGCTGCGCGTCCAGAGCGTGTAGTCACCGGCGCGGGCGTACAGGTGCACCGTGCCGCCGGAGGCCACCAGCGTCGGACTGCCGCTGATCGTGCCGCCCAGGGCCGTCCAGTCCGACCAGGTGCCGGACGTGTCGCGGGTCCGCGACCACACCGAGTCGTCGGGGGTGCGCACGGCCACGTGCAGCCGGCCGGCCTCGTCCACGACGCCCGACGGACGTCCGTAGAACGCCCGGTCCTGCGGGGCGCCCAGCGAGGTCCAGCCGGCGGCCGGGCCTCGGGACCACAGTCTGCCGTCCGCGCCGCGGCCGAAGAGCGTCCAGTCGTCCGGGCCCGCGAAGGCCACGGTCGGGGCGTCCGTCAGCGTGCCGCCCAGGCTCTGCCATTGGCCCCAGCGCCCGTTCTCGTACACGCGGCGGTAGGCGGAGCCGTCGGTGCCGCGCACGAAGACGTCGATCCGGCCGCCGGCCGAGGCGTACGCGGCGGGCTGGCCGAGGAAGCGGCCCTGCGTCGGGCCGCCCAGCTCGGTGGTCCTGGCCTTGGACCAGTCACCGCCGCGCGCGGTCTGCGCCCGCAGGGCACCGTCCGTACCGCGGGTGAAGACGGCCAGCGTGTCACCGTCGCGTACCAGCGCCGGGCTCGCCGAGGAACGGCCCGGCAGCTGCCCGCCCGGGGCGTCGTCGGTGCCGGTCAGCTTGACGAAGGCGGTGCCGTGCGCGGGGACGCGCACCGTGTACGAGCCGCTGAAGGTGCCGCGCGAGGTACGGGCCCGCAGGTCGCGGACGGCGACCTTGCCGGTCAGGCCGGCGTCTGCGAAGGTCACCGTGCGGTCCTGCGCCCGGTCGGAGCGGTTGAGCAGGACGACCGCCCGCTTGCCCGCGCCCTGGAGCACCTTGCTGTAGACGTCGCCCACGGAGTCGGTGGCCACGCGGGCGCCCTGGATGCCCAGCGGGTCCTGGTCGACGGCGAGGATCTCGGGGTTGCGCAGGGTGTCGAGCATCGACTGCGGCAGGGTGCGGGGGTCGCTGCCGATGACCAGCGGCGAGGCCATCTCGGCCCACATCACGAACTGCGTGGTGGACTCCTCCTCCGTCAGCTCGTACCCGCCCTCGGCGAGCTTGCGCATCGGGATGAGGTAGTCCGGGTCGTTCCAGTGCCCGGGTCCCTGGGCCTCGGGGTGCCAGGCGTTGGCGTCCATGCTGCGCAGGATGTTCGGCCACTCGCCCGCGGTCGGCGTTCCCCAGGCGAGGTCGGTGCCGGTGCGCCAGGAGTCGGCGGTCGTGGGGCCGTAGACGAAGGCGTTGTGCGCGTCCTGCTCGGGGGTGTGCGGCATGCCCCAGTCGTCGGTGAGCGGGTTGCACAGGTTGAGCAGCATCTTCCGGCCGGACTTGGCGACGGCGTCGCTGAACTCCTTGAAGGCCGGGCCCGGGTCGATACCGGCGCCGATGCCGCAGAGGAAGTCGACCTTGATCGCGTCGACCTTCCACCCGGCGAACTGGCGGGCGTCGTCCTCGTAGTGGCCGCGGCTGCCCAGGCCGCACCACTTGCCGCCGTCGTACTCGCCCGCGTCGGTGTAGATACCGGCCTTGAGGCCGCGCTTGTGAAGGTACGTCACCAGCGCGGGAATTCCGGAGGGGAAACGCGCGGGGTTGGCCACCAGCCGGCCGGTCTCCGGGTCGCGCGGCTGGTCGGCCTGCCAACCGCCGTCCAGCCAGACGATGTTGTACCCGCTGTCGCGCAGCCCGCTGCTGACGAGGTGGTCGGCGACCTTCTTGACCTGGTCCTCCGTCGGGGCACCGAGCCCGTAGTAGGTGTTCCATCCCATGTACGGAGTGGGGGCGAGGCCGCTGTCGTAGTACTGCGGCGCGCCCTGGTCGTCCGCGTCCGCGGCGTGTGCCGCGGGAACCGCCGACCCGACCAGCACGACGGCGCCGAACGCCGCCGCGGTCCGCCGCACTCGCGCCGTCCCTGCACGATGCGAAGCCACTGAAGTCTCCCGAGAGTTGGGGTGTACGGGGCACCCCGCTCCGCATCTGCCGGGCGTCGGTGCCACGGCGGAAACTGTGGCCGGGCCCCCGAAGCCTGTCAATATTAATTGCTAATTAACTTAAAAACGCGATCTCCCAGTGATGTGGACGGCGTCGCGGGACCGGGTTCCGTAGGATGCGGCGATGCCCCGCCCGCGCCTGGTCGCCACCGATCTCGACGGCACGCTCCTGCGCGACGACGGCACGCTCTCCGCCCGAACGCTGGGAGCTCTGCGCACCGCCGCGCTCGCGGGAGCGGAGGTCGTCCTCGTCACCGCCCGGCCGCCGCGCTACCTCGACGCGCTCGCCGCCGCGACCGGGCTCACCGGCACCGCGGTGTGCGGCAACGGCGCGATCGTGTACGACATCGGCCGCCAGGCCGTCACAGGGTCCAGCCCGCTGCCCCTTCCCGTCGCGCGGCGGGTGGCCGCGGCCCTGCTGGACGCGGCGCCCGGAGTCGGCTTCGCCGTCGAGACGGGCCGCCTGCTGCGCTGGGCCCCGGGGTACGGTCACCATCTGCCGGAGGACGCGGACGCGGAGGTGGCACTGGGCTCGCCGGCGGAACTGTGGGCGACCCCGGACCCCATCGTGAAACTGCTCGCCTGGTCGCCCGTGCTCGACGCGGACACCCTGCTCACCGTCGCCGGGCGATCCGCGGGCGACGAGGCGCAGTTCACCCATTCCGGCGGGCGCGGCCTGCTGGAGGTCAGCGCCCGGGGCGTCACGAAGGCGGCCGCCTTGGCGGCCCTGTGCGCGGCCCGCGGCATCCTTGCCGCCGAGGTCATCGCCTTCGGCGACATGCCCAACGACCTGCCCGTCCTGACGTGGGCGGGCACGGCCGTCGCCGTCGCCAACGCGCACCCGGCGGTGCTCGCCGCGGTCCGCCGCCACACGGCGTCCAACCAGGACGACGGCGTGGCCCGCGTCCTGGAGCGGCTCTACGGGCCGTACGCCCGCGGGCGTTGACGCCGAAGGGCGGCGCCCGGGGTGGGACACCCGGGCACCGCCCTCGGGCCACTGACGGCCCGCTGACCACCCGCGGTCAGTCCAGCCCGCCCGCCCCCTCCGCCGCCTCGCGCAGCGCGTCGAGGACCGGACGCAGCAGGGGGTGCTCCTCGGCGCCGCGGCGGACGGCGGCGAAGACGCGACGGGTGGCGACGACGTCGTCGACGGGGCGGACGGCGACACCGGACAGGTCCATGTCGCGCAGCGCGCTGCGGGGCACGAGCGCCACACCCGCGCCCGCGGCCGCGAGGGCGACGACGGCACGGAAGTCGTCCGAGGAGTGCTCCAGGCGGGGCTGGAAGCCGGCGTACTCGCAGGCGAGGACGACCACGTCGTGGCAGGGGTTGCCGGGGTAGGGGCCGATCCAGCTCTCGTCGGCGAGGTCGGCGACGCGGACCGTCTCCGCGCCGGCCAGGCGGTGGCCGGCCGGGAGGACGGCGTCGAAGGGCTCGGCGTACAGGGGCACGCGGGAGAGCCGCTGGTCGTCGGCGCGGGGACCGCCGCGGTACTCGACGGCGACGGCGATCTCCGCGCGGCCGTCGAGCACCATGGGCAGCGACTCGTCGCCCTCGGCGTCCCGGACCCGGACCCGGATGCCCGGGGCGGTGCCGCCGAGCGCGGCGATGGCCGGGGCGAGCACGAGCGCTATGCCGGTGGCGAAGGAGGCCACCGTCACCTCGCCCGCGGCACCGGAGGTGTAGGCGGCGAGCTCGGCCTCGGCGCGTTCCAGCTGGGCGAGCACCGCGTTGGCGTGGGTGAGCAGGATCTCACCGACAGGGGTGAGCTGGACCCCCCGGCCGCCGCGTTCCAGCAGCCGGTGGCCGGTCTCGTTCTCCAGCGCCGCGAGCTGCTGCGAGACCGCGGACGGGGTCAGGTACAGCGCGGCGGCCGCGGCGGTCACCGTGCGGTGGTCCGCCACGGCCCGCAGGGTCCGCAGCCGTCGTGCGTCAATCACCCATTCATCCTGCCAGGGCCTCGCGCGCGGCGATGAACGCGTCCACCGCCTTCTCGACGTCCGCGGTGGAGTGGGCGGCCGACAGCTGGACCCGGATGCGGGCCGCGCCGTGCGGCACGACGGGGTACGAGAAGCCGATGACGTAGACGCCGCGCTCCAGCAGCAGCTCCGCCATGCGGCCCGCCTTCGCGGCGTCGCCGATCATGACCGGGGCGATCGGGTGCTCGCCCGGCAGGATCTCGAAGCCGGCCTCGGTCATGCGGGAGCGGAAGAGCGCGGTGTTCTCCGCGAGGCGGGTGCGCAGCTCCTCGGAGTCCTCGATCAGGTCGAGGACCTTGAGCGAGGCCGCGGCGATCACCGGGGCGAGGGAGTTGGAGAAGAGGTACGGGCGCGAGCGCTGGCGCAGCAGGGCCACGATCTCCGCGCGGGCCGAGACGTAGCCGCCGGAGGCACCGCCGAGGGCCTTGCCGAGGGTGCCGGTGATGATGTCGACCCGGTCCATCACGCCGTGCAGGGCATGGGTGCCGCGGCCGCCGGGGCCGGTGAAGCCCACAGCGTGGGAGTCGTCGACCATGACCATGGCGTCGTAGCGGTCGGCGAGGTCGCAGATCTCGTCCAGCGGCGCGATGTAGCCGTCCATCGAGAAGACGCCGTCGGTGACGATGAGGCGGCGGCGGGCGTCGGAGGCCTCCTTGAGGCGGGCCTCCAGCTCGGCCATGTCGCGGTTGGCGTAGCGCAGGCGGCGGGCCTTGGACAGCCGGATGCCGTCGATGATGCTGGCGTGGTTGAGCGCGTCGGAGATGACGGCGTCGCGCTCGTCGAGGAGGGTCTCGAAGACGCCGCCGTTGGCGTCGAAGCAGGAGCTGTAGAGGATCGTGTCCTCCATGCCGAGGAAGGCGGACAGCCGGGCCTCGAGCTCCTTGTGGACCTCCTGCGTGCCGCAGATGAAGCGGACGGACGCCATGCCGTAGCCCCAGCGGTCCAGGGCCTCCTTGGCGGCGGCGGTGACCTCGGGGTGGTCGGCGAGGCCGAGGTAGTTGTTGGCGCAGAAGTTGAGCACGTCGCCGGGGACGCCGCCGGAGGTGACGGCGACGGAGGCGCTCTGCGGGCTGCCGATCACGCGCTCGGGCTTGAACAGGCCCGCCTCGCGGATCTCGTCGAGGGTGGTGCGCACGTCGTCGCGGACGGAGTCGAACACGGAGGGGGCTCCTTGGTGTGTGGTCTGGCGAGTGAGCCGACGGGGGCGCGGCGGCTGCCGGAGGACGGGGGCGCCTCCCGGCGCCGGCTGGGGAAGCGCGGAGGCTCCGGATTGAGGAGGGGCCGGGGACGGGGAGGGGCCGAGCCCGGCCGGCCACTCCCGTCCCGGCTGCCGGGCGGTGTCCCCGCGGGTGCCCGGAACGCGCGGAGGCGAACCGAGCCTCGGATCAGGCGGTCCAGTCGAGGACGATTTTGCCGCAGCGGCCGCTCGCGGCGTCGTCGAAGGCGGCGTCGAAGTCGCGGTAGGAGTAGCGGCCGGTGACCACGGGGGCGATGTCGAGGCCGCCCTCCAGCAGCACGGACATGGCGTACCAGGTCTCGAACATCTCGCGGCCGTAGATCCCCTTGATGGTGATCATCGACGTGACGATCTTCGCGAAGTCGACGGAGAAGTCCTCCGCGGGCAGGCCGAGCATCGCGATGCGGCCGCCGTTCGTCATGTTGGCGATCATGTCGCGCATGGCCTCGGGGCGGCCGGACATCTCCAGGCCGATGTCGAAGCCCTCGCGCAGGCCGAGCTCGCGCTGGCCGTCGGCGATGGTGGTCTCGGCGACGTTCAGGGCGAGGCTGACGCCGACCTTGCGGGCGAGCTCCAGCCGGTACTCGCTGACGTCCGTGATGACGACGTTGCGCGCGCCGGCGTGCTTGGCGACGGCGGCGGCCATGATGCCGATCGGGCCGGCGCCGGTGATCAGCACGTCCTCGCCGACCAGCGGGAAGGACAGCGCGGTGTGGACGGCGTTGCCGAAGGGGTCGAAGATCGCGGCGATGTCGAGGTCGACGGGGACGCGGTGCACCCACACGTTGGACGCGGGCAGGGCGACGTACTCGGCGAACGCGCCGTCGCGGCCGACACCGAGGCCGACCGTGTTGCGGCACAGGTGGCGGCGGCCGGCCAGGCAGTTGCGGCACTTGCCGCAGACGAGGTGGCCCTCGCCGCTGACGAGGTCGCCGGTCTTGATCTCGTCGACGTCCGAGCCGACGGCCGCGACCTCGCCGACGAACTCGTGGCCGAGCACCAGCGGGGTGCCCACGGCCTGCTGGGCCCAGCCGTCCCAGGCACGGATGTGCAGGTCGGTGCCGCAGATGCCGGTCCGCAGCACCTTGATGAGGACGTCCCCGGGACCGATCTCCGGCTCCGGGACGTCCCGCAGCCACAGGCCGGGCTCGGCCTTCTCCTTCACCAGTGCCTTCACTCTTGCGACTCCTGCCGGCAGACGATGTGGCCCGGCCCGCGCGGGGGAACGCGGGCCGGGCACGGGGGAGCCCGGGGCGGAGCGGCGGCGCCCGTCGGCGCCGGCTCGCGCGATGCGCCGGGCACACAGCAATCTGCCCGGCTTCGAGCGTTCAGTCCATCGATCTTTTCTTAAGCTCGGCAACAGCGCAGCTTCACGCTCGGCCGGAAGGGTGGCGCGCAGCGGCACGTACGGAGTCGGCGCGAAGCCGGCGCGGGGCGGCTCAGCGTGAGGCGAGTGCCGCCAGCTGCGCGGTGATGGTGTCGGTATCCTGGAAGGTCAGCCCGATCCGGGCCACGTGCTTCCAGCGCACGATGCCCTCGGCGTCCACGATGAACACCGACCGCTTGAGACCGAGGCCGGGCATGGTGATGCCGTACGCCTTCGCGACGGAACGGTCGGTGTCGGCGAGCAGCGGGAACCGCAGGTCGCGCTTGCGGGCGAAGCGCTCGTGGCTTTCGACGTCGCTGAAGTTGACGCCCCACACGCTCGCGCCGAGCTCGCCGAAGCGGTCCAGGTCGGAGGTGTAGGAGCACAGCTGCTTGGTGCACACCGCCGACTCGTCGCCTGGGTAGAAGGCGAGCACCAGCGGGCGGCCCCGGTGCGCGGACAGCGCGTACTCGCCGCGCTCGGCGCCGCGGTCGGTGAGCAGCACTCCCGAGAGGGTGAAGTCGGGGGCGGGGGAGCCGATCTCGGGCACGGGCATGGCTGAGGGTCCTCTCGTACGGCAGGAGGTGGGGCCCGGCGGCTGTGCGCCGCGCACCGGTGTCGGGAAGCGACGATACAGAACGTTCGTTCTTGCCACGACGCTACGCCCCGCCGTCCGCTACCGTCAAGGACATGAGCGCCCCGCCCGCCGTTCCCCTCGTCGCGTCCGCCGGCCCGGACGCGCCGCCG
Source organism: Streptomyces sp. NPDC001070 (assembly GCF_053598835.1). Taxonomy (NCBI): domain Bacteria; kingdom Bacillati; phylum Actinomycetota; class Actinomycetes; order Kitasatosporales; family Streptomycetaceae; genus Streptomyces; species Streptomyces sp. NPDC001070. Next base: position 166,246 of record NZ_JBSFLB010000014.1, read on the forward strand.
CGCGAGCGGATCCTCGCCACCGCGGCGCGGCTGTTCTACGCCGAGGGCATCCACGCCGTGGGCATGGACCGGATCGTCACCGAGGCGTCGACCACCAGGGCCACGCTCTACCGGCACTTCGCGGGCAAGGAGCAGCTGGTCCTGAGCTACATCCAGTCCACCGACGCGCAGATCCGCGCCGTCACCACGGCCGCTCTCGCCGGACTCGGTGCCCGGCAGGCGCTTCGGATGGTGGCGGCCGCGCTCGGCGACCAGCTGTGCGCGCCCGGGTTCCGCGGCTGCCCGTTCCTCAACGCCGCCGCCGAGTACCCGGACCCGGCGGACCCCGTCTCGCGTGCGATCGTCGCCCACCGGCAGTGGCTGCGGGAGCTCGTCGCCGGGCTGCTCGCGGAGGCGGGCGCCCCGGAGCCCGCCGAGGACGCGGCCACGCTCATGATGCTGCGCGACGGCGCCGTGATGACCGCCGCCCTGGGCGACGCGGTTGCGGTGCGGGCGTCGCTGGAGCGGGCGGTGGGACGCGTCCTGGAGGCGGCCGCGGTGGCGTGAGGGCTCGCGGACGGGACAGCCTCCGCGGCATGCGGGACGGGACCCCGCGACACCCCGGCCCGGCGCGCGAGCCCGTATGGCCTCACGGCTCACGTGGCACGCGGGCCTGCGCGGCCTCACGGCCCGCACGGTCCGGGCCGCCCCTCGCGTGACGGCCGCCGGGCCGGCCCCCGGCCCGGCGCGAAGCGGGAGCCGGCGCGGTTGACGGGCCGCACGGCGTGCGGGCCGAGTTCGGGGCGGGACCGTACGGGTCGGGATGGGGTGGGTCGGGATCGGGTGGGCGTCAGCCCGTGTGGGTGGAGAAGAGGCCGCCGGTGGGGCCCTGCTTGTCGCCGCCCTGGGCCTTCCTCAGCGCGTTGGCCAGGCCCTCGATGGTCATGGACTGGAGGATGACGCGGCCGTCGCCTTCCAGGGTCGCCAGCGACAGCCCCTCGCCGCCGAAGACGGCGTTCATGATCCCCTGCCGGTTGAGCCCGCCGATGCGCTGCACGCCGTAGCGGACGCCGTCCTCGAAGGCGACGATGCAGCCGGTGTCGACCTCGATGCGGCCGCCGAAGTCGGCGGGGTTGAGGTCGATGAAGTTGCCCGCGCCCGCGATGATCACCGTCCCGTACCCGGTGAACTTCTCCAGGACGAAGCCCTCGCCGCCGCTGGTGCCGGTGCGTCCGCCCTGGAAGGCGATGCCGAAGTCGACGGTCGACTCGGCCGCCACGAAGGCGTCCTTCTCCGCGTACCAGGCGCGCGAGCCGTCCAGTTCCAGGGCGCGCATCTCGCCGGGCAGCACGCCCGCGAAGCCGACCGTGCCCTCGCCGCCGCTCGCGGTGAAGTGCTGGAAGGCGATGCTCTCACCGGCGAGCATCCGCTGGCCCACCTGCATCGCGGTGCCCATGGCCTGGCGCAGCATGCCGCCCATGCCCCCGCCCGCGCCGCCGCCCTGGCGCTGGGCGCCGGGGCCGGCCAGCCGGGTGTCCATGCTCACGTTCGCGGTCTTGAACAGGAACTTCCCCGCCTCGCAGTAGACGGTCTGGCCGGGTTGGAGGGTGCACACCGCCATCTGCATGGCGTTGCCGACGATCTGCTGCTTCAGGGTCACTGCGGTGCTCCGGGTGGTCTCGGGGTGCTCTCGTTCAGACGGATGTACCCGACAACGAACGACCCGGACGATTCGGTTCCGCTTGCTCCTCCGGACGGACCCCGGGGGCGGGCGGGCGGCCCCCGGCGTCCAGGAACCGGGCAAGCGGCAGGGTGGCGGCGCCGACCGTGACCGCGTCCGTCCCGAGCCGGCCCAGTTCGATGGAGGTCTGGGCGCAGGGGTGGCGCAGCGCGTACGCGGCGGTGGCCTCGCGGACGGCGTCGAGCAGCCGGGGGCCGATCATCAGGCCGGTCCAGCCGGAGAGCACGATGCGCTCGGGGTTGAAGAGGTTGACGAGGTCGGCGATGCCGGCGCCGAGGTACTCCGCGGTCTCGTCGAGCAGGGCGACGGCGGCGGCGTCACCGGCCTCGGCGGCGTCGAGGAGGGCGGCGATCGCGGACTCCTCGCTCACACCGGAGGGCGCGTCCCAGCGTTCGATCAGCGCCTCGGCGCCCACGTAGGCCTCCAGGCAGCCGCGGGCGCCGCAGCGGCAGAGGCGTCCGCCGACCTGGAGGGTGGTGTGGCCCCACTCCCCCGCGCTGCTGCTGGCCCCGCGGTACGGCTTGCCGTCGGCGACCACGCAGGCGCCGACCCCGGAGCCGAGCAGCGCGATCACGGCGTTCCGGGCGCCGCGGCCGGCCCCGAACCACATCTCGGCCTGGCCGAGGGTCTTGGCGCCGTTGTCGATGTGCAGGGGCAGGGCGGTGCCCTCGGCGAGGAGCGCGCCGAGGGGGACGGCGTCCCAGCCGATGGTCTGGCCGTGGACGACGGCCCCGGCGCCGGAGGTGCCCTGGTCGACGATGCCGGGGACACCGATGCCGACGCCGAGCACGAGGGCGGGATCGACGCGGGTGTCCTCCAGGACGACGGACAGGCCGTCGAGGATGAGCTGGACGACCAGGGCGACGTCGTGGCCGCTGTCGGCCAGCGGGCGGTCGGTGGAGGACAGCTCGGTGAGGGCGAGGTCGAAGAGGGTCACCCGGACGCGGGTCTCACCGACGTCGACGCCGATGAGGAAGCCGTGCCGGGGGGCGACCTTGAGCATGACGCGGGGGCGGCCGCCGTCGGACTCGACGGAGCCGGCCTCCTCGACCACGCCGTCGGCGATGAGTTCGGCCACGACGTTGCTGATGGAACCTGTGCTCAGTCCGGTGTCCCTCGCCAACTCCTGACGGCTGAGGGGTCCTTCGAAGTACAGGTGGCGCAAGAGCGCCGAGCGGTTGCCGCGCCGCAGGTCGCGTACGGTCCGCTTGCCTCGATCTGCCATGGTGCTCCCTCCCCGGCTGAATCTATCGCTGCGCCAAGTCTTGACGCCAGGTTTTCTCAGACGTTAAATCACGCCTTGAATTAAGGCGTGACGTACTTCACTTCCCGAAGGCACCCACCCTGGAGAGGGATCCCCGGTCATGCACATCACCCGTACCACGGCCGCCGCGACGCTGGCGGCCGCGCTCATCGCCTCCGCCACCGCGTGCGGCGGCGGCTCCTCGACCGACGGCAGCGGCAACGGCAGCCCCAAGGAGCTCACCTACTGGGCCAGCAACCAGGGCGCCAGCCTCGAGGCGGACAAGGCGACCCTGACGCCCGAGCTCAAGAAGTTCGAGAAGCAGACCGGGATCAAGGTCAAGCTCGAGGTCATCCCGTGGTCCGACCTGCTGAACCGGATCCTCGCGGCGGCCACCTCCGGCCAGGGCCCCGACGTTCTCAACATCGGCAACACCTGGTCCGCCTCGCTGCAGGCCACCGGCGCGCTGCGCCCCTTCGACGCCAAGGCCTTCGACGCCATCGGCGGCAAGGACCGCTTCGTCTCCTCGGCCCTGGGCGCGACGGGCGCCGAGGGCAAGGACCCGGCCGCGGTGCCGCTCTACTCCCTGGCGTACGGGCTCTACTACAACAAGAAGATGTTCGCGGACGCGGGCATAGCCAACCCGCCCACCACCTGGGACGAGCTCGTCGCCGACGGCAAGAAGCTCACCAAGGGCGGCAAGTACGGCCTCGCCGTCGAGGGTGGCAACCTCTCCGAGAACGTCCACCACGCCTTCGTCTTCGGCAAGCAGCACGGCGCCGACTTCTTCGACGCCTCGGGCAAGCCGACCTTCACCACCCCCGAGGCGGTCGCGGCCGTCAAGCAGTACATCGACTTCATCGCCAAGGACAAGATCGCCGCGCCGGGCAACGCCGAGTACGCGGCGAACCAGTCCGTCGCCGACTTCGCCACCGGCAAGGCCGGCATGCTGCTCTGGCAGGCCGCCGGCTCCTCCCTGAAGTCCCACGGCATGAAGCCCGAGGACTACGGCGTCGCCCAGGTGCCCTTCCAGACCGCGGGCGCCACCGGCGACACCGCCGTGAACTCGATGGTCGCGGGGATCAACCTCGCCGTCTTCAGGAAGACCGACAACCTCGACGGCGCCCTGAAGTTCGTGAAGTTCATGACCAGCGACGACGAGCAGAAGACCCTCAACGGCACCTACGGCTCGCTCCCGCCGGTCAAGGCCGCCCAGTCCGACCCGGCCTTCTCCACCCCCGACCTGAAGGTGCTCGCCGACGCGCTCGCGGGCAGCGCGGCGCCGCTGCCGCAGGTCGCCAACGAAAGCCAGTTCGAGACCGCCGTCGGCACGGCGATGAAGGACCTCTTCGCCGACGCCGCCGCCGGGAAGCCGGTCACCACCGAGAGCGTCAAGGCCGCCCTCGAAAAGGCCCAGCAGCAGATGCCGGCCTCGTGAGCGTGAAGGAACCGATGACCGCCACCGTGCCGCCCGTCCGGCACAGCTCCAAGGCCCCTTCCCCCGACGGCCGGAGGGCCGCCGGGGGAAGGACCCCGATGTCGCGGCTGCGCCTGCCGGCGCGGCTTCGGCGGGCGTCACTGCCGTACGTCCTGCTGCTGCCGGCCCTCGCGCTGGAACTGCTGATCCACCTGGTGCCGATGGTCGTCGGCGTCGTGATGAGCTTCAAGGAGCTCACGCAGTTCTTCATCAGCGACTGGTCGGCGGCCCCCTGGAAGGGCCTGGGCAACTACCGAGTGGCGGTGGACTTCAACGCGCCCGTCGGCGAGGACCTGCTCAAGTCCTTCGTCGTCACCTGCGAGTTCACCGTGCTGGCGGTCGGCCTTTCCTGGCTGTTCGGCACCGCCGCCGCGATCCTCATGCAGGACGCCTTCCGGGGCCGCGGGCTGCTGCGCGCGGTGTTCCTCGTGCCGTACGCGCTGCCGGTCTACGCGGCCGTGATCACCTGGTCGTTCATGTTCCAGCGGGACACCGGCATGATCAACCACGTCCTGCACGACCAGCTGCACCTCACCGACGGCCGGCCCTTCTGGCTGATCGGCGACAACAGCTTCTTCGCGCTGGTGACCGTCTCGGTGTGGCGCCAGTGGCCGTTCGCCTTCCTCTGCCTGATGGCCGGACTGCAGAACATCCCCCGCGAGCTGTACGAGGCGGCGTCGATGGACGGCGCCGGGATCTGGCAGCAGATCCGCAAGATCACTCTGCCGTCGCTCCGCCCGGTCAACCAGGTGCTGGTGCTGGTGCTGTTCCTGTGGACGTTCAACGACTTCAACACGCCCTATGTGCTCTTCGGGCGGGCGGCGCCGGACGCGGCGGACCTGATCTCCATCCACATCTACCAGTCGTCCTTCGTGACCTGGAACTTCGGCTCCGGCTCGGCGATGTCCGTGCTCCTGCTGCTCTTCCTGCTCGTCGTGACGGTGCTGTACCTGCTCGCCACCTCCCTGAGGAGGAAGGATGCCTGACGTCCGCAGCCCCATGGCCGCACCGCGCTCCTTCATCTGGACCCGGCGGGTCGTGCTGACCGTGCTGACGGCCTTCGCGCTGGCGCCGGTGTTCGTCATGGTCGTCTCGTCGCTGAAGCCGCTGCAGGACGTGCAGGGCCCGTTCCGCTGGTTCCCCAGCGGCTTCACGCTGCGCCCGTACGCCGACATCTGGCACACCGTGCCGCTGGCCCGCTACTTCGTGAACTCGCTGATCGTGGCGGGCGGGGCGACCGTCTGCTCGGTCGCGGTGGCGATCTTCGCCGCGTACGCGGTCAGCCGCTACGACTTCAAGGGCCGCCGCTTCTTCTCGGTGACGATCCTGTCCACCCAGATGTTCCCCGGCATCCTCTTCCTGCTGCCGCTCTTCCTGATCTTCGTCAATCTCGGGAACGCGACAGGCATCGCCCTGTACGGCAGCCGCGGCGGCCTGATCCTGACCTACCTCACCTTCTCCCTCCCCTTCTCCATCTGGATGCTGGCGGGCTACTTCGACTCGATCCCCCGGGACCTGGACGAGGCCGCCATGGTCGACGGCTGCGGGCCGCTCGGTGCGCTGTTCCGGGTCGTCGTCCCGGCCGCGGTTCCGGGCATCGTCGCGGTCTGCGTGTACGCCTTCATGACGGCTTGGGGCGAGGTCCTGTTCGCCTCCGTCATGACCAACGACACCACCCGCACGCTCGCCGTCGGACTGCAGGGCTACGCCACGCAGACCGACGTGTACTGGAACCAGGTCATGGCCGCCTCGCTCGTGGTGAGCGTGCCCGTGGTCGCCGGGTTCCTGCTCCTGCAGCGCTATCTCGTCGCCGGGCTGACCGCCGGCGCCGTCAAGTGAGCCCGACCGCTCGTCAGCGGCCCCCGAAAGAAAGGCAGTCCGTGACCCTCGACCTCAGCGCCCTCCCCGACGGATTCGTGTGGGGCGCCGCGACGGCCGCTTACCAGATCGAAGGAGCCGTGGCCGAGGACGGCCGTGCGCCCTCCATCTGGGACACCTTCTCCCGCACGCCGGGGAAGGTCGCGAACGGCGACACCGGTGACGTCGCCTGCGACCACTACCACCGCGTGCCGGAGGACATCGGCCTGATGGGCCGGCTCGGCCTCGACGCGTACCGCTTCTCCCTCGCCTGGCCGCGCGTGATGCCGCAGGGCGGCGGGCCGGTCAACCCGGCGGGCCTGGCCTTCTACGACCGCCTGGTCGACGCCCTGCTGGAGGCGGGCATCACGCCCTTCCCCACCCTCTACCACTGGGACCTGCCGCAGGCCCAGCAGGACCGCGGCGGCTGGCCGGAGCGGGAGACCGCGCTGCGCTTCGCCGAGTACGCCTCCGTGGTGGCCGAGCGGCTCGGCGACCGGGTCACCCACTGGGCGACCCTCAACGAGCCGCTGTGCTCGGCCTGGATCGGCCATCTGCAGGGCGTGATGGCCCCCGGCCTCACCGACCTGACGGCCGCCGTCCGCGCCTCGTACCACCTGCACCTGGGGCACGGCCTCGCGGTGCAGGCGCTGCGCGCGGCGATCCCGCACGCCCAGATCGGCATCGTCAACAACCTCAGCCCGTGCGAGCCCGCCTCGGACCGTCCGGAGGACGTCGCCGCCGCACTGCGCGCCGACGGGCACACCAACCGCTGGTGGCTGGACCCGATCCACGGCCGCGGCTACCCGGAGGACATGCTGGAGCTGTACGGGGTCGAACTACCCGTGCAGGCGGGCGACATGGAGACCATCGCCGCTCCGCTGGACTGGCTCGGCCTCAACTACTACTTCCGTGACATCGTTGCCGACGACCCGTCGGGGCCGGTCCCCCACACCCGCGCCGTACGCGTCCCGGACGTCCGCCGCACCGCGATGGACTGGGAGGTGCACGCCGAGGGCCTGGAGCGGCTGCTGCTGCGGCTGACCGAGGAGTACGGCGCCCGCAAGATCTACGTCACCGAGAACGGCTCGGCGTACGAGGACCGCGTCGGCCCCGACGGCCAGGTCCACGACCCCGAGCGCACCGCCTACCTGGAGGAGCACCTGGCGGCCTGCGCCCGCGCCGTGCGCGGCGGTGCCCCGCTCGCCGGCTACTTCGCCTGGTCGCTGCTGGACAACTTCGAGTGGGCGTACGGCTACGAGAAGCGCTTCGGCCTCGTCCACGTCGACTACGGGACCCAGCGCCGGACCGTGAAGGGCAGCGGCCGCCGCTACGCCGACATCATCGCCGCCCACCGGCGCCGCGCCCGCAGCGCGGCCTGACCCCGCACGGCATGCGTGGACGCCGAGGACCGCGGCACCGCCTACGGCACGGCGGTGCAGCAGTGGAGCTGCGTCGCCGGGCAGACCAGCCGGCAGTGGCAGTTCCGGCCGACCGACAGCGGCTGCTACCGCGTGGTGAACCGCGACGCGGCCGCCTCCGAGCAGGCCTGGGACGTCGCCGGCGGCTCGTCGGCGACGGGTGACTCCGTGTCCGCGCAGACCTGGCAGTGGTCCTCGGGCGCCAACCAGCAGGGGCTGCCGGTGCTCCAGGCGGAAGGGGCGTACGTGTTCACGGCCCGGCACAGCGGCAAGGGCCTGGACGTCGCGGCCGCCTCGACGGCCGACGGCGCCCTGTTGCAGCAGTACGGCTGCAACGGCACCGGGGCCCAGTCCTTCCGCCAGACGGCGGTGGGCTGACCGACCCCGCGCGGCGCCGGCGCACGAGGGAGACGCCGGCGCCGCGCGGCACCGTCCCCCGGCCCTACGGGGGGAGCCGCGTCGGCGGCCGACGCCGGACCGGCGCCATGAACGCCTTCCCCTTCGACGCCGCCGCGGCGACCCGGGCGGCCCGGATGATCGCGGGCGCCGGGCGGGACGTCAGGCCAGGTCCTCCCAGCGCCGGTTCAGTCGGCCGGCGCCCGCCTCGGTCAGCGAGCCCCACAGGCGCAGGCGGGCGACGCCGCCGTCGGGGTAGGTCTCGATGCGGACGTGGGTGGCGGCGGGCGCGGTCACGACGAAGCGGTGCACGGTGTCGGGCTGGAGACGGGTGCGGGGCAGGATCTCGAACCAGTCGCCGTCCTCGCCGTCGCGGCCCAGCAGCGCGGCCCACCCGGCGGCGTTGCCCTTGTAGTAGCCGGTGTCGATCTCGACGGCGCGGATGACGCCCTGCTCGGCGAGGCGGTAGCGGACCCAGTCGTGGCCCTTGTCGCGGCGGCGGCGGGTCTCCCAGCCGTCCCCCATGCGGCGGGACTTCCCGGGGAGGATCGGGTTGACCGGCGAGGAGTAGAAGCGGTCGGAGACGTCCTCGGCGGCGCCGCCGTTCTCCAGCGCGACCAGGTCGAACGTGCCGAGTGCCGTCAGCCATGCCGGGTCGGGCACGAACGCGCCGTGGACGCGCAGCCGCGCGATGCCCCCGTCGGGGAACTGCTTGAGCCGCAGGTGGGTGAAGCGGCGCCCGGCGGTCACATCGAAGCCGTTGGCGGCATGGCCGCCGATCGCGGTCCGGGGCACGAGCTCGGTCCACTCCACGCCGTCGGCGAGCAGTTCCTCCGGCGCGGCGGACAACCGCGCGCAGGTGGCCTCGACGGCGACCTGCTGGGGATGGTTGCCGCGGAAGTGGGCGGTGTCCACGACCAGGCCGCGGACGACTCCTGGGCCCGCCAGCCGGATCAGCGCCCAGTCGTGGTCGGCGTCGGCGGGATGCGGGCTGCCGGCGTCGGCGCCGCGACGGCGGCGGGTCTCCCAGCCGTCCATGACCTGGCCCTTGTGGCCGAAGTGCTCATGCCGGAACTCGGGGCGCTCGGGGACGAGCAGGTTCTCCCGATCGGCGAAGAACTCGTCGTTGGCGGCGATCACCCCGGCGCCCAGGCGCCGGTCGGCGAGGTCGACGAGACCGGTGAACGGCAGGTCCGCGCCGCGGTAGTCGGCATAGGGGTCCCCTCCGGAGTACGGCTGGGCGTCGCCGGTGTACCGGGGTATGGCAGTCACGCGTTCTCCCTTTCGATGAGGCGGCCGGAGGGGTGGGCAGGTGCGCCGTGGTCGGCGATCCGCTCGCCGCGCAGCCAGGTGCTCCGTACGACCCCCCGGAGGGTGCGGCCCGCGTAGGCGGTGACCTGGTTGCGGTGGTGGAGCGCCGCCGGGTCCACGGTGAAGCTCTCGTCGGGTGCCAGGACGGCGAAGTCGGCGTCGTGGCCTGGCGCGATGGCGCCCTTGGCGGTCAGTCCGGCGAGGCGCGCCGGGCCCCGCGCCATCCAGCGGACCACGTCGACGAGCGTGGCGCCACGCCGGCGGGCCTCGGTCCAGATCACGGGCAGGCCGAGCTGGAGGGAGGAGATGCCGCCCCAGGCGGCGCCGAAGTCGCCGGTGTCGAAGTGCTTGAGGTCGGCGGTGGAGGGCGAGTGGTCGGAGACCACGCAGTCGATGGTGCCGTCGAGCAGGCCCTGCCACAGGGCCTCCCGGTTGCCCGCCTCGCGGATCGGCGGGCAGCATTTGAACTGGGTGGCGCCGTCCGGGACCTCCTCGGCGGTGAGCGTCAGATAGTGCGGGCAGGTCTCCGCCGTCAGGCGTACGCCGTCCCGGCGGGCGTCGGCGATCAGGGGCAGTGCCTCGGCGGACGACAGGTGCAGGATGTGCACCCGGCAGTCGAGCCGGCGGGCGAGGCCGATCAGCCCCTCGACGGCGGCGTTCTCGGCGGCGCGGGGGCGGGAGGCGAGGAAGTCGGCGTACTTCGGGCCCGACGGCTGCGGGGCGCCGTCGATGAGGCCCGGGTCCTCCGCGTGGACGATGAGCAGCCCGTCGAAGCGGGCGATCTCGGCCATGGCCTCCGCCAGCTGCGCGGGATCGAGCCGGGGGAACTCGTCGACGCCGGAGTGGAGCAGGAAGCACTTGAAGCCGAAGACCCCGGCCTCGTGGAGCGGGCGCAGGTCCTTCACGTTGCCGGGCACCGCGCCGCCCCAGAAGCCGACGTCGGTGTGGACCCTGCCGCGGGCGGTCGCGCGCTTGACGTCGAGGTGGGCGGTGGTGGTGGTCGGCGGGACGCTGTTGAGCGGCATGTCGACGAGCGTGGTCACACCGCCGGCCGCGGCGGCGCGGGTGGCCGTCCCGAAGCCCTCCCACTCGGTGCGGCCGGGGTCGTTGATGTGGACGTGCGTGTCGACGAGGCCGGGGAGCAGGGCGTCCCCGCCGAGGTCGACGAGGCGGACGCCGGCCGGGGGCTCGCTCCCGTACGGCAGGACGGCGGCGATCCGCCCGCCGGCGACCGCCACGTCGGCGGGGCGCTCGCCCTCCGGTGTGACGACCCGTGGTGAACGCAGCACCAGCTCGATCCCGTCAGCGGCCTCGGACACGCGTTCCCCTTCCACCGGCGTCGGACAGAAATTCAACGTTCTGTTGAAAGGAATCCTCCGCTCGCGCGCGCGGCGCCGTCAACCCCCGCCCGGGGCCGCCCGAGCGCTCCGGTGCGTCCCGGCAGTACAGTTGGGGGATTCCACTAAATGGAATGCGGTTTCCGCGCCCGCCGGTCGCGGCTCCGCACGCGACCGCCCCGAACGGCGGACACGTGCCTGGTCAGGGCCGGTAGGCTGCACCACTACCACCGTCCGCCTGGGGAGGAAACGTGGCGTCAGACCGCGCCGGGGGCGTGCAGTCCCTCGAACGCGCCTTCGATCTGCTGGAGCGGATGGCCGACGCGGGCGGTGAGGTGGGGCTCAGTGAGCTCTCCGCGAGCAGCGGGCTGCCGCTGCCCACCATCCACCGCCTGATGCGCACCCTGGTCGACTGCGGCTACGTACGCCAGCAGCCCAACCGCCGCTACGCGCTGGGCCCGCGGCTGATCCGCCTCGGCGAGAGCTCCGCCCGGCTGCTCGGCACCTGGGCCCGCCCCTACCTCGCGGAACTGGTCGAGGCGACCGGCGAGACCGCGAACATGGCGCTCCTCGACGGCGACGAGGTCGTCTACGTGGCCCAGGTCCCCTCACGGCACTCCATGCGGATGTTCACCGAGGTCGGGCGGCGCGTGCTGCCGCACTCCACGGGCGTCGGCAAGGCCCTGCTGGCGCACGTGCCGCCGGAGGAGGTGCGGGCCCTGCTGTCCCGTACCGGGATGCCCGCCGCCACGGAGCGGACCATCGTCGACCCCGACGCCTTCCTGGCGGAGCTGGAGCGCATCCGCGGCCAGGGCTACGCCGTGGACGACAACGAGCAGGAGATGGGCGTCCGCTGTCTCGCGGTCACCGTCCCCGACTCCCCCACGGCCGCAGCCATCTCCATCTCCGGACCCGCCGGGCGGGTCACCGAGGCGGCCACGGGGAAGATCGTGCCGGTGCTGCAGGGCGTGGCGCGGCAGTTGTCGGTCGCGCTGACGAGGAACGGGGCGGCGTAGGGCCCGTCCGGCAGCCACCGGCGGTCCGGTCGGCGGGAGGCCGTCAGCCGGAGGGCTCGTCGTCACGGACGGCCGCGTCGCGCCAGACCGTCAGGTCCAGTGTCAGCTCCGCCGCGGGGCGGCCGCGGACCGTCGCGAGAGCCACGTCACCGCTGCCGCTGTCACGCAGACCCGGGTACCGGCCGTGAGCCCGGCGGCCGGAACCGGGGTCGCGGCCCCGGTGCGCGTGGCCGCGTCCAGACAGGCCGCGAGCCCGCCCTTCGCACCCGTGTCCAGCACGGCCAGCGTGCCGCCGCCGTCGCCGAGGACGAGTCCGGTGCCGCGGCGGTAGACCAGGGCGGCGCTGTCGTCGTCGGCACGGGAGCGCGGTGGCCGGTCCGCGAGGGACAGCGCCGTGCCGTCGGGCAGGGTGACCCGGTGGTACGCGACGGCCGAAGAGGCCCGGCCCGGGCCCGGTGCCGGCGTGTTCCAGGTCCCGCCCGCGGCGCCGCCCATCGAACTCCGCTCCCCCGTACCGGCCCTGAGTGCCCGAAGCCCCGACAATACCGCCGCCCGCAGGGCGTTCGCGCGCCCCGGCGGGTGGGGCTTCCGCCACGCCGTCGCGGAGGCTTGACCTGGAGCGCACTCCAACGCCTACGGTCGTCACCGTAGCGACCACGACCCCGGACGGGGGACCACCATGCGACTGGGCCTGCACCTCACCAAGTTCGATCACCCCGCAGGACCGGCGGGGCTCGCGCCCGCGCTGGCCGCGGCCGGCGAGGCCGCGGAGGCGGCCGGCGCGGGCTGGCTGTCGGTGATGGACCACTACTTCCAGATGGAGAACAACGGCGGCGCCGAGGCCGCGATGCTCGAGGGCTACACGACGCTGGGCTATCTCGCCGCCCGCACCTCCTCCGTACGGCTCGGCGTACTCGTCACGGGGATCACCTACCGCCATCCCGGCCTGCTGGCGAAGATCGCGACCACGCTCGACGTCCTCTCCGGCGGCCGGGCGACCCTGGGCGTCGGCGCCGCCTGGTACGAACGCGAGCACGTGGGCCTGGGCGTGCCCTTCCCGCCGCTCGCCGAGCGCTTCGAGCGCCTGGAGGAGACGCTGCGGATCTGCCTGCAGATGTGGGACCAGGACGACGACGGCCCCTTCGAGGGCACGCACTACCGGCTCGCCGAGACCCGGTGCACGCCGGCGCCGGTGAGCGCGCCGCATCCCGAGATCATGATCGGTGGCAGCGGCGAGAAGAAGACGCTCCGGCTGGTCGCCCGGTACGCGGACGCCTGCAACCTCTTCGCCACCTCGCCCGCCGAGGTCGCGCACAAGCTGGACGTGCTGCGCGCGCACTGCGACGAGGCCGGACGCGACTACTCCCGGATCCGCAAGACCATGCTGTACGTCGGCGACACCATCCGGGACGGCGACACCGACGGGTTCGTCGCCGACATGGCCGGTTACGCCAAGCTCGGCATCGAGACCGTCATCGTGGTCCCGCCGGACGCCGAGCCGGCCGGCTGGATCGAGAGCCACTGCGCACCGGCCGTCCCCCGGCTGGCCGAACTGGGCTGAACCGCCCCGCGGGCACCCCGCGTCAATCGGGGCGCGGGGTGCCGAACAGTTCGATCGCGCAGCGGACTTCGGTGAGGGCCCCGGACAGGGCGCTCACCGAGCCGAGCGCGCCGGCGATCACGAGGAGGCCGCGGCGCAGCCGCGGGACGTCGGGGACGCCCGCTGCCGCGGCGGCGGCCAGGGCGGCGAGTTCGTCCTCGGCGATGTGCCGGTCCGGTAAGTTCGCTCGGTACCCGGCGAGTTCGCGGCGGCAGCGGGCGACCGCGGCCCGCAGGGCGGTCACCCTCGGATCGAGGGTGCCGTCGTCGTCGACCGCCGCGCGGGCGGCCATGTCCTTCACCACTGATACGTCCCCCACAGGTAGGCCCCCGGTGATCGCCCATGGACGGCCGGCCCCATCCGGTCCGCCGTATCGGGGAGGACAGTAAACGCGACAGAGCGCTTCCCCCGCTATACGGAGAGCGAAATCCGCCACAACTTCCTCCCTTCCATGGCGACTTGCCGACACTCAACGTCCGGGGGCCCCGGTCCGGTTCCAGTCGGCGAGCAGCCAGCCCCCCGCGCCGTCGTGGCGCCAGCGGGCCATCGCGCCGTTGACCACGTACGCGTCGTCGGGCGACGGCGGCCCGAGCAGCCGCCGCAGCGCCAGCACGACCGCGTCGTGCGTCACGAGCAGTCGGGGCGGGCCGGGGCCGGCGGGCACGGCGTCCAGGAAGTCCCGCACGCGTGCCTCGACGTCGCGCGGCGACTCCCCGCCCGGCGGGCGGTACGCGGACTCCCCCAGGCGCTCGCGCCGCCGCGCCTCCTCGGGGAAGCGCTCCCGGATCCCGTCCGGCGCGATCAGTTCCAGCAGGCCCATGCCGCGGTCCCGGAGCCGCTCGTCGTAGGTGACGGACGGCAGTTCACGGCCGGCGGCGGCGTAGACGTCCGCGACGGCGCGCAGGGTCTGCCGGGTCCGCTCGAAGGGCGAGCAGTGGACCAGGCCCGGCGCCTCGGCGGCGCCGAGGCCGAGCAGGTCACGGCCGAGCCGCGCGGACTGCTCGCGGCCGCGCGCGGTCAGCCCCACGTCGGCGTCCCTGATCCCGTCCAGGGACACGCCGCGGGCGAAGGCCGCGTTGGCCTCGCTCTCGCCGTGCCGTACGGCGATGATCCAGCTTGCCATGGCGGGTCCTTTCCCCCGGTCCCCGTCCACGGTATCCAGGGGACATGGAACGGGACGGAAGGACGGGCGCCGTCGCCGGGCTCCTGCTGGCGGCCGGCGGGGGCAGGCGGCTGGGCGGCCGTCCGAAGGCGCTGCTGGAGTACGGCGGACGCCCGCTGGTCGAGCACGCTGCACGGGCGCTGCGCGCGGGCGGCTGCGCTCCGGTGCACATCGTGCTGGGCGCGGCCGCCGCGCAGGTGCGGGAGCGTGCCGCCCTGGACTGCTACGCCGTCACCGTGAACCCGGACTGGGAGCGGGGCATGGGCTCCTCGCTGCGCGCGGGCCTGGAGGCGCTGGCGGGCACCGGCGCGCGGGCCGTCGTCGTGGCGCTGGTGGACCAGCCCGGGATCGGGGCCGCGGCGGTGGCCCGGGTGGCCGCCGCCTACGCCTCGCCGGGGACGCTCGCCGCCGCGGCCTACGACGGCAGGCGAGGTCACCCGATCCTGCTGGGCGCGGACCACTGGGCGGCGATCGCCGCGAGTGCGGTGGGTGACCAGGGGGCACGCTCCTACCTGAGGCGGCACGAGGAGGCGATCACGCTCGTCGAGTGCGGGAACGTCGCGGTCCCCGCCGACATCGACACTCCGGACGACCTGCGGCTGCTGGCGGGGCCGCCGGACCCCCCTGCACCGGGTGCCACAAAACGTTGAACTTCCGCAATGCAAAAACTATGCTCCACGCAGCAGAAGCACCCGTCCGGTCGGGGCGCCTCGCTGCCGTAACCCGCCCGACCCGGCACCGCGTGCCGGGAACGGGACGCGGTGGCCGCCCGGCTCCTCAGGCCGCACGGCATCCTTCATCGGCAAGAGGAGAGTCAGCTTCATGTCCGCATCAGGGCCCGCACCGCACGCCGTCGTCGCCGACACCGCACCCCCCGTCGAGCGCGCGGAGGAGGTGCTGACCGACGCGGCGCTCGCCTTCGTCGCCGAGCTCCACCGCCGGTTCGCGCCCCGCCGTGCCGAACTCCTCGCCCGGCGCCGGGAGCGCCGCGCCGAGATCGCCCGCACCGGCACCCTGGACTTCCTCCCGGAGACCGCCGGCATCCGCGAGGGCGACTGGCGGGTCGCCGACGCCCCCGCCGCACTCGACGACCGCCGGGTGGAGATCACCGGCCCCACCGACCGCAAGATGACGATCAACGCCCTCAACTCCGGCGCGAAGATCTGGCTCGCCGACTTCGAGGACGCCTCCGCACCCACCTGGGAGAACGTCGTCGGCGGCCAGATCAACCTGATCGACGCCTACGAGCGCCGCATCGACTTCACCTCCCCCGAGGGCAAGTCGTACGCGCTCAAGGACGAGGCCGAACTCGCCACCGTCGTCATGCGCCCCCGCGGCTGGCACCTGGACGAGCGGCACCTCACCGTCGACGGCGAGCCCGTCTCCGGCGGCCTCGTCGACTTCGGCCTGTACTTCTTCCACAACGCGCGGCGGCTGCTCGCCAAGGGGAAGGGCCCGTACTTCTACCTCCCCAAGACCGAGTCGCACCTCGAAGCCCGCCTGTGGAACGACGTGTTCGTCTTCGCCCAGGACCACCTCGGCGTGGAGCAGGGCACGATCCGCGCCACCGTCCTCATCGAGACGATCACCGCGGCCTTCGAGATGGAGGAGATCCTCTACGAACTCCGCGACCACGCGAGCGGGTTGAACGCGGGCCGCTGGGACTACCTCTTCTCCATCGTCAAGAACTTCCGCGACGCGGGCGAGCGCTTCGTCCTGCCCGACCGCAACGCCGTGACGATGACCGCGCCCTTCATGCGCGCCTACACCGAACTGCTGGTGCGCACCTGCCACAAGCGCGGCGCCCACGCCATCGGCGGCATGGCCGCCTTCATCCCCTCCCGTCGCGACGCCGAGGTCAACGCGGTCGCCTTCGAGAAGGTCAAGGCCGACAAGGACCGCGAGGCCGGCGACGGCTTCGACGGCTCCTGGGTCGCCCACCCCGACCTGGTGCCGATCGCCCGCGCCTCCTTCGACGCGGTGCTCGGCGACCGGCCGAACCAGAAGGACCGGCTGCGCGAGGACGTCCACGTCACCGCCGCCGACCTGCTGGCCGTCGACTCGCTGGAGGCCAGGCCCACGTACGAGGGGCTGCGCAACGCCGTCCAGGTCGGCACCCGTTACATCGAGGCGTGGCTGCGCGGCCTCGGCGCCGTCGCCATCTTCAACCTCATGGAGGACGCCGCGACGGCGGAGATCTCCCGCTCCCAGATCTGGCAGTGGGTGAACGCGGGCGTCGTCTTCGCCGACAACGGCGAGAAGGCCACCGCCGAGCTGGTGCGCGCCCTGGCCGACCGGGAACTGGCCGCCATCCGCGCCGCGGCGGGCGAGGAGGCCTACGCCGCGGGCCGCTGGCAGCAGGCCCACGACCTGCTGCTGAGGACCGCGCTCGACGAGACCTACGTCGACTTCCTGACCCTGCCGGCGTACGAGCTGCTCGACTGAGCCGCCGCGGGCCCCCGGCCGCGCCCGGCCGGGGGCCCGTGCGCCGATCCGCCCGTCCGAAAAAGGCGCGCTGCGCGGACGGCATCGCTGGCATGATCATCGCCATGCCAGCACCGCGCCCCCGTGCCGTGAAGTCCGGCCTGTACATCCCGCTGGACGTCGAGGCGGACGGGCCGATCCCCGGCCCGTACCCGATGCTCGGCTTCGGGGCCGCCGTCGCGGGGCGCCAGGACGCGACCGGCTTCACCCCGGCGGCCCCGGAGCGCGACACCTTCTACCGCGAACTGCGGCCGGTCGGCTCGGACTTCGACCCGCAGGCGCTCGCCGTCAGCGGCCTGGACCGCGAGCGGCCGGCCGCCGAGGGCGCCGAGCCGGCGGGCGCGATGGCCGAGTTCACCACCTGGGTGCGCGAGGTGAGCGCGGACGCGCAGCCGGTCTCGACGGGCTGTCCGGCGCGCCACGACTGGATGTTCCTGTACTGGTACCTGATCCGTTTCACCGGCTCCGGCCCCTTCGGGCACTCGGGCTGCCTCGACATGAAGACGCGGTACGCGGCCACGTCCGGCGTGCCGCTGCGCTCCGTCGCCGAGGGCACGATGCCGCGCGAGCTGCTGTCCCGCCGCCGGCACACGCACCACGCCCTCGACGACGCGATCGAGCAGGCCGGACTGTTCGCCAACCTGATGGCCCGGGAGGGCGCGGCACATGTCCTTTGACCACAACGACCACTACCACCGGTTGCTGCTGCACCGGGTCCCGCCCGGCGCGCTGACCGCGCTGGACGTCGGGTGCGGCACCGGCCGCTTCGCCCGCCGGCTGGCCGCCCGGGGGCTGCGGGTCGACGCGATCGACGCCTCCGAGGAGGCCGTGGCGGCGGCGGGGACCGCGCCGGGGGTCACCTTCCGGCTCGCGGACGTGACGCGCGTCGACCTGCCCCGGGGCCACTACGACGTGATCACCTGCCTGGCCAGCCTGCACCACGTCCCGTTCTCCACGGTCTCCGCTCTGCGTGCCGCGCTCGCCCCCGGCGGCGTCCTGCTCGTCCTGGGCTGCTACCCCGAACGGACGTGTGCCGACTGGGCGGTGAGCCTGACCGCCGTCCCCGTCAACGCCGCGGCCCGGCTCGCGGTCGCCGTCCTGGAGCGGCTGCGCGGCCGCGCCCCGGAGGCGGTCCGGGCACCCGTGCGCCCCCCGCAGACGCCGCTGCCGCAGATCCGCGCCGAGGCGGCACGCCTGCTGCCGGGCAGCAGGGTCAGGCGGCTGCTGTTCTGGCGCTATCTGCTGGTCTTCCAGAAGGACACGGCGGGCTGAGGCGTCCCGCCGCGCGACGCACCGACGGGCGGGGCGGCCGCCTCTCAGGCCTGACCGGTGTCGAAGCGGCTGATCTTGCCGTCGTCCACGGTGAAGCGCCACTTGGTGCGCATCTCGCCCCAGGTGTCGTTGCGGTAGTCGGCGATGAGGGTGAGTCCCGCGGAGTCCTGTGACTGGACGTCCATGTGACCGTGGGTCTCGAAGATCTCCTGGTCCGCCCATTCGTCCAGGTTCCGGACGGAGCCGTCGTCGGACATGGTCGCGTTCTCGGTGAGCGCGGCGTGGAAGGCCTCCCGGTCGCCGGCGTTCACGGCCGAGACGAAGGCGCGGACGGCCGGCTCGTTGAGGGCGTCGGTGCGGATCATCGCTGCTGCTCCCTGTGCTCACGGGTGGTGCCACCAGCCTCGCCCGACCGGCCGTGCCGCGCTACCCGGGGCCCGGGGGCGGCCCCGCGGTTCACCCGGGGGGACTGCCACGGCTGGCCGGGGGCCGGGGCTGCGGGGACCCTGGGACTTCAGCCCGGCAGCCCGAGACCGACGGCAGGAGCACACGCGTGGGGAGTGGGGGCGAGGGCCTCACCGACCAAGGACGCGACGTACTGCGGTACGTCCGCCTGCTCCCCGTCGTGCTGCTGGTCGGGGGCTTCCTCCTGGACTACCTCACCCCCGCCCAGTTCAGTGCGACCGCCTTCTACTCGGTCGCCCCGATGCTCGCGGCCCCGCTGATGTCCCTGACCGGCACGGTGCTGGTCGGGCTGGGCGCGATCGCGGCGGACGCGGGCATCCTCAGTCACTTCGGCTTCCTCAGCGGCCCCGGCGGCGTCAGCGAACTGCTGTCGATCGGCGCGGTCGCGGTCGTGGCCGTGTTCATCAACCGCCTGCTGCACATCCGCGACGTGCGGCTGCGTTCCGCGCGGAGCGTCGCCGCGGCCGTGCAGCGGGCCGTGCTGCCGGCACCGCCGCGAAGCCTCGGGCCGTTCCGGATCGCCGCCCGGTACGAGACCGCCGAGGCGGAGGCGGAGATCGGCGGGGACCTCTACGCCGTACAGGAGACGCCGTACGGGCTGCGCTGCATCATGGGCGACGTGCGGGGCAAGGGCATGGGGGCCGTGGAGGCGGCGACCGTGGTGCTGGGCGCGTTCCGGATGGCGGCCGACGAGGAGCCGACACTGGCCGGGGTGGCGACGCGCATGGACCGGGCGCTGTGGCGGGAGGCGGAGCGCCGGGAGGGCATGGACCGGCTGGAGTGGTTCGCCACCGCGGTGCTCGCGGAGTTCCCGTCCGGCGGCGCCGAGTTGCGGCTGGTCAACCGTGGCCATCCGGCACCGCTGGTGCTGCGGGGCGGCACGGTGCGCTGCGCCGAACCGGCGGGCCACGCGCTGCCGCTGGGGATGGGGTTCGGCAACGGGCCCGACAAGGTGGACGCGTTGCCGTTCCCGTCGGGCTCGACGCTGCTGATGCACACCGACGGAGTCACCGAGGCACGTGACGCGGACGGTACCTTCTACGACCCGGTGACCCGGCTGAGCGGCGTGCGGTTCGCCGGTCCCGCCGAACTGCTCGACGCCCTGCTGGACGACGTCCACGCGCACACCGGAGGCCCGCGCAGCGACGACATGGCGCTGCTGGCGGTCTGCCACGTCTGAGCCCCTGCGCCCGCGCCTCCCTCCGCCGGCGCGGGCGGCTCCACCGCACCCCGGCCCGTGCGTCCCTCGCGTACCGGGCGGGGAGAACACCGGGTCCCGCCCCGGGCAGGGCGGGGCCCGGCACCGGTCGGGGGGCCGTCCCTCCCCCGCCCGGGGTCAGTGGGTGATCGCGGTGATCCGGTCAGCCGGTCAGGCCCGCGATCCGCGCGAGCCGCCGGGCCTCGTCGCGGGTGCTGCGCGCGATGGCGTCCTCGTCGGCGGTGACCAGGCGGCCGTCCTCCACCACCGGCCGGCCGTTCACCAGGGAGAGGGTGACGGGGGCGGCCGCGCCGAGGACCAGCGCGGTGACCGGATCGGCGATGGAGGCGTGAGCGAGGGTGTCCATCCGCCACAGGACGAGGTCGGCGAGCTTGCCCGCCTCCAGGGAGCCGATCTGGTCCGCCCGGCCGAGCACCTGGGCCCCGCCGTACGTGCCGAGCCGCAGCGCCTGACGGGCGTTGAGCGCGGCCTCGCGGTGGTCGCCGAGGCGGTTGATGAGCAGCGCGTTGCGCAACTCGGTGTGCAGTTCACCCGATTCGTTGGACGCGGTGCCGTCCACACCCAGGCCTACCGGTACGCCGGCCGCGAGCATGTCGGGGACGCGGGCGATGCCGGCGGCGAGGCGGGCGTTGGAGGAGGGGCAGTGGGCGACGCCGGTCCGCGTGCGGGCGAAGGCGGCGATGTCGGAGTCGTTCATGTGGACGCAGTGCGCCATCCACACGTCGGCGCCGAGCCAGCCCGTGGACTCGAAGTAGTCCGTGGGCCCCATGCCGAACAGTTCCTTGCAGAACTGCTCCTCCTCCACGGTCTCGCTGCCGTGGGTGTGCAGGCGTACGCCCTTGCGCCGGGCCAGTTCCGCTCCCTCCCGCAGCAGCTCGGTGGAGACCGAGAACGGGGAGCACGGCGCGACGGCGACCTGCGTCATGGCACCGAAGGAGGCGTCGTGGTGCTTGTCGATCGTCTCCTCGGTGGCGGCCAGGGCGCCGTCGAGGGTCTCGACGGCGAAGTCCGGGGGCAGCCCGCCGTCGGACTCGCCGCGGTCCATGGAACCGCGGGCGAGGGTGAAGCGCACGCCCATGTCGGCGGCGGCCCGGATGATGGAGCCGGACAGGTCGCCCGTGCCGCGCGGGAAGACGTAGTGGTGGTCCATGGCGGTGGTCACGCCGCCGCGGACCATCATCGCGAGGGAGCCCTGGGCGGCCGCGTGGGTCATCCGCTCGTCGATCCGCGCCCAGGTGGGGTAGAGGGCGACGAGCCAGTCGAAGAGGTTGTGGTCGGTGGCCAGGCCCCGGGTGATCCACTGGTAGAAGTGATGGTGGGTGTTGACCAGGCCCGGGGTGAGCAGGTGCCCGGTGCCGTCCACCCTCCGTACGACGCCCTCCAGTCCGGCGGGGGCGGGGCCCGAGCCGACGGACTCGATGCGGTCGCCGGCGACGACGACATGGCCGGTGTCGTGTTCGGTGTCGTGCGCGTCGACGGTGGCGACGGCGCAGTTCTCGATGACGATGCGCTGCACTGCGGCGGTCGTGGGGGTCATGGCGGGCCTCTCAGTCCGTGACCGGGATGCGGGGCTCGGCACCGTCGCGCAGGACCGTGCCCTCGATGAGGCCGTAGGGGCGGTCGGCCGCGAGGTACACCGCGCTGTCGGGGGT
Source organism: Streptomyces sp. NPDC001070 (assembly GCF_053598835.1). Taxonomy (NCBI): domain Bacteria; kingdom Bacillati; phylum Actinomycetota; class Actinomycetes; order Kitasatosporales; family Streptomycetaceae; genus Streptomyces; species Streptomyces sp. NPDC001070. The sequence goes on from NZ_JBSFLB010000014.1 coordinate 187,878, forward strand.
GTCGTTCTTGAGGCCGAAGGGTTCGAGGTCGACCAGGAAGTGGTGCTTGTTGGGGAGCGAGAGCCGCACCTCGTCGATCTCGGGACGGTGCTCGACGACCCGGTCGCCCATCGCGTACAGCGTCTGCTGCAGCGACAGGGAGTAGGTGCCGGCGAAGGCCTCCAGGAGGTGGCGGCGGACCTCGGCGTACGACTCCTCCCACGCCGGGGCGGGGTCCTCGTCGCGGGTCCAGTTGAACCGCCATCGGGCGTGCACCTCGGTGGCGAGGACGCGGTCCCGGGTCTCCTGCAGCGTCGTGTACCGGTCCTTGACGAAGCCCCAGAACTCGGAGTCGGTGGAGTTCATCACGACGAGGTCCTTCAGGCCGGAGACGACCTGCCAGCCCGCGCCGTCGAAGGTGACCTCGGTGGTGCGGGTCTCCCGGCCCTCGCGGACGAAGGAGTGCTCCTGCGTGATCCGTTCCCAGCCGTACTCCTCGATGCGGATCCTGGCCCGCTCGATGGAGTCCTGGCTGGTGACGAAGTGCCGGGCGAGGTGGATGCCGAACTGCTCCGCGGACTCGATCCCGTGCTGCTTGGCGAAGGCGAAGACGGTGTTCTTGGTGGTGTCGGTGGGCAGGACGGCCGCGTTGCTGCCGGAGTAGTGGACCTCGTCCATCGCGCCGGAGAGGGCGACCGAGACATTGAGGTCCTTGACGTGGTGCGTCCTGCCCTCGCGGGTCACGCGGACGACGCGGGTCTCCGCTTTGCCGTACTGGTTCTGGCCGAGACGGGTGGGCGACATGTCGGTGCTAGCTCCCTCGGTATACGGAGTAGCCGAACGGGTTGAGCAGCAGCGGTACGTGGTAGTGCTCGTCCGGCTCGACGGCGAAGACGATCGCCACCTCCGGGAAGAAGGCTCCGCTGTCCCTTGTGCGGGGGGCGTCCTGCTGGTCCTCGGCTCGACTGCGGTGGGCGGTGTTGCTGCGGGCGAAGTACGGCTCCGTGGCGAACTCCAGCCGTACGTGGCTTGTGCCTTCCGGCGGGTCGGGCAGGTCCTTGCAGCGGCCGTCGGCGTCGGTCACCGAGGCGCCGTGCGGCGCCCACGGGGCCTCGCCGCCGGTGCGCACCGACAGGGCGACGGCGACGCCCGCCGCGGGCCTACCGGCGCTGGTGTCCAGGATGTGCGTGGAGACGGAGGTCATGCGGGGTCCTCCTCGGCGGTCCCGACGAGCCGGGTGAGCCGGATGCGGTTGATCTTCCCCAGTTCGGTGCGGACGATCTCGCGTTCGGTGCCGGGGTCGTTGCCGAGCCGCTCCTTGAGCGCGGCCAGCATCTGGTCGCCGGTCCGGCCGGTGGCGCAGATGAGGAAGACGTGTCCGTGCCGCTCCTGGTACGCGAGGTTGAGGTCGAGCAGTTCCTCGCGCAGGGAGTCCTGCACCCCGCTCTGCTCGCGGGCGGAGACCGGGTCGCCGGGCGCGGGCCGGCCGATCGGCGGGTGGCCCGCCATCGCCTCGGCCAGATCGCCGGCGGTGAGGCCGGCCGTCGCGGCGTCCGCGGCGGCGAGCAGGGCGTCGAGCGTGTCGTACGGGCGGGCCGCGGCCAGGGCGGCACCCCAGGAGCGGCTCGCGCACACCTCGTGCAGCAGCGCGGCCGCCTCCGGTCCGCCGGCGGCGTTGAACCGGGCCAGGCCCGGGGATGGGCTGGAAGTCACAACGGCACGCTAAGAGCGCCCGCCTCACGGCGTCAACACTTTGTTGAAAACTTCGGGTCACCCGCCGCCCGGACGGACGCCCCGCGGGCCCGGGCGGGCTACTCCTGCCCCTTCGCCGCGTTCTCCCTGTTCAGGTAGTTGTAGACGGTGAAACGACTGACGCCGAGCGCCGACGCGACCGTTTCCACCCCGTGCCGCACCGAGAACGCGCCGCGCTCCTCCAGGATGCGGACGACCGTCTGCTTCTCCTTGCGCCCCAGCTCGGACAGCGCCTTGCCGTGCCGGCGCTCGAGGTCGGCGAGGATGTGGTCGAGCGAGTCGGCGAGATGCGGCAGCCGTACGGCGACGACCTCCGCACCCTCCCAGCTCAGCACCACGTCGTCACCGCGGGCCTCGCCGGGGGGCACCAGCTCCGCGCCCATGGCGTCGGCGAGCGGCTTGATCGCCGCGCTGAACGGATGCTCGCCCGGCCCGGTCACCGGTCCGCCTCCCCGAGGACGTTGACCTGCAGCGACACCCGGGTCGCCCCGGCCTCCAGCGTGCGCCGCAGCAGATCGCCGACGGTGGCGACCACCTGCTCGGTGCCGCCCTCGGCCGAGTTGCCGAAGGGGCCGACGTCCACGGCGTCCAGTTGCGCCGCCTCCAGGACCTCGCGGCCCACCACGGCATGCCGCGGGGGCTCGTCCAGGTCGAACGGCTCGGTGGTGAATTCGAGTCTCAAGCGCACGCCCTCAACCTAGCTGGTCAGCGGCTTTCCGGAACATGCCTCTTGACAGCCGCCGTTCGGCTCATCCAATCTTCCGTTAAGTAGAAACTAGTTTCCGTAATACGGAAGGGCGCTCGTGATGGGCTTCGACTCCACGCGCTTCGATGTGAACCTCTCGATCCTCTTCACCGAGCTCCCGCTGCTGGAGCGCCCCGCGGCGGCCGCCGCGGCCGGATTCTCCGCGGTCGAGCTGTGGTGGCCGTGGACCGCGGCACCCACCCCTCCGCAGGCCGAACTCGACGCCCTGCGCGGCGCGCTGGAGGAGGCCGGCACGCAGTTGGTGGGCCTGAACTTCTACGCGGGCGAGCTCCCCGGCCCGGACCGCGGCGCCCTGTCCGTGCCGGGCGACGAGTCCGCGCGGTTCCGCGCCAACATCGACCTGGCGGCCGACTTCGCGCGCTCGGTCGGCTGCACCGCGCTCAACGCGCTGTACGGCAACCGGGTGGACGGCGTGAGCCCCGAGGCGCAGGACGAGCTCGCCCTGGAGAACCTGGTCCGGGCGGCGCACGCGGCCAACCGGGTCGGCGCGGTGCTGCTGGTCGAGGCCCTCAACAAGCCCGAGTCGCCGCGCTATCCGCTGGTGAGCGCGGCCGCCGCGGTGGAGGTGGTCGACAAGGTCAACGCGGAGACCGGGCTCGGCAACGCCAGGTTCCTGCTCGACCTGTACCACCTGTCGATGAACGGCGAGGACCTGCCCGCCGTGATCGACGCCTACGCGGACCGCACCGGCCACGTCCAGATCGCCGACAACCCGGGCCGCGGCGCGCCCGGCACGGGCTCCCTGCCGCTCGCCGGCCTTCTCGGCCGGCTGCGCGAGGCCGGCTACGACGGCTGGACCGGCCTGGAGTACAAGCCGGGCCCGCGGGGCAGCGCCGCCTCCTTCGACTGGCTCGCCGGCGCCGGCAAGTAATCCGGAGAGGACATCATGACCACCACACTTCCCGCGATCGCGTGGATCGGCCTCGGCATCATGGGCTCCCCGATGTCGGAGAACCTCATCAAGGCCGGTTACCCCGTCACCGGCTACACCCTGGAGCAGGACAAGCTCGACCGCCTGGCCGCGGCCGGCGGCACGGCCGCCGCCTCGGTCGCGGAGGCCGTCAAGGACGCCGACGTCGTCATCACGATGGTCCCGGCCTCTCCCCAGGTGGAGGCGATCGCCTACGGCGAGGACGGCATCCTGGAGAACGCGCGGCCGGGCGCGCTCCTGATCGACATGTCGTCGATCACCCCGCAGACCTCCGTCGACCTGGCCGCCGCCGCGACGGCGAAGGGCCTCCGGGTGCTGGACGCCCCCGTTTCGGGCGGCGAGGCGGGGGCCGTCGAGGCCGTTCTGTCGATCATGGCCGGCGGTACGCAGGCAGACTTCGACGAGGCGCGGCCGATCTTCGAAGCCCTCGGCAGGACCGTCGTCCTGTGCGGCCCGCACGGCTCCGGACAGACGGTCAAGGCGGCCAACCAGCTGATCGTCGCGGTCAACATCCAGGCCTGCGCCGAGGCCGTGGTCTTCCTGGAGAAGTCCGGAGTCGACCTCGCGGCGGCCCTGGAGGTACTGAACGGCGGTCTCGCCGGATCCACGGTGCTGACCCGCAAGAAGCGCAACTTCCTCGACCGCGAGTTCGCCCCCGGCTTCCGCATCGACCTCCACCACAAGGACATGGGCATCGTCACCGACGCGGCCCGCACGGTGGGCGCCGCCCTGCCGGTCGGGGCCGTCGTGGCGAACCTCGTCGCCTCGCTGCGGGCCCAGGGCGACGGCGGGCTGGACCACTCAGCCCTCCTGCGCGGCGTGGAGCGGCTGTCCGGCCGGCCCGTCAGCGGCTGACCCCCGACTTCCGGGCGGCGGTGCCCCGACCTGTCCTGTCGCGCCCGAAGGGGCGCCGCCGCCCGGAACCACCGGCTGTCCGCGCCGCCGAGAACTTCTGAGGGGTAGGTCGAGGCGGCGCGGACGAGTGCCCCGCCCGGGGACCCGTGACGCCTTCGGCCTGATCCCGTCACGGGTCGCCGGGCGGTGGCGTGCCCCCGTCCGGCCGGGGACGGCAACACGGGTGCGCGACCCGCTTCCGGTGCGGGACCATGGACGGCAGGACCCGTCCCGGCGAGCACCGCCGCACCGCCCAGGAGTCGCGAACCATGGCAGAGAGCGTGCCCGTGCGCTGTCCGGCCTGCCGCCGGGAGCACGCGTACACCGCCCCCGTCTTCCCCTGCGCCTGCGGCACGCCGCTGGCCCTGCCGGTGCTGCGCGGTGGCGTCCCCGTACAGATCCGCCACCGGTCCTGGGACGACTCCTGGGTGGGCATGCGCTGCCCCGACTGCGGCCGCGACGACCAGTGGCCGCAGCCAGAACTGGGCTGCGACTGCGGGGCGGTGATCCGGTTGCCGGTGGACACCCGGGCCCTGCGGCTGCCCGACCGGCGCCCCGTCCCCCCGGTGCGGCCGGCCGGTCCGGCGCCCTTCGCGCCCGCGCCGCGACCGCCCTTCCGGCCGGTGACCATCCGCACCGCGCGGGACGCCGTCACCGCCGCCGCCCAGTACCTGAAGTGGCTCGGCTTCGTCGGCGTACGCATCGCCGGGGACCGCGCGGCCAACGGCATCGACCTGCGCGGCAGCGGCGTCGTCGCCCAGGTCGACCCGACGACGAGGCCGACGGCTCTGCGGGACATCGAGACCCTCTGGCTCAACTGCCTCAACGAGGACGCCACCGGCGCCTTCTTCTCCCTGGCGGGCTACGCCCACGACGCGCGCCTGCGCGCCGACCGGCTCGGTGTCCCGCTGTTCGTCATGGACCTCACCGGCACCCCGCAGCCGGTCAACGACGCCGCCGACGCGCTGATCAGGACCGGCCCGCGCGCCACGCCGTGAGCGGGGTGCGGGGCCGGGCACGGAGCCGGGCCGGGCTCTCCCCAACCCTTCGCCATCCGTAGCCACTCGGGTCGCGCGACCGCCGCTCCCGGGGGAGTATCGAGAGGTTCCCCCTCCGTACGGCAACCCCAGGACAACGTCAAGGACGCAGCGATGTCTACGGCCCTACTGAAGCGCAAGCTCGACAAATCCTTCCGCCGTCTGGACACGGACGGCAACGGATATGCCGAGCGCGCCGACTTCCAGGACGTCGGCGCGCGGCTGATCCACGGCTTCGGCATGTCCCCCACCTCGCCCAAGGGCAAGGCGGTCGCGGTGCGGCTGGACGCCGTCTGGGCGGAGCTGGCGGCCTACGCCGACAGCGACCGCGACGGGCGGCTGTCCTCCGCGGAGTACCACCACGGGATGACCAAGGCCTTCATCGAGGGGCCCGCCTTCGACCCGGTCTTCCATCCGGCGGCCGAGGCGGTCGCCCAGCTGTGCGACACCGACGGCGACGGTCACGTCGTCCGCGAGGAGTTCGAGGTCCTGCAACGGGCCTTCAACACACCGGTCGCCGACATCGCCGCCGCCTTCGACCGCATCGACACCGACGGCGACGGACAGGTCGGCACGGCGGAACTGGTGGCGGCGATCCGCGCCTACTACATCGGCACCGACCCCGAGGCGCCCGGCAACTGGCTGTTCGGGCCGCTCTAGGCCGTCGGCCGGCGCGCTCCCGGGGGCGGTCGTGGAACCGGCCGCCGCGCCCGGAGGTCGGGACGGGGCGGCCGGTGGCGACGGGCGGGCCCGGCTCAGGAGCTCGTCAGCGGGATGATCTCGGTGGGAGCGTGGCCGGGTTCGGTGGCCGGCTCCTCGAACTCCACGACGTTGCCGATGTCGTTGGTGACGCTCATGGCGATGTTGGTGACCCGTTCCAGGATCGCCTCGACGACGACCGGCACCCGGTACTCGGCCGCGAGCTTCTTCGCCTGCTCGAAGGCCGCGCCCAGCCCCGCCGGGTCGGTCACCCGGATCGCCTTGCAGCCGAGCCCCTCGGCGACCTTGACGTGGTCGACGCCGTAGACGCCCAGCTCCGGCGAGTTGACGTTCTCGAACTCCAGGTTGACCTGGAAGTCGATGTCGAAGGCCCGCTGCGCCTGGCGGATCAGGCCCAGGTAGGAGTTGTTCACCAGGACGTGGACGTACGGGATCCGGTGCTGCGCGCCGACCGCCAGCTCCTCGATCATGAACTGGAAGTCGTAGTCCCCGGAGAGGGCCACGACGGGCGTACCCGGGTCGGCCTTCGCGACCCCGAGGGCGGCCGGCACGGTCCAGCCGAGCGGACCCGCCTGGCCGCAGTTGATCCAGTGGCACGGCCGGTAGACGTGGAGCATCTGCGCGCCCGCGATCTGCGAGAGGCCGATCGTGGTGACGTAACGGGTCTCCGGGCCGAAGGCGCGGTTCATCTCCTCGTACACGCGCTGCGGCTTGATCGGGATGTCGTCGAAGTGCGTACGGCGGTGGAGGGTGGCCTTGCGCTCCCGGGCGGAAGCGGCCCAGGCGGAGCGGTCCGGCAGTTCGCCGGCGGCCTTCAGCCCGGCGGCCACCTCGACGAAGAGCCGCAGCGCGGCACCGGCGTCGGAGGTGATCCCGTAGTCGGGGGCGAAGATCCTGCCGATCTGGGTGGGCTCGATGTCGACGTGCACGAAGGTGCGGCCCGCGGTGTAGACGTCGATCCGGCCGGTGTGGCGGTTGGCCCAGCGGTTGCCGATGCCGAGGACGAAGTCCGACTCCAGGAAGGTCGCGTTGCCGTAGCGGTGCGAGGTCTGCAGGCCGACCATGCCGGCGTTGAGGTCGTGGTCGTCCGGGATGGCGCCCCAGCCCATCAGGGTCGGCACCACCGGGATGCCGGTCAGCTCGGCGAACTCCACCAGGAGATCGGCCGCGTCGGCGTTGATCACCCCGCCGCCGGCCACGATCAGCGGCCGCTCGGCGGCGCCCAGCATCGCCAGCGCCTTCTCGATCTGGCGGCGGGTGGCGGCGGGCTTCCAGACCGGCAACGGCTCGTACGTCTCGGGGTCGAACTCGATCTCGGTGAGCTGGACGTCGACCGGCAGGTCGATCAGGACCGGGCCGGGGCGGCCGGATCGCATCAGGTGGAACGCCTTCTGGAAGACCCCCGGGACCTGCGCCGCCTCCAGGACGGTGGTGGCCGCCTTGGTGACGGGCGCCGCGATGGAGGCGATGTCCACGGCCTGGAAGTCCTCCTTGTGGATCACCGCGGTGGGCGCCTGGCCGGTGATGCAGAGGATGGGGATCGAGTCGCCGATCGCCGAGTAGAGGCCGGTGATCATGTCGGTGCCGGCGGGGCCCGACGTGCCGATGCAGACGCCGATGTTGCCGGGCGCGGTGCGCGTGTAGCCCTCGGCCATGTGGGAGGCGCCCTCCACGTGCCGGGCCAGCGTGTGCTGGATGCCGCCCGAGGCCTTGAGGGCGGCGTAGAAGGGGTTGATCGCGGCACCGGGCACGCCGAACGCGGTGTCCACACCCTCGCGCTTGAGGATCTCCACTGCCGCTCGGGCGGCGGTCATTCGAGGCATTCGGTCACTCCTGCGTCGTCCTGCGGTCCAGGTTGTCGCGCCCGGTAATTCCACATAGTGGAAAGTTTCTTTTGTTATGTGGAACTACATCGAACATAGGGCGCTCCCGGCGCACGGGTCAAGAAGGGGAGGCGAAAGCGGGGCCGGTAATCCGGTCGAACGATGTCGGTACCAACCAGTAGGGTTCGGCTCGCCCTTCACGCAGGCTTCACACGGACCACAGGTGATCTCCTTGACCACGCCCACGCCCGCGCCCGCGCCGTCGCCCGAGCAGGCGCAGGCCCAGCCGCAGCAACTACCGCAGCAGCAGCACGCCGTCGCACGGCCGCGACCGCTGCCGCCCTTCGGCCAGGACGTGCCGGGCTACGGCCCCTCCTGCGTCTTCTGCGGTTCGGTGCCCGCGGTCAAAGCGACCGTCCGCGGCCACCAGGGCATGGTCGTCCTGATGCGCTTCCTCAAGCTGAAGTCCACGTTCTGCCGGCGCTGCGGCATCGCCAAGCACCGCGAGATGGTCTCCAACAGCCTGGTGCAGGGCTGGTGGAGTCCCGCCTCCCTGCTGGTCAACCCGCTCACCCTGCTGGTCAACCTGTTCCAGCGCTGGAAGATCAGCCGCCTGCCCGAGCCCGTCCCGGGTGCCCCGGGCACCCCGGCTGACCCCGGCAGACCGATCTTCCTCCGCCCCACCGCCCTGGGCCTGCTGATACCCGTCATCCTCGTCGGCGGGAGCTGGCTGCTGCTCCACAACGACCCCGAGTACGCCGAGGTCGGCGACTGCGTCCACAACAGCGGGGACGCCTTCATCCCGGACGTCTCCGTCGTCGACTGCGGCTCCGCCAAGGCCGAGTACGAGGTCGTCGGCCGCTTCGAGGGCACCACCGACACCGGCCTCTGCCACGCCTACCCCCGCACGGTGGCCGCGTTCCACGAGGAGCAGGGCTCGACCAAGTACGTCCTGTGCCTGGCGAGGAACGACAACACCTGATCCCCGCCCGCACGAATCACCGGGCGGCGGGTCAGCCGCCGCTCCACTTCTGGTTGTCCGCGCCCGTGCAGCTCCACAACCGCAGCCTGGTGCCGTTGACCCCTGGCGTGTCCTCGGCCTCCACGCACTTGTCGGCCTGGAGATTGACCAGGTCGTGCGCGGCGTTGAGCCGGAACTTCTGGGCGCCGGTGCCGTTGCAGTCGGCCAGCTGGACCGCCGCGCCGTCATCCCGCGAACCGCCTTCGACGTCCATGCACTTGCCCATGGACCGAATGCTCCCGTCCGGCTCGATCTGCCAGGACTGCTGGGCGCTGCCCGTGCAGTCCCAGACCTGCAGCGGCGTGCCCCAGGGGGTGCTGCCGTCGATGCAGCGGCCGGACGCGTGGCTTCGGATCGCCACGCCCGGGGCGCCGCCGGAGTGCGAAGGTCCGGTGGAGGGCCGCTCCGCCGCGCCCCCGCCCTTGGTCCCCGGGGTCGCCGTGCTCCCGGACGCACCCGGGGACGGAGTGCCGCCGTCCTTGGAACCACCCGCCGGCGACTGCCGCGGAGTACGTGCCGCGGAGGGCGACGTCACGTCGGACGGGCTCGCCGTGGCCGCTCCGGCTCCCGGGATTCCGCCGCTCGGCGTGATGCCGGAAAGGGTGACGGGCGCCGCGTCCCGGTCGTCCTGTCCACCGCCCCGCACGAGGAACGGTAGGGATACGAGCAGGCCGGCCGCCAGAACCGCGCCGGCCGGCAGCGCCCAGCGGGACCGCCGGGGGCGGGTGCCCCGGTCCGCGCCCTCGGCCTTGGCGTCCGGGTCCGAATCCGGGTCCGGTATGTCGCCCTCACCGGGCGCGGCCGCGGAGCGCGCCGCGAAGGCGAGCCCGGCCGCGAAGCCGTCCGCGTAGGCGGAGTCGGTCCCGGCGGAGGTGTCCCCGGGCGGCTCCGGCAGGGCGGCGGCCAGCCTGGCGCGCTTCGTCAGGGGCCTGCCGTCGTTCCAGTCCGTCGGCGTCGCGCTCGTAGTGGCCGAGGCATCGGCGATCGCGGACGTTCTCCGAGTCCGGCGGGGCAAGGGCGTGCCACCGGGGGACCGTGCCTCCCGCGTGACGCCGTCCGCTGCCGTCGGGTCGCCAGGAGAAGCCGTCATCGAATCCTTCCAACATCGGGAGCGGGGACAGGAACCCCGCCGGGCGGACCGCCGCCACGCGGGCGCTGCGTCCCCTCCCGGTGCCCTCCCCGGACGTTCGGCCGACGCCGGCCGGGCGCCGCCGCGCCGCCGGGAGACACCGGTCCGGCCAGGCGCTTGCGGCAGAGCACTAGGCACCCTAGCAAGCACCGTCGGCCTGATCGTCGTACGGGATGACGGCACAGTGACCATCTCCCGAACGGAAGGGGTCACTTCGGTGTCCGGGCGCCGACGGAGCGGCGCGGACGCGCCTCACTGGCCGCGGCGGAGGGGTTCCCAGGTGCGCCGGATGTCGTTCCACACGTAGCGGGTGCCCGTGCCGGCGGCGCCGCCCGTCGTGGCCCACACGCCCTGGGGGTGGTCGCCCAGGGTGTCGGTCCAGGCGATCTCCAGGCCGACGACCTCCGGGTGGCGCAGGTCGAGCCGCTGGAACTGGGCCACCGCCCCGACCGGCAGCAGCGGATGCACCTGCACCCGGGTGCGCGAGCCCTCGTCGTGCAGGCGCAGCACTCCGCCGCTGTCCCGCCGGGCCGAACCCAGCTTCTCGACCGCCGCGATGAAGGCGGCCGCCGTCCGCTCCTCCTCGGTGACCCGCCGACGCCGCCAGAAGCCCCGGCCGCTCACCCGCGCCGCCGTGATCTCGCCGAGCTTCGTCCCCACCGCCTGCATGAACGCGCTGAGCATGACCACCCCGCCCGCCCCGACCACGGCGGACACCAACTCGGGGATCGCGTTCTGCTGATCGCCGCCGCCAGGCCGCGTGCCGTCCCAGTGGGCCATCGCCGGTGTCCCCCATCTCCCGTACGCGTCAGCTGTGTTGCCCAGCGTAACCGGGGCTAGAGTGACGCGGGTGATCATCTGGCTGAACGGGACCTTCGGGGCGGGCAAGACCACGACGTCGGCTCGGCTGTCCGGCCTGCTGCCGGACGCCCACGTCTTCGACAGCGAGCACGTCGGCTTCATGCTCCGGCACGTGCTGAGCGAGGCCGTGCCCGTACGGAACTTCCAGGAATGGCCCCCATGGCGCGCGCTCACGGTGGCGTCGCTGACGCAACTGCACGGCTACCTCGGCGGAACGCTGATCGTGCCGCAGACCGTGCTGGTGGAGGGCTACTGGCGGGAGATCGACGAGGGGCTGGACCGGGCGGGCCTGCCCGTACGGCACTTCGTACTGCACACCGACCCGGCCGAGCTGACCCGGAGGATCGAGCAGGACACCGTGGAGACCGGCGCCCGGCAGTGGCGGCTGGACCACCTGGAGGAGTACGGGAAGGCGCTGCCCTGGCTGCGGACGGCCGGGACGGTCGTGGACACGACGGCCGCGCCACCGGAGGCGGTGGCGCGGCGCATCGCGGAACTCACCCGGTCCTGAAGGACTCCCGCAGCTCGATCTTGCGGACCTTGCCGCTGACGGTCATCGGGAAGGCGTCCATCAGCCGCAGATGGCGCGGCACCTTGTAGTGGGCGAGCCGGCCGCGGCAGAACTCCCCCAGCTCCTCCACCGTCAGCCCGGCCGCCGGGTCCTTGAGGATGACGCAGGCGAGGATCTCCTCGCCGTAGCGCTCGTCGGGGACGCCGACCACCTGCACGTCCGCGATCTTGGGGTGGGCGTAGAGGAACTCCTCGATCTCGCGCGGGTAGACGTTCTCACCGCCGCGGATGATCATGTCCTTGATGCGGCCGACGATCTGCAGATAGCCGTCCTCCCGCATCACGGCCAGGTCGCCGGTGTGCATCCAGCGGCCGGCGTCGATCGCCTCGGCGGTCTTCTCCGGCTCGTCCCAGTACCCCAGCATCACCGAGTAGCCGCGGGTGCACAGTTCGCCCGCCGTGCCGCGCGGCACGGTCACGCCGCCCGGGTCGACGACCTTGACCTCGACGTGCGGCAGCACCCGGCCCACGGTGCCGGTGCGGCGTTCCAGGTCGTCGTCCCGGCGGGTCTGGGTCGAGACCGGCGAGGTCTCGGTCATGCCGTAGCAGATGGACACCTCGGCCATGTGCATCTCGGCGACGACCCGCTTCATCACCTCCACCGGGCAGGGCGAGCCCGCCATGATCCCGGTGCGCAGCGAGGAGAGGTCGTACGTCGCGAAGTCCGGCAGGTTGAGCTCGGCGATGAACATCGTCGGCACCCCGTACAGCGAGGTGCAGCGCTCCTGCTCCACCGCCCGCAGGGTGGCCGCCGGGTCGAAGCCGGGCGCCGGGATGACGATGCAGGCCCCGTGCGAGGTGGCGCCGAGATTGCCCATGACCATGCCGAAGCAGTGATAGAACGGCACGGGCAGGCAGACCCGGTCCTGTTCGGTGTAGCCGACCAGCTCGCCCACGAAGTAGCCGTTGTTGAGGATGTTGTGGTGCGACAGGGTCGCGCCCTTGGGGAAGCCGGTCGTCCCGGAGGTGTACTGGATGTTGACCGGGTCGTCGCAGGACAGCTCCGCCCCGCGCTCGGCGAGCTGCTCGTAGGGGACGTTGGCCCCGGCCTCGACGAGGGCGTCCCACGTCGGATCGCCGATGTACACGACCTCGGTCAGCGACCGGCACTCGCCGCGCACCTGCTCGACCATGGCGCGGTAGTCGCTGGCCTTGAAGGCGGTCGAGGCGACCAGCACCTCGATGCCCGCCTGGTTGAGGACGAACGCCAGCTCGTGGACGCGGTAGGCCGGATTGATGTTGACCATGATCGCGCCGATGCGGGCGGTGGCGTACTGGACGAGCACCCACTCGGGACAGTTGACCGCCCAGATGCCCACCCGGTCGCCCTTGCCGACGCCCTTGGCGAGCAGCCCGCGCGCCACGTCGTCGACGGCGGCACCGAACTCGGCGTACGTCCAGCGTCGGCCTTCGGTCACGTCGACCAGGGCGTCCCGGTCCGGCCAGGCGGCGACCGCCCGGTCCAGGTTGCGGCCGATGGTGTCGCCGAGCAACGGGGTGGTGCCGGTGCCGCTCGCGTAGGAGGGCTCGACGGGATGCGCGGGGATGCTCACTTGTGGTCCTCCTCGCGGTACTCGGTGCCGACGGCACCCTCGGCGGTGCGCTGCCGCAGCTCGATGCGGCGGATCTTGCCGGACACGGTCTTGGGGAGCTCGGCGAACTCGATGCGCCGCACCCGCTTGTACGGGGCGAGCACGGCCCGCGAGTGCGCGAAGAGCGCCGCCGCGGTCTCCGGACCCGGCTCCCAGCCCTCGGCGAGGACGACGTAGGCCTTGGGCACGGCGAGCCTGAGCGGATCGGGAGCGGGGACGACGGCGGCCTCGGCCACGCACTCGTGCTCCAGCAGGGCGCTCTCCAGCTCGAATGGGGAGATCTTGTAGTCGGAGGCCTTGAAGACGTCGTCGGCGCGCCCGACGTAGGTGATGTAGCCGTCGGTGTCCCGCGAGCCGATGTCGCCGGTGCGGTAGTAGCCGCCCGCCATCGCCTCGGCGGTGCGCTCCGGGTCGCCCTCGTACCCGGTCATCAGGCCGACCGGGCGGGCGGACAGGTCGAGGCAGATCTCGCCCTCGTCGCCGGGCTTGCCGGTGACCGGGTCGACCAGCTCGACCGCGTAGCCCGGGCTGGGACGGCCCATGGAGCCCGGCTTGAGCCGCTGGCCGGGTGAGTTGGAGACCTGGACGGCCGTCTCGGTCTGGCCGAATCCGTCCCGTACGGTGAGCCCCCAGGCGCGCCGCACGTGCTCGATCACCTCCGGGTTGAGCGGCTCGCCGGCTGCCACCACCTCGCGCGGCGGGGTGCGCAGCACTCCGAGGTCGGCCTGGATCAGCATCCGCCAGACGGTGGGCGGGGCGCAGAAACTGGTGACGCCGGCCCGGTCCATCTCGGCCATCAGACGGCCCGCGTCGAAGCGCGTGTAGTTGTGGATGAAGACGGTCGCCTCGGCGTTCCACGGCGCGAAGAGGTTGGACCAGGCGTGCTTGGCCCAGCCGGGCGAGGAGATGTTGAGGTGGACGTCGCCGGGGCGCAGGCCGATCCAGTACATCGTGGCGAGGTGGCCCACGGGGTAGGACAGGTGGGTGTGCTCGACGAGCTTGGGCTTGGCGGTCGTCCCCGAGGTGAAGTACAGCATCAGCGGTTCGTCGGACCTGGTGTCGCCGTCGGGCGCGAAGCCCGCCGGGGCGCCGTACGCCTCCTCGTAGGCGTGCCAGCCCTCGGGCGCGCCCCCGACCGCGATCCTGGTGTACTCCCCGGGCACCGCGTCGAACTTGGCCGTGTCCGCCGACCGGACGATCACATGGCGGGCCCGGCCGCGCTCCACGCGGTCGGTGAGGTCGGCCGGCCCGAGCAGCGGGGTGGCGGGGATGACCACGGCGCGCAGCTTCATGGCGGCCAGGGCCGTCTCCCACAGCTCCGTCTGGTTGCCGAGCATGACCACGACCCGGTCGCCGGCGCGCACGCCCCGCTCACGGAGCCAGTTGGCGACCCGGTCGGATCGCTCGGCCATCGCGGCGAAGGAGACGGCGGCCTCGGTGCCGTCCTCCTCGACGATGTGCAGGGCGGTGCGGTCGTTGTCACGGGCGATGACGTCGAACCAGTCCAGCGCCCAGTTGAAGTGCTCGGGCCGCGGCCAGCGGAAGCCCTCGTAGGCCGCCTTGTAGTCCTCGCGGTGGCGCAGCAGGAAGTCCCGGGCCGCCCTGAACTGTTCTGTCGGGCTGGTTGCCGTCATGTGTCCTCCTTATTGCCGGCCCCTCAGTAGCATCCTGTTGTCAGTGACAGAGCTCTCACTACCCCCGTACGGGGGTGAAGGAGCGGCGAGGGCGTGACGGGATCACGGACCGGATCGGGCGAGGCGGCGGAGCTGCGGGCGGCGCTGCTGCGGATGAGGCGCACCAGCGGGTTGCCGGTGGCTTTCGGAGGGCTGCTCCCGGAACCGCGCCGGCTGCGGATCACCGAGCTGTCCGGCACGGCGACGGCCTCCCTTCAGGGGCTCACGGTCACCACGGGCAACGGGCTCGGCGGCAAGACGATCGCGCTCTCGCGGCCGCTGGCCGTCACGGACTACAGCACGTCGCGGGTGATCAGCCACGAGTACGACGCCGCGGTGGCCGCCGAGGGGCTCCGCTCGGTCCTCGCGGTGCCGGTGGTCGTCCGGCGGCGGGTGCGCGGAGTGCTGTACGGCGCGCTGCGCCATCCGCTGGCGCTCGGCGACCGTCCGGTGAGCGCCGCGGTGGAGGCGGCGCGCGAGCTGGAGCAGTCGCTGGTGGTCCGGGACGAGGCCGACCGCCTGCTGTCGACGTGCCGGCAGCCGACCGCCGGCGACCCGGCGGCCTGGGAGGAGGTCCGCGAGGCCCACGGCGAGCTGCGGGCGCTGGCCGGCCGTGTCGCCGATCCGCTGCTCCGCCAGGAGCTGCTCGCCGCGTGCGGCCGTCTGGCGGCGGCCACCGGCGCCGCCGGCGGGCGCCGGTCCCCCACCGGGCAGCCGGTCGCCCTCTCCTCGCGTGAGCTCGACGTGCTGGCCTGCGTCGCCTCCGGCGCCACGAACGCCGCGGCCGCCGACCGGCTGGGACTGCGCCCTGAGACGGTCAAGAGCTATCTGCGCTCGGCCATGCGCAAGCTCGGCGCCCACACCCGCCTCGAAGCGGTCGTCGCCGCCCGCCGCGCCGGGCTGTTGCCGTAACGGCCCCCGCGGCCCCGCCGACGGCCCTGGTGGAGCCCCCTGCGGGCCGCCACGCCACGGGAACGCCCCGCCCCGGCCGAAGACCGGGGGAACGGCGCCGGCGGGGTGACTTTGACGACAGGGGCCGGGCCGCCGGCCGTCCACCGGTGCCGCGATCGCCCGCAAAGCACCGTGAGCGGAGCAGGACCGGAAGAACGGACAAGCCGTCGCTTTCGGTTCACCTGCGGCGATTTTGGGGTTTGACCGCCGGCGGGATCGGACCGATCATTCGGGGTGTGTCCACCGGCACATGTGGGACGGGGGCGGGCCTGACGAATGGTCCGGTGTTCAACGGGCTACCGCTCCCGAGCATTTCCCGACTTGCCGCCCTTTGCACGACAACAATTCGGCGACGGCGGTGAATTTCCCAGCACCGGACAGAGATTAAAGGGCCGTGGCCGTATCGGGCGGGTTTCGGCGGCTCTTTGCATAAGATTGTCCCGGACACGACACGAGGGGAGCGGCGACCGTGGAGCAGGTCTTCGACGTGCCGGCCAGACCCCGACCCGACCAGGTGATTGGGCGAGGTGACGTGCTCGCGCGAGCCCGCGGGCACCTGGCCCAGGGAGGCAGCCTGCTGCTGTACGGGCCGGCCGGAATCGGGAAGTCCACCGTATTGCGGACACTCGCCGAGGAATACGGCGGCGAGCCGACGGTGCTGCGCTGTTCCGCGACGGAGTCCGAATCGCATCTTCCCTTCCTCGCCCTGGTCGACCTGCTCGGCCTCGTCGCCGACCAGGTGTCCGACAGCCTGCCCGCGCCGCAGCGGGCCGCGCTGGAGTCGGCGCTCACCGGCCGGGGCGAGTCCTCGCTGCAACGCGACGGGCTCGCACTGCGTCTGGCCGTGCTGTCGGTGCTGCGGGCGCTGGCCGCCGACGGCCCGGTGCTGATCGTCGTCGACGACCTGCAGTGGATGGACCCCGCGAGCGCGGAGCTGCTCGCCTTCGCCGCGCGCCGGGTCGCGGAGCTTCCGGTGCGGGTGCTGGGTGCCGTACGCACCGACTCCGATCCGCAGGACCAGCACGACCGCTATCTGCGGGCGTTCCCGCAGGACGTGCTGACGCTCCGGGTGACCCCGCTGTCTCGGCCGCAGGTCTCCGAACTGCTCGACGGGCGCGGGCACACGGGCCTGCCGCGCGCGGTCGTCCGGGACATCCACCGCACCAGCGGCGGCAATCCGCTCTTCGCCCTGGAGCTGGGGCGCGCCCTCGCGGAGAGCCGCACACCGCCGCGGCCCGGGGAGCCGCTGCCGGTGCCGACCTCACTGCGCACCCTCGTGCTCAACCGCCTGGAGATGCTCTCCGCGGAGACCCGCCGCACGCTGCTCATCGCGAGCGCGGGCGCCCGCCCGACGCTCGCGACGCTGCGCGGCGCCGGCCGTGCGAACGCCGAGAGCGAGACGGGTGTGGCCGCCTCCCTCGGCCTGGTGGAGATGGACCATCACGACGGCACCGGGCTGATCCGTTTCGCGCATCCGCTGATATCCGCGGCGCTCTACGCGGAGGCGACCCAGGAGGAGCGGCGCAGCGCCCACGCCGCGCTGGCCGCGGCGGCCGGAGACCCGATCGAGCGGGCCCGTCACCTCGCGCTGGCGACGAGCGGCAGGGACGAACGGGTCGCGGCGAGCCTCGCCGAGGCGGCGGACGAGGCCCGGGTCCGCGGCGCCCCGTCGATGGCCGCGCAACTGGGCCTGCTGGCCGCCCGGCACACCCCGCAGGGCGCGGTGCCCACCGCGGACGAGCGGCGGCTGCGGGCCGCCGAGGACGCGCTGACCGCCGCCGAGCCGGAGCTGGCCCGGGCCACGGCGCGCGAGGTGCTGGAGGTCGCGACCGATCCGGCGGACCGGGTACGGGCGTGGATCGTGGTGATCGACTCGGTCGGGCAGGCCCTGTCCGAGGTGGACGACGTCTTCCCGCAGGCCCTGGCGGACGCGGGCGACGACCCGCGGCTGCAGGGCCTGGTGCGCTACCAGATCGCCTGGCGGGCATTGGTGGACGGCCAGATGAACGAGGCGCGCGCCGAGGCCGCCAGGTCGGCGGCGCTCGCCGCCGAGGCCGGTGACCGGCGGACCGAGTTGCTGGCACTGTCGTTCAAGGCTCTCAACGAGACGACGATGGGGCACCCGGACGCCGCCGCCACCCTCGCGCTGGCCTCCGCGGAACCGCAGGACCCGGACGTCGCCATGAACCACAACGGCCCGGTCTACATCCGCTCCCGCTATCTGCTGATGAGCGATCAGCTCGACGAGGCGCGCACCGCGTTGACGTGGCTGGCCGGTGAGGCGCGGCAGCGCGGCGCGGTGGAGAGCGAGGTCTACTCCGTGCGCAGCCTCGCCGAGATCGAACTGCGCTCCGGCCGCTGCGGAACCGCCCTGGACCTGGCCCGGGAGAGCCTGCGGCTGGCCGAGGACATCGGCATCGGCGAGGGCTTCGCGCTGCAGATCGCGGCCCTGGCCGAGGCGGCGGGCGGCACGGTGGAGCGCGCCCTGTCGCTGGCCGGGGACGCGGTGCGGCGGGCCGAGGCCGACAGCGACATGCCGTATCTGACCCGGGCGTTGTACGCGCTGGGGCACGCGCGGCTGGTCGGCGCCGACCCGCAGGGCGCGGTGGAGGCGCTGCGCAGGGTGAGGGCGCTGGAACGCGAGATGGGCGTGACCGAGCCGGCGCGCGGCCGCTGGCAGGGCGACCTGGCCGAGGCCCTGGTGCTGACCGGGGCGCTCGGTGAGGCGCGCGAGGTCATCGACGAGACCCGCAGGCACGCGCTGCGGCTCAGCCGGCAGAGCATGCTGGCCGTCCTGGAGCGCGCCGAGGGGATGCTGCTGGCGGCCCACGGTGACACCGACGGGGCGGTGGCCGTGCTGACGGCGGCCCGGCAACGGCTGGCCGCGCTCGGTTACGGGCTGGAGGAGGCGCGGGCCGTCTTCGCCCTGGCCCAGGTCGAGGCGGACCGGCGCAACCCCGGGGCGGCCCGTGCCGCGCTGGACGAGGCCGAAGGGCTGTTCCGGCGGGCGAAGGCGCTGCCGTGGCTGGAGCAGGTGGGCCCGGCGCCTGCGGCCTCGTCGGCGGCGCCGCCGGAACTGGACGGGCTGGCCTCGATGGAGCGCCAGGTGGCCGCGCTCGTGCTGGAGGGCGCCACCAACCGGGAGATCGCCGCGACGCTGTTCATCAGCGTGAAGACGGTCGAGGCCACGCTGACCCGGGTCTACCGCAAACTCGGCATCCGCTCGCGGGTGGACATCGTGCGCCTGGCGGCGGGCCGCCGGGCGGGCTGAGCGGCCCTCGCCGGAGCGGTCGGCCCCGCGTCGGCACGGCCGTCGGTACGGCGGTCGGCACGTCCGTCAGCGGGTACGCGACGTGACCGAGGGGTTTCCCTACGCAACCGGGTTAGGGCCTTCCCTCATTGGGCCACCCCGGGGCGGCTCCTAACCTGAGTCCCGCACACAGCAAGCCAGTTGCCCCGTCCCACGAGAGCACGTGCGCCAACTCGCCCCTCGCTCCACGGTCGTCGACGATGACGTCGACTCAGGCCGCGCCGTCCGTGCGGGATTTCCTCGCCGCCCCACCGGCGACCCGCGCGTCCCCCCACCGGCAACCTGAGGAGCTTCACGCTACGGCTCACCCGCGCGAAGAAGGCCGCCCTCCTGGCCGGCGTCCCGGCCGGCATCACCTCCTGGGGCGAGGGCTGCGTCCGGGCCGGCCACCCGGGCGTCCACACCCGGCTGACGACCTTCTCGTCGCCGGTGACGGCCCAAGTGAACTCCTGACCGAGAGTCAGGTAGCGCCAGGGGGCGCTGCGGGCTGCTACGAGCCGCCCGCAGCGCCCCCTCTCCACGTCGGTGGCCCGACGACGGCCCGTCGGCGGCCCGCCTCAGCGGCCCCGCTCGGCGGCGTCGACGGCCTCGTGGATGCGGTCGAAGGCGGGCTGGAGGGTCTCGAGCTCGCCGGGCTCCAGCGCGTCGAGGACCATCCGGCGCACGTTCTCGACGTGCGCGGGCGCGGACGCGGCGAGCTTCTCGTAGCCCTCGGGTGTGAGAACGGCCAGGGTGTACCGGCCGTCGGCGGGATCCGGCTCGCGGCGGACGAAGCCCTGCTGCTCCAGGCGCCTGGCCACGTGGGAGAGCCGGGACAGGGACGAGTTGGCGTTGTCGGCCAGCGTGCTCATCCGCATGGTGTGGCAATCCTGCTCGGAGAGCATGGCCAGTACGTGGTACTCCATCCAGTTCAGGTCGGCGTCCCGCTCCAGCTGCCGCTCCAGCGCCGGGAGGAGCCGGGTCAGAACCCGGGCCATCGACATCCACGCCGACAGCTCGCCGCCCCGCAGCCAGCGCGGCTCCGCGACGTCCGGCACCGGCGGCTCCCCTGTGTTCTTCGTCATAGGAACCAGGCTAGTGGACGTCTTGAAGCTTCAAGCGGATCTGTTACTGTTCGATTGAAGCTTCAAGTTGAAGCTTCAAGTCATTTCCGCATGCACAGCAGGGATCACGACGTATGACCAGGATCGGCATCATCCTCGGCAGCACCCGCCCGGGCCGCAACGGCGAGAAGGTGGCCCGCTGGGTCGTCGAGCAGGCCGGCACCCACG
>NZ_JBSFLB010000015.1:0-198697 GCF_053598835.1 Streptomyces sp. NPDC001070
CGGCCCGTTTGGGGGGGGTGGGCGGGGGGCCCGCCGTGGGGCCCGCGCCCTATGTTGTTGGGGGGCCCCCCCGGGGGGGGGGGGCCCCCCACGATCCTCGGCTTCCGTTGTCCTGCTCTTCGTCGGCAGGTACTGTCCCCCGGGTTCGCTCGTGCGATCTTCCGGGGCGGTGGATCTACTTGGTGAAGATGAAGTACTTCCAGGCGCCGTGCGTCGTGGAGTTGACGTTGTCGCCGGAGGAGCCGTTGATGTAGGACGAGCGCATCCGGGCCCGAATGCCGGACTCGCCCGCCGCCTCCAGGCGTACGGCCGACTTGCCGTTCGTGCCCAGGGCGAAGTACTGGGTGCCCGCGTCGTACCAGGAACCCTGGTAGTACACCTGGAGCTGGAAGCGCTGCTTCCGGCCGGCGTAGTAGTTCATCGTCGTGGTGAACACCGGGTCGGTGTTCTTGTGGAAGTAGTAGTACGTGGTGGAGCCGATCTTGCCCGTCTTGTAGTGCTTGGAGACGGTGGTGGAGACCTTCGCCCGGGCGTACGCCGTCGACTTCACGGTCTTGGAGGCGGACCGGGCGTCGCCGGCGAAGACCGCGGTGACGGTGGTGTCACGAGTCATGTCGACGGTCGCCGACACATTCCCCTTGGAGTTGACCTCGGCGGTCTTCAGCAGCTTCTTCGGCTTGTCCGTCCCGAACGGGTCCGCGTAGATCGCGACGGTGCGGCTCTTGTACGTCGTACCGAGGTGCGCGGTGAAGACGACGTCCTTGCCGTACGAGTACACCTTGCCGTTGTTGTTCAGGCTGAGCGAGGTGGCCTTGCGCGAGACCTCCACCGCGTCGGAGCCGGAGGCGGGCGCGTGCGTGGCGTCGCCCGCGTAGGAGACCTTGTAGGTGACCTTGCCGCCGACGGTGGGGGTGTCGGTGAAGGAGAAGCTGCCGTCCGCCTTCGTCGTCACGGCAGGCAGCGCTCTGCCGTTCGGCGACTCGATGTCCGTGCGGGTCACCTTCAGGCCGGTGCCCGCCGCCAGGAGCGTCTTCGAGGTCAGCTTGCCGGTGACCGTGAGCTCCTTGGCGCGTTCCGACGTGGTGGGGGCCGACACCTTGAGCGTGGGCAGCTCCTTGGTGGGATCGGTCAGGGCGCGAAGGGTGTAGGTCCCGTAGCTGTTCACGGAGACGGCGAAGATCCGGCTCGCGTCCGGCGCCCAGGCGAGTGCCCCGTCCACGAGGGTGTCGGCGCCGCTGCTGTTGCCGGTGTTGGGGAAGTCGTACTCCCGCGTCGGCGTGGGGTCACCGGGCCGGTGGATGTGAACGTCGGGGTCGTACCAGGAGAAGCTGCCGCCCGCGACGCTGCCGTCGGGTGCGACCCGCACGGCGTTCGGGTAGGCGTTGATGGGGTAACCGGCCTGCTCGGTGAGGTCCGTGGTCGAGTAGGCCCCGATGCCGTACCCCATGTCGGGGTCTCCCCACGACGTGAGGACCTGGCCGCCGTCGGGTGTCAGGTCCAGCTGCTTCACGGCGGTGTCCATCTCGCCCTTGACCCGCAGCGTCGCCCCGTCGGCCGAGACGTCGTAGACCGCGAGGTCGCCGCCGTTTCCGGCCGCCAGCACGCCGGGGACGGCCGGATCCGACGCCAGGAACATCCCGAAGGCGCCGGAGAAGTCGACGTCGCCCCGCTGGGCGAGGTGGACGACGGGTTCCGCTCCGGAGACGTCGAGCGAGCCGAAGTCGGTGCCGTAGGCGAACCAGATCCGGCCGTCCACCACCTCCAGGTCGAGGGGGGCCGCGCCGACGGGGTAACTCGCGGTCTGGGTGTACGTCCCCGTCTCCAGCGAGATGATCCGGCGGTCGTTCTTCACAGCCGCGTACACCTGGCCGGAGTCGGCGGACAACGCGAGGCCCATAACGCCGGAGAGCCCGGTCAGCGTCGCCTTCACGGTGCCGGCGTAGTCCGTGACGACGATCTTGCCGCTGGTCGGATCGGAGACGTACACCCGCTGGTGGACGCCGTCCACGACCATGGCGCCGACCGACTTCACCGGAAGGGTCTTCGCGGAGTCGGCTGCCGCCGGACCGGCCAGGCCCGTTGCCAGGGCCGCGGAACTGAGGACGACTGCGAGTGCCGTCGCGGTCGAGATGCTGCGCCTGCGCACAGTGATGTGACCCCCACAGAAGAAGCCCGGTACCCGCCGGGCGGAAACGAACAGGCAACGCGTCCCCCCTCGCACCGACAGGGGTGCGTGGACGCCGAAGTGGCAGCGTATGGCATGCGAGTGACAATTGAAGACTGGAATACCGCGCTCAAGTCACCCGGCGGTGCTCCGCCTGCGCCACCGTGATCAGGGATTCGAGTACACCGACGCTCGCGCAGCGCGTCGCCAGCACGCGGGGGCATGCTCGTGCTCCACACGCCGCTGCGTTCACCAGGAAAGTCGCGTGTCGGAAGCGAGGTCGTCGGCGTGTATGTAGAGAGAGGGGTCAGCCCCTTGACGGCTGCTGATGGCTGTCGTCGGGGTGGTCCGGGCTACGGTCAGCCACGTCTGGATCCACTACGCAAGCAGCGCGACCAGGCCCGTGCCGCAGCCGGCGTCCCGCCGCGGACCAGAGGGAGGTGACCTCCAGCTGATTGGTTGACGTCGCATGGGATGACGAAGTCGTCCACCCCGTCGTCGGTGACACCCCCTCGCGCGCGGCCCACCCCAGGTGGGCCGCGCGTGACCGCGTGGGCCTCGCCGCTGCCTACAGGTCCCCAGGCAGAAGCCTGGGTGGTCAGACTGCGCTGACCCGGACCATGGGGCCGTAGGCGTTGACGTGGAGTTGGTCGGGGGTCTTGTACACGAGGCGCCAGGTGCCGGAACGGGCGACGGTGGGGTGAGCGGCGAAGTAGCCGCTGCTGCTGGTACGGGCGCTGGTGATCAGGTGCCAGGTGCTGCTGCCGGAGGGGCGGAAGAAGATCTGGACGGTGGCCTTGGGCAGGGCTGTCCAGTAGCCGTAGCCGTTCTGCTTGAGGGTGCCGCTGATGGTCACGGTGTGGCCCTTGGTGACCCGGGTGCTGCTGGGCTTTCCGCCACTGATGGCGGTCTGGTAGCGGAAGGCGTGGACGACCGGGCTGTAGGCGGCGGTGTAGCCGGCGGCGCCGGGGTAGTAGTAACGCCAGTAGCCGTGGGGGTTGGTGACGGTGAGCACGGAGGCGGCGAAGTTGGCGGAGGTGTCGATCGTGGTGGAGCCGATGCTGGTCCAGCCGCTGTGGCCGTCGTTGGACTGCTGGATGTAGATCCGCCCGTTGGACGGCCACTCGTTGCCGGCGGCGGTCAGGTATCCAGAGATGTGCAGGCGGGAGTAGGCGTCGACGCTTGGCTTGTTCGCGTACAGGGACACCTTCGTGAGGGGGTTGGCGATGGTGTAGCTGGCGCTGACCGGCATGAGGAAGGGCCGCGTGTCGCTGACGGTCCAGATCGTGGTGTCCTTGGTGACGGTCACGGTCTGGCTGAACCGCCCGGTGGCATCGGTGGTCGCCCAAGCGACCGCCAGGTCCGTGTTGGTGTTCATCCGGAGCGGGCTGTTGGCGAGCGGAGCCCAGGTGCCGTCCTGCTGCTGGCGTTCTGCGGTTCCACTGATGACCTGCGTGCTGCCGACCAGCGCGCCGGTGCTGCCGGTGTGGTCCAAGGTGATGCGTACGGGGGAGTCGACGGAGGTGATCGGCTCGGAGTCCGGCCCCTGAGCGTACGTCGTTCCGGCTGAGACGAACACGTGGAGGGTGGTGTTCTGCACGTCGCCGGGATGGACGGTGAAGGCGAAGGTGCCGTCTGCTGCCGTTGCGTTGGGGGGCGACGTGTGCCCGTCCCAGGTGGCGAAGACGCCGGCGACGGCGGTGGCTGGCCACGGGGCTCCGGTGTCACCGCTGGCCGGGTCGTACTCGGTCAGCCGGCCGGTGACGTTGATGTCCTGGTGCTCGAAGCTGAGGGCCGTGGGCGCGTAGACGGTGTCGTGGAAGACCGGCCAGGGGCGGTAGTCGAGCAAGCCGCGACCGGGAAGGGAGACCGTTCCCTGGCTGTCCTGCGCAGTGATGGCGACCCGGTAAGCGGTGTAAGTGTCCAGTCCCAGTGGGCCGCTGCTCTGCCAGGTACCGGAGGTGGCGGTGCCGGAGACGAGGTGGAAGTCGGTGACCGTGCTGACGAAGGTGTCGGGCACGCTCATCGTGCCTGAGGTGATGGTGGCCGTCACGGAGGTGACGCCGGCCGGGGCGTCGATGTCCGCGGTGAGCTCGAGCCCGGTGTCGGTTCGGATCTTGCCGACCTTCGAGACCACGGGCCCGGTCGTGTCGGCGCTTGCCTGCCCGGGGGCTGCGACCATGCCGGCGAGTATCGCGGTGCTGATGGCCGCGGCTCGCACGGCGCTCTTCAAGTTCACGGGACTGCTGCTTTCGAATAGAGGGGATGACG
Source organism: Streptomyces sp. NPDC001070 (assembly GCF_053598835.1). Classification (NCBI taxonomy): domain Bacteria; kingdom Bacillati; phylum Actinomycetota; class Actinomycetes; order Kitasatosporales; family Streptomycetaceae; genus Streptomyces; species Streptomyces sp. NPDC001070. Next base: position 4,436 of record NZ_JBSFLB010000015.1, read on the forward strand.
ACGGGCCTGAACCGCGGCGGCCGGCCGCCCCGCCGAGAGGAACGGCGAGGTGCCGGGCCCCCGCTGAGGGACCCGGCATCCGCAGGTGCCTCTGGGTCAGCGCACGTCGACGAAGTCGCCGGCGGCCGCGGCCCACACCTTCCAGGTGCCGGCCAGAGCGTTCTTGTAGAGGTCGGACCGCGGGTCGACCACGATGCTGACCTTGCAGGTCGAGGTGGTGGCGTTGACGGCCGTGCAGGTGCCGTTCTCCGCGGCGGGAACGAGCGCGCCGTCGATGCCGGCCTGGGTGAAGCTGGTGCCGTGCCAGAGCATGGCGTACCCGTCGGAGATGCCCGAGAGGTCGGTGGCGGTCACCGTGATGGTGATGGTCTTGCTGTAGGTAGTCCCGAGGACGATGTCCTTGCCCGCGTTGACGACGACCTTGGTGATGGCCGTGTCGCCCTGGATCTCATCCGCCGGGGCCTTGCCGGAGAACGGCGCCAGGGCGGCGCCCGGGATCTCGTCGGCCTGGGCGGTGGGCAGGGCAAGCGCGGAGAGTGCCAGGGCGCCGGAGACGGCGGCCACAATGGCGCGCATACGCATGTAGAAATCCCCACATCGGATGCGATCCCATCGTGCGTCCCCCCGGCGGGATCTTGAATGGTGAACGGATCCTATGCATGGCCCACGCGTTCGTAAACGCCTTTGCACGCGCCGGATCTCGGGGTTTCACACGCCCATGGCGTAGCCGCGTGCGCGGTGGTGTCCCGATGTCACAGGGGTTTCGTCTTACGTCTGCGGTTGGTGCGCCTGATGGGGCGCTGTCCGCCGAGGGCCTGGCTGTCCAGCCACGTCGTGATCTTCCGCCGGACGGGCCGGGATCGTGAGGAGGATGCCTCCAGCACGGCTGCGCTGGTCACCGTCGTCGAGGACTGTCGCGCCGCCACCGGCACGGGCCTGATCGCCGTCGGCCGCGACGCCACCCTCCTGCACCGCTGGTGCGACCGGGTGGTGGACGGGGGATCGCTGGGTGACGCTGCCGCACAGCCGACACCTCTGTGAGCCTCACCCAGGACCACCTGGGACGACGTCCTCACGAGGTCAGCGGCGGCCAACTCCAGCCTGCCTGCCTCGCCCGCAGGCTCGTACAACCAATCGACGCTCTCGTCAGTCCTGTTCCGCGACGTCTGATCGACGTCTGTCGTTGAACAGGCCTGAAGGACTCGATGAACCCCAGACGCATCACCGCCACCGCCCTGGTTCTGGCCGCGGCAGGCGGAGTGCTCACCGCCACCGCCGCGCCTGCCTCCGCGGCGGTGAGCTGCACCTCCCCCGTCTTCAAACGGCAGTTCTTCGCGAACACGACTTTCTCGGGCACGCCGAAGAAGACGGACTGCGACTCCGCGATCGACCAGAACTGGGGCACGGGCGCACCCGTCTCCGGCGTACCGTCCAACAACTTCGGCGTGCGCTGGTCGGTGACGCGCGATTTCGGCTCCGGTGGCCCCTTCGCGTTCACGGTGTCCGCCCAGGACGGCATACGTGTCTACCTCGACGGTGTCCGCAAGATCGACTTGTGGAAGAACGTCTCCACCACCGTCAAGAAGACGGTCAATGTGACGATCCCCAGCGGCAAGCACACGCTTCGCGTCGACTTCGTCAACTGGACGGGCACCGCGAACGTCAAGTACGCCTACACGCCGCGCACCTCCGTCGACGTTGACAGGGTCAAACCGCTCGCGCCGACGGGCGCAGCCGTCTCCTACGACTCAGCCACCGGCGCGGCCAAGCTCACCTGGTCCAGGAACAGGGAGATGGACCTCGCGAACTACCGGGTCTACCGGCGGCTGAAGGGCGCGTCGTACGGCGCCAAGCCGCTCGCGACGACCACCGCAACGTCGTACACCGACAGGACCCTGCCGAAGACCGGCGCGGCCTACTACTACGAGGTGCGGGCCGTCGACAGGGCGGGCAACGCCTCCAGCGGCAGTGCCGACCAGCTCGTCGCCACCGTCGACAAGACGCCGCCCGCCGCGCCGTTCGTCGAGATGGACGCGTGCCCGGCCGACCAGCCCTACGCGGCTCCGGAGCTGGTCACCACCGCGGCGAACGCCGCCGACATCGCCTGGTACGAGATGCAGCGGCTCGACGCCGCCACGCAGAGCTGGAGGACGGTCTACTCCGGCGCCAAGGGCGCGATCTGCGACACCGGGTACCCGGCAGACGGCAGTAAGGTCACCTACCGGGGCCGGGCCCGGGACGCCGCCGGGAACTGGTCGGCGTACTCGGCCGCCGCGACGTTCACCACCTCCGACCGGACCCCGCCGGCCGCGGTCGCGAAGGTCGACGTGGAGTACCGGTCGGGTGTTCCGCATCTGGTGTGGTCGCCCGTCACCGGAGCCGCCTCGTACCAGGTCGTCCAGTACGACCCGGCGAGCGGCGGCTATGTCAACGCCCTGCCCGAGGGAAGCACCACCACGCAGACCGACGTGGCGCCGCGCCAGCTGGCCACCGTCGCCGATAGTTACCGGTACGCGGTGCGCTCGGTGGACGCCAGGGGCAACGCCGCCGCGCCTGCCGAGATCACGCTGAAGATGGCCGACCGGCCGGAGGCGATCCCGGCGTTCCAGACCACTGCCCGCGTTTTCGACGAGGGCGTGATGATCGCGTGGAGCAGCGTCGACCCGTGGACCGTCGACGAAGCGCCGCTGCCCACGTACAGGATCGTCCGGACCGACACCGCGACCGGCGAGACCCGCGTCGTGGACAAGTGCAAGCCGTTCACCCCGTGGGACGAGCCGCTGGAGGACCCGAAGACGTACTGGACCTGGACGGGCGGCGACGCCCCCCTGTTTGCCGACAAGCAGGTCAACGGCAGCTGCTGGGACGTCCAGGGCAAGTCGGAGACGACGTACGAGTACCGGGTCGTGACGACCGACCGGTACGGGCATGACTCGACGCAGGGCCCGGCCGCCACGGAGACCACCCCGGACACCGAGCGTCCCGCCCCGGTGCAGAACCTGACCGCGGAACGTGTCCCACTCGGTGTCCGGCTGACGTGGACGCCGCCCGCCGACACCGACGTCCGCGGCTACCACGTGTGGCAGGGCGTCACGGACCCGGACAGCGGCGAGACGGTCTGGAAGGAGAACTGCTGGAGGGGCAGCTCCCTGGCCGAGACCGAGATCCTCTGCCCGACGGTCCCCGACGGCTCCACCCACGTCTACAAGGTGGCCGCCACGGACGACCGGCTTCTGCACGACGACGATCCACTCGACGTCCTCCACTCCACCGAGGTCTCGGTCACCCTGCCCGACACCCGGCCGCCGGGCTGGACCCAGACAGAGGTCGGTGAGGGGCAGTACCCGGAGCTGTACGTCGGCTGCTCCGAGAGCTCCGGCTTCGGGGACTGCTCCCGGTTCGCGAGCTACCGTGTGGAGCGCTGGGACCCGGCCACGGCCGCTTACGTCACCCTGGCCGAGGGCACGATGGGTGACAGAGCGTTCTTCATGGACACCACGGTGCACGAGGACCGGCTCGGCCTGTACTACTACCGCGTCGTACGCCGGGACGCTTCCGGCGCCGAGGCCCTGACCCGGTCGATGGCGTGCGGCATCTGGGACGACTGGCTCTGACCGGACGCGAGGAATGAGAGGGGCCCGGAGGATTCTCCTGGCCCCTCTCACCCACCACGTGAGCGTCGGCGACTGCTGCTTCCGCCTGCTTCGGCGAGCGTGATGGCGCGCTTGCGGCGAGGGGTCCGGTAGGACTGGGCTGAGGGTCGACGAGCGGGAGGTGGATGCCGCGTCCGAGCGTGCGCGGCTCGAGCGGGCACTGCACCTTGTTCCCGCCTCGAAGACGGCGGACGGTCTTCAGCCCGTTGTACCCGGGGCGCTCTCCCGGCTTGTCCGGGCAGAGACCGAGAGCGAGAGCAGGCAGGACGCCGGGATCAGGTGCCGCTCCGGAAGATGCCGCGGCAACCACTTCCGGCCGCCGATGCGGCCGGTCGTATCGGTTCCTTACTCCTTCGGGAAGATGGAGTCGCCGGAGACGGTCCGGGTGGAGCCGTTCTTGAGGGTGAGGACAACCTCGCCACCGGCGCCGCCCGTCGGCTCAGAGGCCGGCCACCAGGCGGTGAACCGGCTGTTCTCGATGGTGGCCTCGATGGTGCGGCCGCCGTCGTGCAGGGTCACGGCCTTGACGTCGGATCCCACCGAGCCCACGAGGTAGTTGAAGCCGTCGGTGCCCTGGCCGTGGCCACCACCCGAGTCCACCTCGATCGCGTTGCCGGCGAGCTTCTTGACCGGATCGATCACCTCGGCCATGCCGTCGCCGGTCTTGTCGGTGAGGCAGTAGGAGATGGTCGTCCCGTCGGTGACGACCACGGACGTGACCGACCCCCGCACCTCCAGATTGGCGTACGAGACCGACTTTCCGGAATAGTCGCTCCCCAGGGCCTTGACGCACCACTTCCTGGCGGCGATGGCCTCGGGCGAGGTGGCCGCCGGCTGACTCGGGGTGCCGGTCCAGCTCGCGAGTTCCACCGAGGACAGCGAGCCACCGGAGTCGGGCACGCTCTGCGATGCCTGATTCACGGCGACCACGGCCGCGGTGGCGGCGACAGCACCGGCCGCCACCCAGAGCAGCGGGCGACGGCGGCGGCGAGCCTCGGGAGCGGGCGCCTGCGAGGTGGATCCTGCATCATTCATCACGGTGCTCAACAGGTATTCCTTACGGGTGTTTTCGGCCTCGGTCAATTCGCGGACGGGAGCAGCGTCCAGAGCGGCCAGCAATTGGGGGAGTCTTTTCTCGCGATCGTTCACGTTTCTTCCTTCAGCGCGTCAAAGCCGGAGCGGGTATGGTCTGGCCGGTTGTTCCGAACAACTTGGCCAGGCGACGTTTGGAGCGGGAGAGCCGCATCGTGTAGGCCGCACGTGAGCAGCCGAGCACAGTGGCCGCGGCCCGGTCCGTAAGGCCCTCCCACACATGGAGCGCCAATACCTCCTGGTCGGCGGTCGGCAGTCGCCGCCAGGCGGCTATGAGGTCCATCCGGTCCTCGGCTGCGACCATCCCGTCGTAGCCGTCGTCGCCGCCGTTCTCCATGACACGCACCGCGACTGCCGTCTGGCGCCGCTGCCCACGGTGGGCATTGAGCATCGCGTTGCGAGCGGTTCCGAAGAGCCACGGACGAGGGTCTTCCGGCAGCTCGCTCCGGCGGCGCCATGCGGCGAGAAACGTTTCACCGACGATGTCGTCCACGTTCATCGGGTGAGCACGCCGGCGGACGAAGCGCAGTACGTCCTCATAATGAGCGCGGTAAATATCGGCGAACTCGTCCTCGGTGTCGATGGCCATGGCTTCCTTTCGCTGCTTCCGTCCCTACGTGTCCACCACCCGCGAAGGTGCAACGCGAGGACTCGAAATAGTTTGCGTCGGGCCTCAGCAGCCGGAAGGCGGGGCTCAAAACTGGGCAAAAGGGCCGGCTGGGCCCTTCTGTGGGTGGCCTCGCGACGGGCGGCGCGCAGCACGTACCTCGCGGTCCGGCAGCGGCCGGCGGCCCGGGTGCGGAATGGGTCCGTCGGCGTGTGCTTCCATGACTCCGACGCCTCCCCGACACCTGTGTGACAGCGGACACAGGAACTCGGCCGGGGCGGCGGAGGGTAATGAATGTGACGCAAATAGAACCAGCAGAGTCGTCGCGTGGGCGCATACGTGCAGGAGACCGTTCCGCGTTCGCCGACCTGTACGAACAAAACGCGCGAGCGGTCTACAGTCACGCGCTGCGGTTGACCGGGAGCTGGTCGGAGGCCGAGGACGTCATGTCCGAGACGTTCCTCGCCGCCTGGCGCGCGCGGGAGACCGTGGAGCCCGAGGGCGGCTCCCTCACCCCGTGGCTGCTGGGCATCGCCACGTACAAGGCGCACAACGCCAACCGTGGACTGCGGCGCAAGCTCGCCTTCCTCGCGCGCAGCCCGGAGCCCCGTCCCGTCGAGGACTTCGCGGACGAGACGGCCGGCCGGATCGACGACGCCCGCCGCCTGGCCGCCGTCCACGACACACTGCGCCAGCTGCGCCGCCAGGACAGGGAAGTGATCGCCCTGTGCGTGGCGGCCGGGCTGGACTACCAGCAAGCCGCCGAGGCCCTGGACATCCCGGTCGGCACCGTGCGCTCGCGGCTCTCGCGTGCCCGGAAGCGACTGGCCAAGCTGAGTTCCGCACCAGCGCGCGGCACGAGTGTGGAACCGGATGGCGCTCGCGGAGGGATAGAGAGCGAGGCCGCGTTCGCGGCGCTCTTTCTGCAGGAGGAAACCCGATGAACGCCGACCATCCGCACGGCGCCGGCCCAGCCCGGAGTGACGCGGAAGAACTGCTGGCGGCCGCGGCCGCCTGGGACCTCTCGCCGAGCCGTCATCTCCATTACAAGGAAGTTCTGATGCAACAGATCGACCAGGACCGCGTCTCCGACGCCCGGACGTCGAAGGCACAGCCCCGCCGTCGGCTGCTCCGTCCGGCGATGGTCCTGCCCGTGGCAGCCGCACTGACCGGCGTGCTGGTCGTCACCGCGTCCGGCGGTGACCACACCTCCGCCCCGCGTCCCTCCGCCGCCCGGCCGGCGAAGGACAACGGCGCGTCCGTCACCCTCGACCGGATCGCCGCCGCCGCCATGTCACGGGACGTGAAGCCGGTGAAGGACAACCAGTTCGTGTACGTCGAGTTCCTGGCCCGCGGGAACAAGGGCACGTTGGGCGGCCCGGTCCGGCTCGGTGCGCTGGGCAAGCAGGAATACTGGTTCGCCCAGGGCTCCGGCCCCACGACCAGGACGGGCTGGCTCCGCGATACTGACAAGGACGGGGACAAGCCCGGCAAGCTGGGCACCATCGTCACCACCTCGCCCGTGCGCCCCGGCCTGGACCATCCCACCTACCAGTGGCTGGCCACGCTGCCCACGGACCCCGAGGCCCTGCGCTCACTGCTCTACGCCCAGGTCAAGCCGTGGGGCGACCTGTCGCAGGACGAGACCGTCTTCAGGAACATCGGTGAGCTGCTGCGCTCGACGGTCATGCCGCCCGCCACCGCCTCCGCGCTGTACAAGGTCGTTGAGAAGATCCCCGGAGTCACCGTGGTACCCGACGCCGTCGACGCGGCAGGCCGTCACGGCATCGGCATCACGCGCAAGGACCCCGGGGACGCCACCCGTGACGAGTGGATCTTCAACAAGAAGACCCTTGCCTATCTCGGCGCGCGGTCCTACATGACCGCCGGCAAGGGCACCGGCGGACCCGCCGACACGTTGTACGGCGTCGAAGCCGTCATGGCGAGCGGCGTCGTCGACAGTCCCGGCGAGGTCCCCGCGGACACCGAGGGCTGACCCCGGCAGTGCCGGCGGACTCCCCGCTCTCCGGAGCGGGGAGTCCGTGCAGTGCGTCGGCCAGGAGCCGGCGATCGGCGGCTGACCACGCCCGGCGCTGTGACCGGTAACGAGGCACGCCCTCCCAGGCCCACCTGCGCAGACGCCGCATCGCGGAGCCGCCTCGACGAAGCGGGGACCAGGCCGCGGACCGTCGGGGAAGGCAATAGGGAGGGGTGGGCCCGTCGCCCCGACGCCGGCCGCCTCCACCGCTGCCGCGGCACCGTCGGGCAACCTGTCAAGGGGATGACGGTAGCCGTCGTCGGCAAGTGTGAGGTAGCGGTGCCGATGCGGGGAACGGTATCGGCTGGTCGCGGCGCCTGATGTCGGTGAAAGGCGGGTTCCGGCGGTCGGCACCCCCATCGGTGCGAGCGCACACATGGTGGTGGGGGAGGCGTCACCACCGCTTCGCTCGTGGCCTCTGATGAATCGGAGACCACCCGCTGTCGGCCGCCGTCCCGCGCCGCCACCACAGGCCATTCAGCCTCATGACGACATGTGGCGCCCGGCCCGGAAGAGGTGTACCGATGCGGACGCCGGGACCAACGTGATGGTGGCGATGGCGGCGAGCATCGCCGGATCGAGCCGCCCTTCTGCCGAGGAAGTCAGGGCGACAAGCGCGGCGCCCATGGGGACCAGGAGCGCGGCCGCAGTGCCGATGATCTTGTCGCGCCTGCTCCAGTGCGGTGCTGTCCACAGCAGCGCGACGCCCGCGATCATGGCAAAGCAACCCAGGACGGAACTGACGTCCACGAGGAGTCCAGCCACCGGCAGCAAGATCAACGGGCCGAGGCTGTGCCACTTACTGACCGGCGGTGCAGTCGTCTCGCCTTCCCGGGCGGTGGCCACGATGGCGCGGGGGTCGCCGAGACGGTCCAGGACGGCTTTCACCCCTGCCTCGCCGCGGGCGGGCCGCTCGGCGAAAGCCACCTCAATGTGCTCCGTCAGATCGGCAATCAGTTCATCGCGGCGTTCCGGCGCCAGGACCGCGGCCTCGCGTGCCACAGCCCCCAGGTACGCAACCACGAGAGGGTGCTCGATGTTCTTCATAGCGCATCTCCATAAAGACTGTGAGGAAGTCGGTCGTTCAGTCGGTGATGAAGCGGTCCACGGCGTCGCGGAAGTGCGGCCAGATTTCGGTGAACTCCGCCAGCGCCGCCTCCCCCTGGGGGGTCAGCACGTAGTAGCGGCGCGGCGGCCCACTCGGGGACTCCTGCCAGGTGGTTTCCACCAGGCCGTCCCGGCGCAACCGGGCCAGCAGGGGATAGATCGTCCCCTGACTCGTGGCCATTACGCGCACTTCGCCGAGCACCTCGAGCAACTCCACGCCGTAGCGGGCGCCATTGCGCAGAAGCCCCAGGACGCAGTACTCCAGCACTCCTTTGCGGAGCTGGCTCTCGGCCTTCCCCGAGCCGCCGTTACTTGCCATCCCAGCTACCATGCAATGCACAGTAGCTGGCATGGCTATGTACGTCCAGCCCTGCTGGGGCTCCGCCTGGGGCCGCACGCCGCGGCCCCGACTTGAGGTGACGACCCCGAGGGGCCGAGGGCGAGGACCGCTTCCACGGCGCGGTGTGGATCCTGCCCGGTACGTCCACCAGGCCCACCGGGAAGGACAGTGTGGAACCGACCGCCGGGAAGCTCGGGGTGGCAGGCGGGTTCCCGCAGGTCGGCGGCTTCCAGCCGTAGTGATGGGGGAGGCACCGTGGCCCCGGTGGCCAGGCGGCCTTCCCCCGCTCCCGTCTTCGCCGTACGGGTGTGTACGGCACTCAGGTGAAGCGGCACGGAGCCGGGAACCCACGCCCCGGGAGCGCCGTTGAATCCATTGGGCAAAGGAATCGTCAAGGGGCGCGGCCCGCGCCGGAAGAGCAGGGAGATCCCATGGGTGTCAGCCTTTCCAAGGGCGGCAATGTCTCGCTGACGAAGGAGGCCCCGGGACTGACCGCGGTCACCGTCGGTCTGGGCTGGGACGTCCGTACGACCACCGGCACCGACTTCGACCTCGACGCGAGCGCGCTCCTGGTCAACGCCGACAGCAAGGTCGTCTCGGACAAGCACTTCGTGTTCTTCAACAACCTGAAGAGCCCGGAGGGCTCGGTGGAGCACACCGGCGACAACCTCACCGGCGAGGGTGAGGGCGACGACGAGCAGGTGAAGGTGAACCTGGCCACCGTGCCGGCCGAGGTCGAGAAGATCGTCTTCCCGGTGTCGATCTACGAAGCCGAGAGCCGCCAGCAGTCGTTCGGCCAGGTCCGCAACGCGTTCATCCGCGTGGTCAACCAGGCCGACAACAACGAGCTCGCCCGCTACGACCTCTCCGAGGACGCCTCGACCGAGACGGCGATGGTCTTCGGCGAGCTGTACCGCAACGGCGCCGAGTGGAAGTTCCGCGCCGTCGGCCAGGGCTACGCCTCGGGCCTGCGCGGCATCGCGCAGGACTTCGGCGTCAACCTGTGAGGTAGCCGGACGCCCCCGGGCGGACGGTGCGTGCGACGACACAGGGCCGCGTGGCGCATGCCACGCGGCCCTCTTGCGCGTTTGCGGCCGGAGCCGCGGTCGGACCTCCCGGACGCCGGAAGGTCAGGCGACGCGCGTCGCGAGTTGCGCTGGGTGAGCTGGGTTCGTGGGCGGAGAGGTACCTGCCCGACGAGGTTCCCTGCCCGGACGGCGGCGCCGAAGCCTGCGGCTGATCGACTGACGGCACGTCATCCCCGTTGCGGAGCGGCCTCGTTGTAACGGGTCAGATAGGCCGCGAACCGCTCCAGGTCGGCGTCCTCCCAGTCCGCCAGCCTGCCGCGGACGCTGCGCCGCGCCGCGCGGGTCGCCTCGGCCAGCACGGCCGCACCGGCCGCGGTCGGCAGCAGCACCTGGACGCGGTGGTCGCAGGGGTCGGTACGCCGCTCGACGAAGCCCAGCCGCTCCAGGGCGGCCACCTGGCGGCTGACCGTCGACTTGTCGAGCAGGAAGGCCTGCGCGAGGTCCGTGGCCCGGCAGTCCGGCCGGTCGCTCATGTACGTCAGCAGCGTGTACGCGACCAGCGACAGCTGCGGATGCATGCGTGCGGCCGCGGCGCGGGCCCGGCGGGCGAACGCGACCATCTCACGGTGGATGGTCTCGATGGACGCGTCTTTGCGGGCCGGCATTCCCGCAGATTACATCCGGCCAGGGCGCAATGGTTTCCAGCCATTCGCGCGGACGGTCAGACGGGCAGCGGCAGCTCGAACCAGACGACCTTGCCGACCGCCTTGCGGCTGGTGCCCCAGCGCCGGGAGAAGTTGCTGACCAGGGCCAGGCCCCGGCCCTCCTCGTCGTCGGCGTCCGCGCGGCGCAGCTGCGGCAGGTTGTGGTCGTCGTCGCTGACCTCGACCAGCAGCTTGCCGACCCGCATCAGCCGCAGCGACACCTCGTGCGAGGCGGCCCGCAGCGCGTTGGTCACCAGCTCGCTCACCAGCAGTTCGGTCAGATCGCTCAGCCCCTGCAGACCCCACAGCGCCAGTTGCTCGCGGGTGAGCGCGCGGGCCCTCCGGACGTCGGAGAGGTCCATCGTCAGCCGCCACTCGACGACGTCCTCGGGCGGGATGCCCTGGAAGTTGGCGACCAGCAGTGCCACATCGTCGCGGCGGTCGTCGGAATGGACCCGGCTGAGGATCTGCTCGCAGACGTCCTCGGGGGTCTGCTGCGGCTCGATGACGTTGGAGCAGAGCGCCGCCAGGCCGGCGTCTATCCCCTGGCCGCGCACCTCCACCAGGCCGTCGGTGCACAGCACCAGCCAACTGCCGTCCGGGACGGGGATCTCGACCGTCTCGAAGGGCACGCCGCCGACCCCGATCGGGGCGCCCTTCGGGATCTGCAGCAGTTCGCTGCGGCCGTCGTGCCGGGCCAGCACCGGCGGGATGTGGCCGGCGTTGGCGAGGGTCAGAGTGCGGTGGATCGGGTCGTAGACCGCGTACACACAGGTCGCCAGGTGCTCGGCGCCGAGGCGGTGGGCGAGGTTGTCCAGGTGGCGCAGCAACTGCGCGGGCGGCAGGTCGAGTGCGGCCATCGTGATCACCGAGGTGCGGAACTGGCCCATCACGGCGGCCGACAGCAGCCCGTGGCCCATGACGTCGCCGACAATCAGCGCCACGCGCCCGCCGGGGAGCTGGATGGCGTCGAACCAGTCGCCGCCGACCTGGGCCTGGCGGTCGCCGGGCATGTAGTGGTGGGCGATCCGCACCCCGGGGATGCGGGGCGGGCGGGTCGGCATCATGCTGCGCTGCAGGGTCGCGGCGGCGCGCGACTCCAGTCGGTGAAGCCTGGCGTTGTCCAGGTGCACCGCGCCGCGCGCGGCGACCTCGGCGGCGGTCGCGGCGTCCTTGGCGTCGAAGGGGCGGCGCCCGGGGTGGCGCAGGAAGCACATCCGGCCCAGCACCGTGCCGCGCGCGGTCAGCGGTACGACGATCATCGACCGCTCGGGCAGTAGCGGGCCGAGCCCGGGAACGCCCAGGTCGAGCGCGATGTCCCGGGCGAGCGCGGGGTCTATCACCGGTACGAGCAGCGGCTCGCCGAGGCGCGGGGTGGAGTCGGCGGGGAGCGGGATCAGCTCGCCCTCCGGGAGGGCGGCCGCCCAGGGGCCCGGGGGCGTGGGGTCGGTGTGGGCGACGGCGACCCGGCGGGCGACGATCGTGTCCCCGGTGAGGTCGTCCTTGGGCGGCTCGGTGTCGGAGAACAGCTGGTCGACGACGAGGATCGCGGCGAAGTCGGCGAAGCGCGGCACGGTGACGGCGCACAGCTCGCGGGCGGTGGTCTCCAGGTCGAGGGTCGTGCCGACCTTGGCCCCGGTCTCGCGCAGCAGCGCCAGCTGCTCGTCCAGTACGTGCCCGGGGGCGAGCGAGGCTGCGGGCGCCGCCGCGGGAACCAGCGCCGGGGGCGTGGCGTCGCCGCGCGGGCCGGGCAGCAACTCCCGGCGCGGGGCGGGCCGGGTGGGGCGGGCCGTACGTCCGGTGGCGGGGTTCGCGGCGGGCCGCGCCGCGTTCGTCCCGTGCTCCTCCGGCAGCACGGGGAGCAGCACCGTGCCGTCGATCTCCACCGCCGGATAGCCCAGGGGCACGATCTGACGGACGATCCGGTCCAGCCGGCCCGCGCTGACCCGGGGCAGCACCGAACCCAGCCGGCCGGCCAGGTGCTCGGCGTGCGCGGGGTCGGCGACCGGGGCGAGGCGCGCGGTGACGCGGACGCCGCCGCGGGCGGTGGTGCCGTCGGCGGTGTAGGGCAGCAGACGGTCGCCGAGCGCGAGGCGCGGCCCGGTGTCGCGCAGCGGCCGGGCGTTGGCGGCGATCACCAGCAGGCTGCGGCCGGCCGGCTCCATGATGCGGTAGGACCACCACATCATGTCCTTCACGCCGCCGTCGCGGTCGGTGGTGGGCAGTGCGCCGGCCCAGGCGGACCGGGTGAGGTCGTCCAGGACCTCCAGGGCGTCCTGCTCGCCGGGATGACGGCCCGCGGTGTGCGGCAGCAGCCCGGTCGCCGGGCGGCCGAACACGCCTTCCCAGCGGTGGCCGAAGAGCTCCTCGGCACCGCGGTTCCAGTAGGAGATGTCGCCGTCGGGGCCGACGCAGAGCACGGCGAGGCGTACGAGCGCGGATACACCGGTGGCTGCGAGCGGGGTCGTGGTCGTGGGGAGCCTGGTCATCTCGTCCAACGTCGGGCACCTGCGGTTCGGCTGCGGTTCGGCGCGGAAGGCTGAAAGAGCATCAGGGTCGGGTCTTCACCGTCCAGGCAAGCATGAAACGTCGGACGCGGTCCGGTAAATGGCTAGATTGCCCCCAGGAGTGACCAACCGGGCATGGCCCATGGGGAGGGAGAGCACGTGGAGCAGAGGGTTCCGCACATCGCGGGGTTCGCGAGATGGCCGCACGACGGCGCCCCGAAGCAGGAGGGCAAGGCTCTGCGGCAGACGGTGCCGCGCGAGGCGCACGCCGCTTTCGTCCCGGGCGCCGACCGGCCGGGCGCGGTGGAGGCGGTGCGGGAGTCCGGCCGGGGGCGCATCCCCGAACTCGTCCCGCTGCGGGTCGGGCGGATGGCGGCGAGCCCCTTCGCCTTCCTGCGCGGCTCGGCCGGGCTGATGGCCGCCGACCTCGCGGGCGGCCCGGTCACCGGTATCGGCGCCCAGATCTGCGGTGACGCGCACGCCGGCAACTTCGGCCTGTACGGGGACCACCTCGGCCGGCTGGTCATGGACATCAACGACTTCGACGAGACCGTGCACGGCCCGTGGGAGTGGGACGTCAAGCGGCTCGCCGCCTCACTGGTACTGGCCGGCCGCGAGGCGGGGGCGGGCGAGGTCGAGTGCCGCGGCGCCGCCTTCGACGCGGTGGGCGCGTACCGGCGGACCATGCGGCTGCTGGCGAGGATGGCGGTGCTGGACGCCTGGCACGCCATCGCCGACGAGGAACTGGTCGCCCACGCCGACGCCCGTGACCTGGCGGGCACGCTGCGCCGGGTCGCCGGGAAGGCGCGCCGCAACACCAGCGCCAAGTTCGCGGCCGGGTCCACGGAGGAGACCGAGGGCGGCGGCCGCCGTTTCGTGGACGCGCCGCCCGTGCTGCGCCGGGTGCCGGACGAGGAGGCGGCGGCGGTCGCGAGCGCCCTGTCGGCGGCCGGTTACCTGGCGACGATCGGCGAGGACCGGCGGCCGCTGCTGGCCCGGTACGCGGTGCACGACGTCGCCTTCCGGGTGGTCGGCACGGGCAGCGTGGGCACCCGCTCGTACGTGGTGCTCCTCCTGGACCACCTCGGTCAGCCGCTGGTGCTCCAGGTGAAGGAGGCACGGCCCTCGGCGCTGCTGCCGTACCTGGGGAAGGCCGGGTTCGACGCGCCCGCGGTGGAGCACGAGGGGCGGCGCGTGGTGCTGGGGCAGAAGCGCATGCAGGTCGTCAGCGACAGCCTGCTGGGCTGGGCGGACGTGGCCGGCCGGCCGTACCAGGTGCGGCAGTTCCGCAACCGCAAGGGCAGCGTCGACCCGGCCGAGCTGCAGGCCGGCCTGATAGACGACTACGCGCGGATGACGGGCGCCCTGCTGGCCCGCGCGCACGCGCACAGCGCGGACCCCCGGCTGATCGCGGCGTACTGCGGCAAGGGCGAGCAGTTCGACGAGGCGGTGGCGGCCTTCGCGGTCGCGTACGCGGACCGGACCGAGGCGGACCACGCCGAGCTGCTGGCGGAGGTGCGTACCGGGCGGATCGCCGCGGAACCGGGCCTGTGAGGCACGGGGCCGGCGCGTTCCGGTACGGTCGGGAGGCCCGGACCCTGTGACCGGCGCCCCCCGCTCCTCGTAGGCTGGACCGGTGACGAATTCCTCCGGCACCGAATCGGCTGCCGCCTCCTCCGAACCGCAGGACCGGCTGGCCCAGGCGGTGCGCGCCGCCGAGCGGGCCCTGATCGAGTTCGAGATCGCGGTGGAGACCTTCAAGGTGGAGGTCGAGAACTTCTCCCGGCTGCACCACCAGAAGCTCGGCCCGATGTACGCACGGCTCGACGAGCTCGACGCGCTGATCGCCGAGGCGGTCGCGGCGAAGAGCGGCTCCCGCGAGGACATCCAGCGCGCCTGGGAGGCGCGGGCCCTGGTGATGCCCATGCCGGGGGTGGAGGAGCTCTTCGAGGGGCTGTTCGGCTCGGACGGGGTGCGGCCCCAGGAGGACCCGAACCCGCCGCGCCGGGTGCGCCCGGGCAAGGAGGCGCAGCGGCTCTACCGGGAGCTGGTCCGCAAGGCCCACCCTGACCTGGCGCAGGACGAGGCGGAGGTCGCACGCCGGAGCGAGTTCATCGCCAGGGTCAACGAGGCGTACACCTACGCCGACGAGGAGCGGCTGCGCGAACTGGCGGAGGAGTGGGAGGCCGGTCCGGTCCCCGAGGAGGCCAGGCCGAGCGAGGCCGAGGTGCTGTACGCGCGGCTGGAGTGGCTGGCGCAGCGCAAGGAGCAGCTGGCCGCCCTCGCCGCCGAGCTGGAGGACAGCGCGATCGCGCAGATGATGAAGCTCGCGCCGGACGACCCGGACGGGCTGCTCAACGAGATCGCGGAGAGTCTCCTCAACCAGGTGGCCAACCGCGAGGCGCGGCTGGCGGAGCTGGTGCGCTCGTCGAAGGGGCCCGTGTAGCGGGTCCGGTACGTTCGATGTGCACGCCCCGACCGAAGGAGTCCGTTCCATGTTCTACGCCCAGCTGCCCGCGGTGGACGCCGCACAGGTCCCGGCCGACGGTTACCTGCTCGACGTCCGGGAGCACGACGAGTGGGACGCGGGGCACGCCGACGGCGCGGTGCACATCCCGATGGGCGAGGTCGTGGCCCGTATCGAGGAGGTCCCGGCGGACCGCCGGGTGCACGTGGTGTGCCGGGTCGGCGGCCGCTCGGCGCAGGTCGCGCAGTACCTGATCGCGCAGGGCCTCGACGCGGTGAACGTCGACGGCGGCATGCTCGGCTGGGAGGCCGCCGGCCGCCCGCTGGTGGCGGACGGCGCGGGCCCGGCCCACGTGCTCTGAGGCCTGCGCGCAGGCCCCGGGGCCGTCAGGCCTCGGCGGCCAGCAGGTCGCCCAGCTCCTCCTCGTGGGCCGCGGCGGGGCCGAGCGAGAGCTCGAGCTGCTTGGCCCAGGCGTGGTAGCGGTGCAGCGGGTAGTCGGTGTCGGCGCCGAAGCCGCCGTGCAGGTGCTGCGCGGTCTGCACGACCCGGCGTACGCCCTCCGAGGCCCAGATCTTGGCGACCGCCACTTCGGCGGGGGCCAGCCGCCAGGCGGCCTGCCAGCAGGTGACCTCCATCGCACGCAGGTCGATGTAGCGGTCGGCGGACTGCATCGCCACCGCCTGGAAAGTGGCCAGCGGGTGCCCGAACTGCTCGCGCTTGCTCGTGTACGCGCCGGTCATCCGCAGGACGGCGGTGCCGAGGCCGAGCGCCAGGGCGCAGGTGCCGGTGGTCAGCAGCCGGCGCAGCCGGTCCCAGGCGCCCTCGGCGGTGATCACGTCGGAGGCGGCGACGCGGACCCCGTCCAGCCGGAGCTCGGCGTGGCGCTCCCCGCTGGTCGAGATCTGCTCGGCCGCGGTGACGGCCTCCCGGGGGACGAGCGCGAGGACGGTACGGCCCTCGGCGGCGGACGCCGGGACCAGGACGAGACCGGCGTGCGGGGCCCAGGGAACGGCGGTCTGGACGCCGTCGAGCAGCCAGTCCCGCCCGGACTCCGGCCCTTCCCCCGGCGCCGGGCGGGCGGTGACGGCGAGCTCCGCGCCGTCGTGGCCGGTGCGGCCCGCTGCGGCGACGGTGAGCACGAGGTCGCCGCGGCCGACCGCGGGCAGCAGCCGGGCGCGCAGCTCCTCGGGGCCGTGGGTCTGCACGGCGAGCGCGGCGGCGCAGGTCTCCAGCAGCGGCACCCTGGCCAGGACCGCCCCGGCCTCCCGCAGCACCAGGCAGAGCGCGACCGTGTCGAGGCCGGCGCCGCCGTACGCCTCGTCCAGCACCAGGCCCAGCAGGTCGGCGGCGGCCAGCCGTCGCCACAGCGGGCGGTCGAAGTCCTCCGCGACCGCGCCGGCGGTCAGTGCGGGACTCGGCACGGCGTCGGGCGCCACGCCGGAGAACACCGCCCGTGCCGCCTCGACGGCCGCCGTCTGCTCCTCGCTGAAGCCGAAGTCCATGGCCCGACCTCCCGCACGACTCGATTCTGACGGTGTGTCAGGTTAGGTGGGCCGGGCCGGGAAGTCCACATCCCCGTCGCCGCCGGCCGCACGGCGCCCCGCGATGACCGGGACGGCTGTACCGCACGCGTGTGGCATGAGTACCGTTCCGTGCTGAGCGAAACGCGGGGAACAGGAGCGAAGGACCATGGAGCCACCCGAGGAATCCGGGGGATCGACCGGGATAGCCGCGCTGTCGCCGCCCGCGCGGGTGGCGGTCGCGCTGGCGCTGGCCACGGCCGTGGTCGGCGTCGCGGTGCACCTCCTCATGGTCTTCCTGCACGTCGCGCCGGAGAACACCGCCACCAAGCAGCACGGGGACCTGGTCGGCGGCTACGTCTACCCCGAGTTCGAGCAGAACTGGAAACTCTTCGCGCCCAATCCGCTCCAGCAGAACATCCACGTGTGGGCGCGCGCCGACGTGCACAAGGACGACGGCACGAACGAGGTGACCGGCTGGGTCGACCTCACGGCCCTGGACGCGGCCGCCATCCGGCACAACATCGCCCCCAGCCACACGCAGCAGAACCAGCTGCGCCGGGCGTGGACCTTCTACAGCGCCAGCCACGGCGAGAACAACAAGCCGATCGGCATGCGGGGCGAGCTGAGCAGGCAGTACCTGCAGCGCATCGTGGAGCACCGCTTCGGGCCCCGGCTCAACGGCGGCGAGGTCGCCCGCGTCCAGGTGCGGACGGGCGCGACGCCGGTCGCCGCGCCGGAGTGGAGCCCGGAGAAGATCGACACGCGCACCGTCTTCCAGGTGCTGCCGTGGTGGAACTCCGACGTCGCGGACGGGCACCGGGAGGACGCGTCGTGAGCGAATCCATGAGCGAGCCCGTGGCCGAGCCTGTGGCCGAGCCCGCGGCCGGACCCGTGCGTGAGCCGGCGCGTGAACCCGTGAGCCGTCCCGCTCCCGTGCCGTCGCCCTTCGCGGGGCTGCCCGAAGCCGCCGCGAGGGGTCTGTCCCGCGGGCTGGTCCGGATCACCGGCACCGTCGTCGGCCCGTACCAGAGCGCCGTCGTACGCATCGGAATCTCGCTGACCTGGCTGCTGTTCCTGCTGCGCGAGTGGCCGCACCGGCGCGAGCTCTACGGGCCGGACGGGGCGTGGAGCTGGGACCTGGCGAACCGGCTCGTCGCCGACAACCACGCCTTCACCGTCCTGCTGTGGAGCAGGAGCGGCGCCTGGTTCGAGATCGTGTACGGGGGCGCGATCGTCGCCAGCGCCATGCTGCTGCTCGGCTGGCGCACCCGCACCGCCTCGCTGCTGTTCATGGTCGGCGTGCTGTCCCTGCAGAACCGCAGCGTGTTCGTCGGTGACGGCGGCGACAACGTGATCCACCTGATGGCGGTCTACCTGGTCGTCACACGCTGCGGACAGGTCTGGTCGCTCGACTCCCGTCGCCGGGTCAAGGGGCGGGAGGGTGACGCGGTCGGGATCGCGCTGTGGATCGTCCTCGGGCTGGTGCTCACCGTGGCGCAGCTGCTCGGCCGTACCGGCCTGACCTGGACCGACGGCCTGCTGCCGTGGCTGGGCTGGACCCCGTTCCTGTGGGGCTTCCTGCTGCTCCAGGCGGTGTGGTGGGCGGTGCGCCGGTACGCCCCGGGTGAGCCGCGCACCGTGCTCGACATCTTCGCCAACATCCTGCACGCCGCAGGCATGGTGGTGATCGTCGTGGAGGTGTGCCTGATCTACTCCACCGCGGGCTGGTACAAGATCCAGGGCTCACGCTGGCAGGACGGCACCGCGACCTACTACCCGCTGCACCTGGACGACTTCAGCCCGTGGCCCGAGCTCTCCCACGCGATGGCCGCCAGCGGCCTGATGATCATGGCGGTCACCTATGGAACGGTGATCGTCCAGGTGGCCTTCCCCTTCACCCTCTTCAATCGCCGTGTGAAGAACGTGCTGCTCGCGCTCATGATCGTCGAGCACACCTCGATCGCGGTGGTCCTCGGACTGCCGTTCTTCTCGCTCGCGATGATCGCCGGAGACGCGGTCTTCCTGCCGACCGGCTTCCTGCGCTGGGTGGGCGACCGGGTGGCGCGCCTCGTGCGGCGCGGCGGCGGCCCTGCGCAGGACGAAGGCGGCGACCGGGAGCCGGAGGGCGCGGAAGCCGAGGCGGAGGCGGAGGCGGGGCTGCGAGGGCCGGGACCGGCCACCGAGCCCGCCCCCTCTAACCTCGTGGTGTGAGCACCAGCCAGGACGACGCGGCCGAGCCGCTGCAGTACGACGACGGCTTCGGCCCCGAGATCGGGGTCGGGCCGCACCCGCGACCCTGGCCGGAGGACCCGCGGTACGACCGCGGGCTGCTCGCGCAGGGCGACCGCCGCAATGTGGTGGACGAGTACCGCTACTGGACGCGGGAGGCGATCGTCGCCGACCTGGACACCCGGCGGCACGACTTCCATGTCGCGGTCGAGAACTGGCAGCACGACTTCAACATCGGCTCCGTGGTGCGCACCGCCAACGCCTTCCTGGCCAAGGAGGTGCACATCGTGGGGCGGCGGCGCTGGAACCGGCGCGGCGCCATGGTCACCGACCGCTACCAGCATGTGCGCCATCATCTGGACGTCGCGGCGCTGGCCGCCTGGGCGGCCGCGGAGGACCTGCCGATCATCGGGATCGACAACCTCCCCGGCGCCGTGCCGCTGGAGACCACCGAGCTGCCGCGGCGCTGTGTGCTGCTCTTCGGGCAGGAGGGGCCGGGGCTGACCGACGAGGCCTGGAAGCACGCCTCCGCGGTCTGCTCGATCGCGCAGTTCGGCTCCACGCGGTCGATCAACGCGGGTGCCGCGGCGGCCATCGCCATGCACGCCTGGATCCAGCGCTACGCACGGGTGTCCGCGCAGCAGCCCGCACAGCACCTCGCACAGCAGCCCCGTCCGGAGTGACAGGGCTCCGGACGGGGCTGCGAGGACGGGGGCGGAGCGGGATCAGACCGGGCGGCGGACCTCGATGACCCGGAAACGGCTCGCGACGAAGGCCCCGTCGCACAGGGCCGCGTTGGCGGCGGGGTTGCCGCCCGAGCCGTGGAAGTCGGAGAAGGCGGCCGTCTGGTTGACGTACACCCCGCCGGTCAGGTTGAGGGAGAGCTGCGCGGCCTCCTCCAGGCAGACCTCCTCGATCTGCCGCTCCACCTCGGCGGAGGTGGTGTAGGCGCCGACCGTCATCGCGCCCTTGTCCCGCACCGTGCGGCGCAGCAGGTCGACCGAATCCTTCGTGGAGTCCATCGCGACCGCGAAGGCGACCGGGCCG
This sequence comes from Streptomyces sp. NPDC001070, assembly GCF_053598835.1. Taxonomy (NCBI): domain Bacteria; kingdom Bacillati; phylum Actinomycetota; class Actinomycetes; order Kitasatosporales; family Streptomycetaceae; genus Streptomyces; species Streptomyces sp. NPDC001070. Next base: position 24,778 of record NZ_JBSFLB010000015.1, read on the forward strand.
AAGCACTCGGACATGTAGGCGGCCTCGTCGTCAGGCTTGGCGCCGTCCAGCTTCACGATCACCGGGGTGCGGACCACGGCGTCCGGGAAGTCGGGGTGCGCGACCTCGCGGGAGGCGAGCGCGACCTCGCCCAAGGAGGCGGCGGCCTCCAGGCGGGCCTTCACATCGGGGTTGACCAGGGCGCCCAGCAGGGCGTTGGCCCGGGCGTCGTCGCCGAGCAGCCCGCCGACGGCGGCCGACAGATCGCCCACCACCTCGTCGAAGCCCTTGTGGCCGTCGTCGGTGGCGATGCCGTCGCGCGGGATCAGCAGATTCTGCGGGGTGGTGCACATCTGGCCGCTGTACAGGGACAGGGAGAAGGCCAGGTTGGACAGCAGGCCCTTGTAGTCGTCCGTGGAGTCGATGACGACGGTGTTGACGCCGGCCTTCTCGGTGAAGACCTGGGCCTGGCGGGCGTTCTCCTCCAGCCAGTCGCCGAAGGCGGTGGAGCCCGTGTAGTCGATGATGCGGACCTCGGGGCGGAGCGCCAGCGTCTTGGCCAGGCCTTCGCCGGGCCGCTCGGCGGCCAGGCAGACCAGGTTCGGGTCGAAGCCGGCCTCGGCGAGCACCTCGCGGGCGATCCCGACCGTCAGCGCCAGCGGCAGCACGGCGCGGGGGTGCGGCTTGACCACGACCGCGTTGCCGGTCGCCAGGGAGGCGAAGAGGCCCGGATACCCGTTCCAGGTGGGGAAGGTGTTGCAGCCGATCACGAGCGCGATGCCGCGCGGCACCGCCGTGAAGTCCTTGCGAAGGGTCAGCGGGTCGCGCTTGCCCTGCGGCTTGGCCCACTCGGCCGTGCCCGGGGTGCGGACCTGCTCGGCGTAGGCGTACGCGACGGCCTCGAGGCCGCGGTCCTGCGCGTGCGGGCCGCCGGCCTGGAAGGCCATCATGAAGGCCTGGCCGGAGGTGTGCATGACCGTGTGGGCCAGCTCCGTGGTGCGGGCGTTGATCCGGGCCAGGATCTCCAGGCAGACCAGGGCCCGGTTCTCGGGACCGGCCTCGCGCCAGGCGGGCATCGCGGCCTTCATCGCGGGAAGCAGCACGTCGACGTCCGGGTGCGGATACTCCACGCCCAGCTCGATGCCGTACGGGGACACCTCGCCGCCGGTCCAGCCGTCGGTGCCGGGCTGGTCCAGGTCGAAGCGGGTGCCGCGCAGGGCGTCGAACGCGGCCTGGGCGGTCTCGCCGTCCGCGTATGCCTTCGGGTGCTCGGGGTACGGAGACCAGTACTCGCGGGTACGGATCGTCTCGAGCGCCTTGTCGAGCGTCTCGCGATGCTTTTCGATCAACGGGACAGCGGTGAGATCGGCAGCCATGGGGCCAACTCCTCGTCGAGCTGGATTGGGGTGGGCAGGGTGCTGGCTTCACCGCTAGATTAACCGAATGTTCGGTCGGGACAAGGGGGCCGGCCGAAGCTGTGGACAACTGGCGAGGAGCAGTGGCGGCGATGAGCGCTCTTGACCGATCCAGCACGATCGCGGTTGTCGGCGCGGGCACGATGGGCCAGGGAATCGCCCAGGTCGCGCTGGTCGCGGGGCATTCCGTACGGCTCTACGACGCGGGCCCGGGCCGCGCCGAACAGGCCGAGCGGGCCATAGCGCACCGGCTGGACCGCCTGGTGGAGAAGGGCCGGCTGCCCGCCGCCGAGCGGGACGCGGCCTGCGGCCGGCTCTCGGCGGCCCGGGAGATCGAGGAACTGGCGGGCGTGTCGCTCGTCGTGGAGGCGATCCTGGAGGACCTGGGCGCCAAGCAGCAGCTCTTCACCGCCCTGGAGTCGGTGGTCGCCGAGGACTGCCTGCTGGCCACCAACACCTCCTCCCTGTCGGTGACCGCCGTCGGCGGCGTCCTGCGCCGGCCCGGCCGCTTCGTCGGGCTGCACTTCTTCAACCCGGCCCCGCTGCTCCCCCTGGTCGAGGTCGTCTCCGGCGCCGCCACCGACGAGGCGGCCGCCCGGACCGCGTACGACACGGCCGCCACCTGGGGCAAGACGCCCGTGCGCTGCGCCGACACCCCCGGCTTCATCGTCAACCGGGTCGCCCGCCCCTTCTACGCGGAGGCCTTCCGGCTCCACGAGGAGCGCGTCGCCGACCCCGCCACCATCGACGCGGTGCTGCGGGAGAGCGGCGGCTTCCGGATGGGCCCGTTCGAGCTCACCGACCTGATCGGCCAGGACGTCAACGAGGCCGTCACCCGCTCGGTGTGGGACTCGTTCTTCCAGGATCCGAAGTTCACCCCCTCCCTGGCGCAGCGGCGGCTGGTGGAGTCCGGGCGGCTCGGCCGCAAGAGCGGTCACGGCTGGTACGACTACGCCGAGGGCGCCGCCGCCCCGGCCCCCCACACCGCGGGGCCGGAGAAGCCGCCCGCCGAGGTCACCGTGTGCATGGGCGGCCGCGGCCCGGCCGCCGTGCTGCCCCAGCTGATCGCCGAGGCGGGGATCGAGGTGCTGGACGGGGAGGTCGCCGATCCGTACGACGGCTACATCGAGCTGCCCGGCGGCGGCCGGCTCTACCTGGCGGACGGCGGCCCGGCCACCACGGGCCCGGCAGTCGACTATGTGCAGTTCGACTTGGCGCTGGACTACCGGGCGGCCACCCGGGTCGCGATCGCGCCCTCCGACTCCGCGCGCCCGGAGACCGTGCAGGCGGCGATCGGGCTGTTCCAGGCGCTGGGCAAGCAGGTCAGCGTGATCGAGGACGTCCCGGGCATGATCGTCGCCCGTACCGTCGCCATGCTGGTGGACTTCGCCGCCGACGCCGTCGCCCGCGGGGTCGCCTCGCCCGAGGACATCGACTCCGCGATGCGGCTGGGCGTGAACTATCCGCGCGGTCCCCTCGCCTGGGGCGACGAACTGGGCCCTGAGTGGGTCCGCGAGGTGCTGCGCAACCTGCACCAGGCCTGCCCCGGCGGACGTTACGCGCCGTCCCGTCTGCTGAACCGCCGCGCGGCGGTCGAGGGGGGACTGCTCTAATCATGGCCATGGCACAGCGCGACACTCCCGCACCCAAGCGGGACACCTACACCCCGGACTCGCTGCTCGCCGTGGCCGTGGAAGTCTTCATCGAGCGCGGGTACGACGGCACGTCCATGGAGCACCTGTCGCGGGCCGCCGGCATCTCCAAGTCCTCCATCTACCACCATGTGCGGGGCAAGGAGGAACTCCTGCAGCGCGCGGTCGGCCGTGCCCTGGACGGCCTCTTCGGCATCCTGGAGGAGCCCGGTGCGCGCAACGGGCGGGCCGTCGAGCGGCTGGAGTACGTCACGCGCCGTACGACCGAGGTGCTGACGACGGAACTGCCGTACGTCACGCTGCTGCTGCGGGTGCGCGGGAACACCAAGACCGAGCGCTGGGCCATGGAACGCCGCAGGGAGTTCGACCACCGGGTCGCCGACCTGCTGAAGTCGGCCGTCGCGGAGGGGGATCTGCGCGGTGACGTGGAACCCAGGCTCGCGACCAGGCTGCTCTTCGGAATGATCAACTCCATAGTCGAGTGGTACCAGCCGCACACGGCCGGTACCCGGGATCAGGACGAGGCCGCGGTCGTGGACGCCGTGGTCCGGCTGGCCTTCGACGGGCTGCGCGTCTCTTGACGTTGGTCCAGACCTGGCTTCACGATCAGGGTCATGTCAGCCCTCTTCCGTGCCCGTCTGTGCGCCGTCCCGGCCGCCGTCCTGCTGCTCACCGCATGCGGCGGGGGTGACGGTGGCGGTCAGGCCGCCGACGCCACGCCGCCGGAGGACTTCGGCTGTCTGACGGCCGCGCAGGCGAAGTCGGGCTCCGTCAGCTACGACGACACCGACGACAACCCCGTGGACGCCTGGTTCGCGGGCAAGGGCGACGCCGCCGTCCTGCTGATGCACCAGTCGGACGGAGACCTGTGCCAGTGGCTGCCGCAGGCGGAACTCCTGCTGAAGGACGGCTACCGCGTCCTGGTCGTCGACTCCAACGGCAGTGAGGTGCCCGAGGTCGTGGGCGGGGTGGGCTTCCTGCGCGCCAAGGGCGTGAAGCACGTCCTGCTCATGGGCGCGTCGAAGGGCGGCACGGCCGTACTGGAGGGTGCGGCGGCGGTCGATCCGCCGGTCGACGCCGTGGTCTCGCTCTCCGCGCCCGAGGCGTACGGGACCATGGACGCGAGTTCCGCGGTGCCCCGGCTGACCGCGCCCGTGCTCTACATGGCCGCGGCCGGCGACACCGAGTTCGCCGAGTCCACCAAGGCGCTGAGCAAGGCGACGAAGAAGGCGGCCGAGAACAGGCTCGACATCGTCAGCGGACCCCAGCACGGGGTGGGCATGCTCACCTACGACCCGAACTGGGCCACCGTGACGTCCTTCCTGAAGAAGTACGCCGGGTAGCGCCTCCGGCGGAGCGATCGGCGGCGGGCCGGCCGGCTGGTCAGTCGGTCAGCACCCGGTCGGTCTCCTCGAAGACCAGCAGCGTGCGGCTGCTGAGCACCTCCGGCACAGCCTGGATGCGGGTGAGCACCAGCTCCCGCAGGCTGCGGTTGTCGGGGGTGTGCACGAGCAGCAGCACGTCGAAGTCCCCGCTGACCAGGGCGATGTGCGCCACTCCCGGCAGCTCCAGCAGCTTCTCGCGCACGGTGCGCCAGGAGTTCTGCACGATCTTCAGTGTGATGTACGCGGACGCGCCGTGGCCCGCGCGCTCGTGGTCGACCCGGGCCGTGAAGCCGCGGATGACCCCGTCCTCGATGAGCCGGTTGATCCGGGCATAGGCATTGGCGCGGGACACATGGACACGTTCCGCCACGGAACGTATCGACGCCCGGCCGTCCTCCTGCAGATACCGCAGGATCGCGCGGTCGATCGCGTCCAGCGGACGCACCGCCGCCGGACCGGAGTCCGGCGCCCCCGCCTGGGGTCCCGGGGAGCCGCCCCGAGAAATTTGGGAATCCGTCACGCCCCCGAGCCTCCCTAGCATGGACGTACTGGCTCCATCTCAGGGTGTGGAGAACCGTTTGTCCACAGGCGGAACACACCTGTAGCCAAAATGCCTCCGGCGACCGAACAATCGGTAGGGGAGCGATACCCGCTCCCTCGTTCGAACACGCCCACGAGGAGGTGCTCGCGATGACCGTCCTGGACCAGCATGTCTGGCACCCCCGCACCGACCCGGCGCCGCTGCTGCCCGACCCTGAGCCGTACCGACTGCTCGGCACCCCCGAGGCAGGCGCACTCGACGCCGGGCTGCTGACCACGATGTACGGACAGCTGGTGCGCGGCCGCCGCTACAACCGGCAGGCCACCGCGCTGACCAAGCAGGGCAGGCTCGCCGTCTACCCCTCCAGCACGGGCCAGGAGGCGTGCGAGATCGCCGCCGCGCTCGCCCTGGAGCCGCAGGACTGGCTGTTCCCCAGCTATCGCGACACCCTTGCCGCGGTCGCCCGCGGCGTCGACCCCGTGCAGGCGCTGACGCTGCTGCGCGGCGACTGGCACACCGGCTACGACCCGCGCGAGCACCGTGTCGCCCCGCTCAGCACGCCGCTGGCCACCCAGCTGCCGCACGCCGTCGGCCTCGCGCACGCCGCCAGGCTCAAGGGCGACGACGTCGTCGCGCTCGCCATGGTCGGCGACGGCGGCACCAGCGAGGGCGACTTCCACGAGGCGCTGAACTTCGCCGCCGTGTGGCGCTCCCCCGTCGTCTTCCTCGTGCAGAACAACGGCTTCGCCATCTCGGTGCCGCTCGCCAAGCAGACCGCCGCCCCGTCGCTGGCCCACAAGGCCGTCGGCTACGGGATGCCCGGGCGGCTCGTCGACGGCAACGACATCGCGGCCGTCCACGCCGTGCTCACCGAGGCCGTGGCCCGCGCCCGCGAGGGCGGCGGCCCGACGCTGGTGGAAGCCCTCACCTACCGCATGGACGCCCACACCAACGCCGACGACGCCACCCGCTACAGGGACGCGTCCGAGGTCGAGGCCTGGCGCGAGCACGACCCGATCGCCGTGCTGGAGCGCGCCCTGCGCGCCCGCGACCTGCTCGACGAGTCGCTGGTCAGCGATACCGAGGAGGAGGCGGAGCGCATGGCCGCCGCACTGCGCGAGCGGATGAACGAGGACCCGGTCCTGGATCCGATGGATCTGTTCGCACACGTCTACGCCGAGCCCACCCCGCAGCTGCGTGAGCAGGCCGCGATGCTGAGGGCCGAGCTGGAGGCCGAGGCACAGTCATGAGCACCGCCACCACCGCGACCCCCGTGGCCGCCGGGCGCAAGCCGGCCACCATGGCCCAGGCGCTCAACCGCGCGCTGCGCGACTCCCTCGCGGACGACCCTTCGGTCCACCTCTTCGGCGAGGACATCGGCACCCTCGGCGGCGTCTTCCGGATCACCGACGGCCTCGCCAAGGAGTTCGGCGACAGCCGCTGCACCGACACCCCGCTCGCCGAGGCCGGCATCCTGGGCACGGCCGTGGGCATGGCGATGTACGGCATGCGTCCCGTGGTCGAGATGCAGTTCGACGCCTTCGCCTACCCGGCGTTCGAGCAGCTCGTCAGCCATGTCGCCAAGATGCGCAACCGCACGCGCGGCACGATGCCGCTGCCCATCACCATCCGCGTGCCCTACGGCGGCGGCATCGGGGGTGTCGAGCACCACAGCGACGCCTCCGAGGCGTACTACACCCACACCCCCGGTCTGCACGTCGTCACGCCGGCCACGGTCGCGGACGCCTACGGGCTGCTGAGGGCCTCGATCGCCTCCGACGACCCGGTGATCTTCCTCGAGCCCAAGCGGCTGTACTGGTCCAAGGCCGACTGGTCGGCGGACGAGCCGGAGGAGGTGGCTCCCATCGGGCGGGCCGTCGTCCGCCGCAGCGGCCGCTCCGCCACCCTCATCACCTACGGCCCGTCGCTCCCGGTCTGCCTGGAGGCGGCGGAGGCCGCCGTGCACGAGGGCTGGGACCTGGAGGTCGTCGACCTGCGCAGCCTGGTGCCCTTCGACGACGAGACGGTCGCCGCTTCGGTGCGCCGCACCGGCCGCGCGGTCGTCGTCCACGAGTCCTCGGGTTTCGGCGGCGTGGGCGCCGAGATCGCCGCACGCGTCACCGAGCGCTGCTTCCACCACCTGGAGGCCCCGGTCCTGCGGGTCGCCGGCTTCGACATCCCCTATCCGCCGCCGATGCTGGAGCGGCACCACCTGCCCGGCGTCGACCGCATCCTCGACGCGGTCGGGCGGCTGCAGTGGGAGGAGGCGTGATGGCCGTCGTCCGTGAGTTCGCCCTTCCCGACCTGGGTGAGGGACTGACCGAGGCCGAGATCGTGCGGTGGCTGGTGCAGGTCGGCGAGGTCGTCGCCATCGACCAGCCGGTCGTCGAGGTCGAGACGGCCAAGGCCGTCGTCGAGGTGCCCTGCCCCTACGGCGGGGTGGTCACCGCGCGCTTCGGCGAGGAGGGCGAGACCCTCGACGTCGGGCGGCCGCTGCTGACGGTCGCCGTCGGCTCCCCCGACGGGCACGCCGCCCCTGCTTCCCCCGCTCCCGCCGCCTCCGCCGACGGTGACTCCGGTTCCGGCAATGTGCTGGTCGGCTACGGCACCAGCGCCCCCGCGGCCCGCCGCCGCAGGGTGCGCCCGGTAGCGGCACCGGCACCGGCTGCCGCGCCCGCCCCGGCTCCCGTACCGGCGGCGGTCGCCGTCGCGGCCCCGGCCCGTCACGACGAGGGTCCCGTCGCCGTCATCTCCCCGCTGGTGCGGCGCAGGGCCCGTGAGCACGGGCTCGACCTGCGCGCGCTGACCGGGTCCGGCCCCGACGGGCTGATCCTGCGGTCCGACGTCGAGCGGGCCATCACGTCCGCGTCCGCGGCGCCGGTCACGGCCGCCGCCCCCGCGGCGTCCGCCGCTCCGTCCGCCGAGGCCACGCGCATCCCGCTGCGCGGCATCCGCGGCGCCGTGGCCGAGAAGCTCGGCCGCAGCCGGCGGGAGATCCCCGACGCCACCTGCTGGGTGGACGCCGACGCGACGGAGCTGCTCGCCGCACGCGCGGCGATGAACGCCTCGGGAGGTCCCAAGGTCTCGGTCCTCGCGCTGTTCGCGCGAATCTGCACGGCGGCCCTCGCCCGGTATCCGGAGCTCAACTCCACCGTGGACACCGAGCGCGGCGAGATCGTCGTGCTGCCGGAGGTGCACATCGGCTTCGCGGCGCAGACCGACCGTGGTCTCGTCGTGCCGGTCGTCCGGGACGCCCACCGGCGCACCACGCAGGAGCTGTCGGCGGAGATCGGCCGGCTCACCGAGGCGGCCCGCTCCGGTGGCCTGACCCCGGCTCAGCTGACCGGCGGGACCTTCACGCTCAACAACTACGGCGTGTTCGGTGTCGACGGCTCCACACCGATCATCAACCACCCCGAGGCCGCGATGCTCGGCGTCGGCCGGATCACACCCAAACCATGGGTGCACCAGGGCGAACTGGCGGTGCGCCAGGTGGTCCAGCTGTCGTTCACCTTCGACCACCGGGTGTGCGACGGCGGCACCGCGGGCGGTTTCCTCCGCTTCGTCGCCGACTGCGTGGAACAACCGGCGGTGCTGCTGCGCGCGGTGTGAACGCGTCACGGTGGGCGATACTCCGGGCATGACTCCGGAGCCGCGTGAGCCGCGTGACCACCCATCGCCGCGTTCGCCGTACGAGCGGGACTTCGACGCCGTCGTCCTCGCCGGCGGCGCCGCGAAGCGCCTCGGCGGGGCCGACAAGCCCGGCCTGCCGGTCGCCGGGCGGGCGCTGATCGAGCGCGTCCTGGACGCGTGCGCGGGCGCGGCCACCACGGTGGTCGTCGGCCCGCGCCGCCCGACCGCCCGCCCGGTGGTATGGGCCCGTGAGGACCCGCCGGGCGGCGGCCCGCTGCCCGCGCTCTCCGCCGGACTGCGCCAGGTCACGGCGGAGACCGTGCTGGTGCTCGCCGCAGACCTGCCCTTCCTCTCCCGGAAGACGGTGGGCGCGCTCCTCGCGGCGCTCGGCGAGGACGAGGGCGGCGACGGCGTCGTGCTCACCGACCCCGGCGGCCGCGACCAGACGCTGGCGGCCGCCTACCGCACGGAGGCGCTGCGCCAGCACCTCGCGCTGATCGCCGCCGAGCACGGGACCCTCACCGGGCTGCCGTTGCGTCTGCTCACCGGTGAACTGGCCCTGCGGCGCCTGCCCGACCCGACCGGGCAGGCCTCCTTCGACTGCGACACCTGGGACGACCTCTCCACAGCCCGTGCCCGTATCAGGGAGCATGGGGGCGTGCTGGATGAATGGATTGCCGCCGCCAAGGCCGAACTCGGCGTCGAACTCGACGTCGACATCCGTCTGCTCCTCGACCTCGCGCGCGACGCCGCCCATGGCGTCGACCGCCCCGCCGCGCCGCTGACCACCTTCCTGGTGGGATACGCGGCGGCCAAGGCCGGCGGGGGCGAGCAGGCCGTCGCGGAGGCCGTCAGGCGCGCCTCCGCGCTGGCCGAGCGGTGGGCGAAGGAAGCGGAGAGCGGGGACCCGGGCGTATGAGCGTGCCGGGTGCGGCCGGCGGTGGCCGGGACACCGGTGCGGGGGACGTGGCCGACGACGAGTTGGACGCGGCGCTCGCCCTGGCCAACGGGCGGGCCCCCGACGAACCGCACGGGCCGCACGGCTCCCGTGAACGGCGCGAACCGCACGGGCCGCACAGGACGGCCGCCGGGCACCACCCCGCTCCGCCGTCTCCCGGCGACGCTGCCCGCTCGCCCCACCCGCCTCCCCACGGCGGGCACCACGACCTGCCGTGGCCGCAGGCGCGGCGGATCGCCGGCTCCGCCGCGGGGCCGCTGGGGCGGCTGGCCGTACCGCTCGGCGAGGCGCTGGGGCACGCGCTGGCCGAGCCGCTGACCGCGCTCACCGACCTGCCCTCCTTCGACACCTCCGCCATGGACGGCTGGGCTGTGGCCGGCCCCGGCCCGTGGCGGCCGGCGGGCAGTGTCCTGGCCGGGCACCGTCCCGCGGCCCCGCTGCTCGACGGGCACGCGACCGGCATCGCCACCGGGGCGGCCCTGCCGCCCGGCACGACGGCGGTGCTGCGCCGTGAGCACGGGCGGATCACCGGCGACGGGCTGCTGCACGCGACGCGGGGCGGCCCGGAGCCCGGGCAGGACGTCCGGCCACGCGGCCAGGAGTGCCGCGGCGGCGACGAGTTGCTGGCCACCGGCGTCCTGGTCACTCCCGCCGTGCTCGGCCTGGCAGCGGCGGCCGGCTATGACGAACTGGCCGTCACCGCGCGGCCCACGGTCGAGATCCTCGTCCTGGGGGACGAGTTGCTGGACGCGGGCGCGCCGGGCGGCGGCCGGGTGCGGGACGCGCTCGGCCCGCTGCTGCCCGGCTGGCTCACCGCGCTCGGCGCCGGCGCGGTCTCCGCGCGGCGGCTGAAGGACGACGCCGGTCTGCTGGAGGACGCCATCACCGCGTCCACCGCCGATCTCGTCGTCACCACCGGCGGGACCGCGGGCGGCCCCGTGGACTTCGTCCACCCCGTGCTGGCCCGCCTGGGCGCCCGGCTGCTGGTCGACGGTGTCGAGGTCCGCCCCGGCCACCCCATGCTCCTGGCGGAGATCCCCGGCGACGGCGGGCATCTGGTGGGTCTGCCGGGGAACCCGCTGGCGGCGGTCTCCGGTGTGCTGACCCTCGTCGTCCCCCTGCTGCGGGCCCTCGCGGGCCGGCCGGCCCCGGTGCCGTGCGAGGCGCGGCTCACCGGTGACGTGCCCGGCCACCCCATCGACACCCGGCTCGTGCCGGTGATCCTCGACGAGGAGTCGCAGGCGGTGCCCCTGCACTTCAGCGGTCCCGCCATGCTGCGCGGCATCGCCGCGGCCGACGGCATGGCCGTCGTCCCGCCCGGCGGAGCCGTCAAGGGCGACCGCACGGCCGTCCTGGAGACGGGCTGGGGGCGGCTGTGAAAGACCTGCGCCGCGACACCGGCCAGGCGACGGGCGATTTCGTCCATCTGCCCCGCAAGAGGGCCCTCGCCCCCATGCACCAGGTGGCCCGGCGACTCGTGCTGGCGCTGTTCGTCCTGGCGGCGACCGTGCTGATCGTGTACGCGGACCGGGGCGGCTACCACGACAACGCCGGCGGCCCGATGACGCTCCTGGACTGCGTCTACTACGCCACCGTCACCCTTTCCACCACCGGCTACGGCGACATCGTCCCGTACAGCGCGAGCGCCCGGCTGACCAATGTGCTCCTGGTGACGCCGCTGCGCGTGCTCTTCCTGATCATCCTGGTCGGCACCACCCTCGAAGTGCTCACCGAGCGCACCCGCGAGCAGTACCGGCAGCAGCGCTGGAGGTCCACCGTGCGCGACCACACCGTCATCATCGGATACGGCACCAAGGGCCGCTCCGCGGCCAGGACGCTGACCGGCCACGGCGTCCCCGCCCAGCGGATCGTGGTGGTCGACCCCGATCCCAAGGCGGTGGAGTCCGCGGTCGCCGCGGGCTTCACCGGCGTCATCGGCGACGCGACCCGCAACGACGTGCTGCTGCGCGCCGAGATCCAGCGGGCCAAGGAGCTGATCATCGCCGCGCAGCGGGACGACACCGCCGTCCTGGTGGCCCTCACGGCCCGCCAGCTCAGCAAGCGGATCATGATCGTCGCCTCGGTGCGCGAGGAGGAGAACGCGCCCCTGCTGCGCCAGTCCGGCGCGAACGCCGTCGTCACCAGCTCCGGCGCGGCGGGGCGGCTGCTCGGGATGTCGATGCTCAGCCCCAGCGCCGGCGCGGTGATGGAGGAGCTGATCAGCTACGGCAGCGGCCTCGACCTCATCGAACGCCCCGTCAACAAGGCGGAGGCGGGGCTGTCCCCGCGCGAGGTCGGCGACCTGGTGGTGGTCGTCAAGCGCGGTCACCGCCTGCTCGACCACGACAACCCGGAGGCCGGCCCCCTCCAGTTGACCGATCGGCTCATCGTCATCCACAGGACGAGTCAGGAAGGCCCTTCGCACGTCCCGCAGGGGTAGCGTCGGCCCCATGCATGCGATCACCATCCCCGAACCCGGCGGCCCCGACGCGCTCGTCTGGGCCGAGGTCCCCGATCCCGTACCCGCCGAGGGCGAGGTGCTGGTCGAGGTCGCCGCCACCGCCGTCAACCGTGCCGACCTGCTGCAGCGGCAGGGCTTCTACGACCCGCCCCCGGGCGCGTCCCCCTATCCGGGCCTGGAGTGCTCGGGCCGGATCGCCGCGATCGGCCCGGGGGTCAGCGGTTGGACCGAGGGCGACGAGGTCTGCGCGCTGCTCGCGGGCGGCGGCTACGCCGAGAAGGTCGCCGTCCCCGCCGGGCAGCTGCTGCCGGTGCCCAAGGGCGTGGGGCCCGTCGAGGCCGCCGCCCTGCCGGAGGTGGTCTGCACCGTCTGGTCCAACGTCTTCATGGTCGCCCATCTGCACCCCGGCGAGACGCTGCTGGTCCACGGCGGTTCCAGTGGCATCGGCACGATGGCGATCCAGCTGGCCAAGGCGGTCGGGGCCAAGGTCGCGGTCACCGCGGGCAGCGAGGACAAGCTCGCCGCCTGCCGCGAGCTGGGCGCGGACCTCGCGATCAACTACCGGGAGCAGGACTTCACCGCCGAGGTGCGGGAGGCGTTCGGCGGCGCCGACGTCATCCTCGACATCATGGGCGCGAAGTATCTGGGCCGGAACGTCGACGCCCTGGCGATGAACGGCCGGCTGGCCGTCATCGGTCTCCAGGGCGGCGTCAAGGGCGAGCTCGACCTCGGCAAGCTGCTGGGCAAGCGGGCCGCGATCACGGCGACGTCGCTGCGGGGGCGGCCGCTGGAGGAGAAGGCGGCCATCGTGGCGGCGGTGCGGGAGCACGTCTGGCCGTTGTTCGAGTCCGGGGCGGTGCGCCCGGTGGTGGACCGTACGTTCCCGATGCGCGACGCGGCCGAGGCGCACCGGGTGGTCGAGGCCAGCACGCACGTCGGGAAGGTGCTGCTCACGGTGTGAGCCGCCCGCGCGCGGTCCGGGCGGGCACGACTGGCCGCCCGTGACGCTCCGTGTGACGCTGGGAGCATGGAGTGGCGCAAGGCGGTCGTGGCGGCGACGGTGGCCGGGGTCGCCCTCTCGGTCACCGGCGCGGCCAGGCCGCCCGCGCCGCCCGCGGCGGCCTCCACGGGGCTGGCCGGGAGCGGACCGGGCGAGGGGCGCAGGCATCCCGGGCGGGCGGAGGAGCCGAGCAACCCGGGTGAGACCGACCCGGTGCCCTCCGCGCCGGTACCCGTCCACATCGAGGAGCCGCAGGGCCAGGACCAGGGTCCGGCCGCCGTCCAGGCACCCACGGGGCGGGTGCTGCAGGTGCTGCCGCTCGGGGCCGGACTGGTGCTGATCGGCCTGGGTCTCGGATTTCTCGCCCTGCGACTGCGCCGCGGCCGTTGAGCCTTGCCCCACCCCTGCATACTCGGTATACGTTCGCGGCATGTCCATTCGACACGGCTTGCTCGCCCTCCTGGAGGGGGGTCCCCGCTACGGCTACCAGCTCCGTACGGAGTTCGAGTCGCGCACCGGGTCGACCTGGCCGCTCAATGTCGGCCAGGTCTACACGACGCTGGGCCGGCTGGAGCGGGACGGCCTGGTGGTCCCGGCGGGCGAGGACGGGGCGGGACACTCCCTGTACGCCATCACCGGCGCGGGCCGCGCCGAGTTACGCGCGTGGCTGGGCCGCCCCGTCGACCGGACGAGCCCGCCCCGCGACGAGCCGGCCATCAAGCTGGCGATGGCGGCCTGCTCGCCTGGCGCCGACCCGGACGCCGTCATCGAGGCGCAGCGGGAGCACACCGTCTCCGCCGTGCGGGAGTGGACCCGGCTCAGGGACCGGGCCCAGGAAAGCGGCCCGGCCACCGCGGAGGACGTGGCGCGGCTGCTCGTCCTGGACCGGCTGATCCTCGCGGCCGAGGCGGAGGCCCGCTGGCTCGACCTCTGCGCGGACCGGCTGGCCGGCTTCCGCGCCGTACCTCCCGCGAACGACCGTGGCCCGGAGGGGTAGCGGGGGCCAACGGGGGGCACAAATCCCGGAGAGGCGCCGGTGCGCGACAATGGCGGCATGGAGATGCCGATGAACGAACGGTCGCAGGAGAGCCCGCAGGTCCTGGTCGTCGGCCCGGACGGGATGGCCCTCGGCGGCGGCGGACACGCCGGCCGCGCCGGAGAAGGCGACGAGCAGCGCGAGGTCCCTGTGACGGAGATGGTCGAACAGCCCGCGAAGGTCATGCGGATCGGCAGCATGATCAAGCAGCTCCTGGAAGAGGTCAAGGCGGCGCCGCTGGACGAGGCGAGCCGCGTCCGGTTGAAGGAGATCCACCACAGCTCCGTGAAGGAGCTGGAGGCGGGACTCGCTCCCGAGCTCGTCGAGGAGCTGGAGCGGCTCTCGCTGCCCTTCGCCGAGGACGGCGTGCCGAGCGAAGCCGAGCTGCGGATCGCCCAGGCGCAGCTGGTGGGCTGGCTGGAGGGCCTGTTCCACGGCATCCAGACCGCTCTGTTCGCCCAGCAGATGGCCGCCCGCGCCCAGCTGGAGCAGATGCGCCGCGCCCTGCCGCCCGGGGTGGGCCACGAGGGCGACGAGGACGGGCACGTCCCCGGCAGCGCGCGCACCGGCCCGTATCTGTGAGCGGTCGGCGGCGGGACGGTACGTACGCGTAGGTACAGACGCACGGACGGCGGGTGACGTTACGGTCGCCGGCCGTCCGTGGTTCGCGGCGCCGGACGCCTCGTTCGCGCCCTCGTACTCACGGGGCGGTCGAGCGGGTCCGTCAGCCGCCCTCGCCGGTGGACACCCAGATGGTGATCTTGTCCTTCTCCGGCTTCAGGGCGGAGTAGCTCTTGGGCCTCTGGTCGACGACCGCGCCCTTCCCGTAGATCTGCTCGTTGCGGTACTTGATGTCGTAGCGCCAGCCGGCCTCGTCCATGCAGGACTTCACCGAGTCGACGTACTTGGTGAAGAAGTCCGGCATGATCACCGCGTCAGGGTCGTCGTTCAGATAGCTCTTGCTGGCCTCGGTGCAGCGAGCGGCGTCGATCGTGCGGGTCCGGTCGGCCTGGCTGACGCCCGGCGCGGGTTCGTCGGCGCCCCCCGGCGACGAGGACGTCTCGCCGCGGTCGGTGGCCGGAGCGCCGGCCCGGGGGTCGTAGGTGGGCGTGCCGCCGGTGTCTCCGTCGCCGCCCGGTTTGCCCAGCCACAGGATGACGCCGACCACGACCACCGCGATCACGGCGACCGTGGCGCCGATGGCGACGACCGCCGTCGAGGCGCCGCCGCCCCTGCGTCCGCCGCCGGCCGGGGTGCCGGGACGCATCGTGTACGGCGGGGCGGCGTGCTGCTGCACGGCCTGCGGATGGGGTTGGTGGGGCTGGTGCGCTTGGTGCGGCACGCGCGGGGCGTTCTGCGGATACCCGTAGGCCGGGCCGGGACCGGGCGGCGGGGTGTGCGCGGGCCCGCCCTGGCCGCCGGTGCCCCAGCGGGGCTGCTGCTGCGGCTGTGGCTGCGGGTAGGACGGCGGGGGTGTCTGCGGCAGATGCGGGGCCGGGGCCCGGTACGGCGTCTGCACGTTCGGCGGCGGGGTGCGCACATCCCCCTGCACCGGCGGGAAGACCGCGGAGGAGACCGCCTCACCGCGGCCGCGGGCCCGCGGCCCCTCGCCGATGATCAGCGGGGTGGTGCCCGCGCCGCGCACCGGGGCGGCGACCCGGTCCGCCTCGTCGCGCATCGCGTCGGCGGTGGGGAAGCGCTCGGCCGGGTTCTTCCTCAGGGCGCGGGCGACCAGGGCGTCGATGCCCGGCGGCACCGAGCCGTTGAGCTCGGACGGGGCCGGCGGGACCTCCTGGACGTGCTGGTACGCGATGGCCAGCGGGGAGTCGCCGTCGAACGGCAGCCGCCCGGTGAGCAGCTCGAAGAGCAGGCAGCCCACCGAGTACAGGTCGGAGCGCTCGTCCACGCCCCGCCCCAGCGCCTGCTCCGGCGACAGGTACTGCGGGGTGCCGACCACCATGCCGGTCTGGGTCATCGACGAGACGCCGGACTGCATCGCGCGGGCGATGCCGAAGTCCATCACCTTCACCACGCCGCGCTTGGTCAGCATCACGTTGCCGGGCTTGATGTCCCGGTGCACCAGGCCCATGCTGTGGCTCTCGGAGAGCGCCGCCAGCACGTCCGCGGTGATCTTCAGCGCCTTCTCGGTGGGCATCGCGCCGAGCTGCGCGATGTCCTCGTCGAGGATCGTGCGCAGCGGCTTGCCCTCGACGTACTCCATGACGATGTACGGCACGAGCGTGCCGTCGACGGTGTCCTCGCCGGAGTCGAAGACCGAGACGATGTTGGTGTGGTTGAGCTTGGCGACCGCCTGCGCCTCACGCCGGAACCGCTCGCGGAAGGACTGTTCCCGGCCGAGGTCCGTGTGCAGCGTCTTGACGGCCACCGACCGGTCCAGCACTGTGTCATGAGCCAGGTGCACGGCGGCCATGCCGCCCTGCCCCAGCAGGTCGCGCAGCACATAGCGGCCGCCACCGACCGAGCGCCCCGAATGAGTGCCCCGCGTGCCGTCCCCGCTCATCCGTACCCGTCCCCTTGGCGTTCCCCCTGAGCGCACCCCGCGTACGCACCAGACACTTCTCCCGATCCTGACCGCCCAGTCTGCCCGACGACCTGGACAGGTCAAGTTCGTTGACCTGTTCGTCACCGGATGCGTATGAATCCCTTCACAGGTGGCACAGGGGCACGTCCACCGCGGAACGCGGTAGCGTGGTGCGCTGGAGGACCCTGTACGGCGACGATCGACGGCGAGGACTGATGGCACAGACGACAGCCGCCGGGGGCCCTGACGAGCCCTCTGCCGACGGCCGGGGCGTGCCCGACTCGCCCGAGCAGTGGGGTGCCGGAGGCCTGGTCGGCGACGGCCGTTACCGGCTGACCCGGCGTCTCGGCCGGGGCGGTATGGCCGAGGTGTTCGCGGCCGAGGACGTGCGCCTGGGGCGGACGGTGGCCGTGAAGCTGCTCCGTTCCGACCTGGCCGAGGACCCGGTCTCCAAGGCCCGGTTCACGCGCGAGGCGCAGTCGGTCGCCGGGCTCAACCACCATGCGGTGGTGGCGGTGTACGACTCGGGCGAGGACATCACGCCGGGCGGCACGGTGCCGTACATCGTGATGGAGCTCGTCGAGGGCCGCACGATCCGTGACCTGCTGCTGGGTTCCGACGAGCCGCCGCCGGTCGACCAGGCGCTCATCATCGTCTCGGGCGTGCTGGAGGCGCTGGCGTACAGCCATGCGCACGGCATCGTCCACCGGGACATCAAGCCCGCGAACGTCATCATCACCAACACCGGCGCGGTGAAGGTGATGGACTTCGGCATCGCGCGGGCGCTGCACGGCGCGTCGACCACCATGACGCAGACCGGCATGGTCATGGGCACTCCGCAGTACCTGTCGCCGGAGCAGGCGCTCGGCAAGACGGTCGACACCCGCTCCGACCTGTACGCGACGGGCTGCCTGCTCTACGAACTCCTTGCGCTGCGTCCGCCGTTCACCGGCGAGACCCCGCTGTCGGTGGTCTACCAGCACGTCCAGGACGAGCCGCGCCCGCCCTCCGAGACCAGCGACCGGGTGCCGCCGGAGCTGGACGGGCTGGTGCTGCACGCGCTGGCCAAGCACCCGGACGACCGCTTCCAGACCGCCGAGGAGATGCGCGGCGTCGTCCAGTACGCGCTGAACATGCTCAACGAGCGCGGCGGCCGCACCGGCACCTGGAACACCGGCTTCGTGCCCGCCGCCAGCGCCGCGCCGACCGCGCCCATGGCCGTCACGTCCCCGTACGGGCAGCAGCGCCCTCCGCACACCACCGCCGAGCTGCAGCCTCCGCTGCTGCTCGGCCCGCCGGGCGGTGACGGCGGTGACCGCGGCTACGACGGCTATGACGGCGGACGGCCCCCCGGCGGCGGCAACCGCTGGGTCAAGCCGGCGCTGTTCGTGGTCGCGGCGGTGCTCGCGGTCGCGCTCGGCATCTACTTCGCCGTCTCCCACACGGGCGACAAGACGCCCCCGGCCGAAAAGGTGACGCCGACTCAGTCGCAGCCCGAGCGGCCGACGTCGGAGCCGACCCAGGACAACTCCACGGGCGGTACGCAGAACAGCACGGGCGGCGTCACGGAGAAGCCGTCGTACAGCTCGACCCCGTCGTACACGCAGCCGACCACGCAGGCGCCCACGACCTCCGCGCCGCCGAGCGAGGAGCCGAGCACCCCGGCCACCTCCGCGCCGCCCACGCCGACGCCGTCCGCGTCCGCGACCGGCGGCACCGGGGGCGCCACGGGGGAGGCCTCGGGCGGCAGCGCCGGCACCGAGGGCGCGGACGGCGGCGCCGTCGGCGGCTGACCGGCGCGAGGACGCCGGACACGGCCGGGCCCGGCACCGGGTCAGGCCGTGAAGGCGTCCAGCACGGCCTCGTACGCCGCGGTCCACCACACGACCAGGGCGGACGAGGCCGGGAAGAGCGGATCGGTTCTCCGGTCGTCGAGGACGTAGCGCCAGCGCAGCATCCAGAAGTCGTTGAGCCGCTCCCACCACACCCGGTGCACGGCCGCGGCCAGTTCGTCCTCGGGCAGGGAGGCGGCGGCGCGGTAGGCCCTGGCGTACGCGCGGATCTTCTCCAGGTCGAGGGTGCCGCCGGGCCGCACGAAGAAGATCACGGCGGCCCGTACCGCCTCCTCGGCGCGCGGCTGGACGCCGAGCCGGTCCCAGTCGACGATGGCGACCGGTTCGTCCTCGCGGTAGAGCAGGTTGAGCGGGTGGAAGTCGCCGTGCACCCAGCCGGATACGGGCTCGGCGGCGTCCGGCGGGCGGCGGTGGGCGTGACGTTCCAGCAGGGTCCGCCGCTCCAGCAGCCGGTGCTCGGCCAGTTCGTCGAAGGTCTCGCGGGGAGCGCGGGCGCGCACCCGCCGCAGCAGCGCGGCGATCAGCGCGTACGTCAGTTCCGGGTCGGCGCTGGCGTGCCGGCCCGGCTCGGGGGCGGGCTGCACCCGGGCCAGCGTGGTGTGGACGAGACCGAGCAGCGCGCCGAGGCGGCGGGAGTCGGCGGTGGTCAGTTCGCCGCCGTCGCGGTGCCGCCCGTCCACCCAGGGGTAGAGGGCGTAGCAGCGGCCGCCGAGCACGGCGACGGTGCGGCCGTCGGTGTCGGGCAGCGGCGGCGCGACCGGCAGGCCCACCTCGTCCAGGCGCTGGGTCGCCCGGTGCTGGCGGGCGATGACGGTGGAGTCGGCCGTGGCGCTGTCGACGTACAGCTTGAGGAAGTAGCGGCCTCGCGTGGTGGCCAGCCGGAATCCCCGGTTCAGTAAGCCCTGGGCAACGGGTTCGCAGGACATCGGGTCGCCGGCGTCCGCGTATCGGCGCAGCAGGATGTCCAGTGTCCCGGCGGAGGGCGGCGCCGTCGCCGAACTCCCGATCACCAGGCAGATGCTAGATCATTCCGGTGGTGGACTCGCGGGTCGAGCCGTACGTACACATGGCCCGGGCCTTGGCTTGTATCGTTTTGGCGATCTGTGCCGAAGAGCGCCCGCTGCGCCTCCGAGGGTTCGAAGGCCCGCGCCGTCCCGAGGAACTGCACCGCCCAGCCCGCGTCGAGGTCGTCCGCCTGGTAGGCGACGACCGTGCCCTCCACGCCCCATGAGCGCTCGGTGCGGATCAGCACGGAGCCGTCCGCGACGACGTGCCGTGCCACGGCGATGTACGGCAGGGCCCCCCGCGTCAGCGCCAGCCGCCCGTACCGAACCCTTTCCAGTAGCGCCAGCGCAGCGCGCCCCTCGAATTCCATAGGCACAACCTTGCCGGGCCGGCCCCCGCAGGCGCAGAGCACTCCGCCCCCACCTCCGGGGCCGATGGTCCCTGATGGGGCCATACCGTCTCAACCAGTCGAATCCGGCACAGGCAGGCCCAGAACGCGGTCGCGCAGCACCGGGAATTCCGCGCGGGTCCTCGCGACGAAGCCGGGGTCGAGCTCGGCGGTCAGGACCTCCTCCCCGGGGCCCGCCTCGGCGAGGACCGCGCCCCAGGGGTCGACGACGACGCTGTGCCCGGCCAGCTCCACCCCGGCGTGGCTGCCCGCGGTGCCACAGGCCACGACATAGGCCTGCGCCTCGACGGCGCGGGCCCGCGCCAGCAGCGTCCAGTGCTCTCGGCGCCGCTCGGGCCAGCCGGCCGGGATGACCATGACGGTGGCGCCCGCGTCGACCAGCAGCCGGAACTGCTCGGGGAAGCGCAGGTCGTAGCAGGTGGCGAGGCCGACCGGGACGCCCTGGACGTCGGCGGTGACGACGCGGTCGCCGCCGCTCATGATCACGGCCTCGCCCTTGTCGAAGCCGAAGCGGTGGATCTTGCGGTAGGTCTCGCGCAGTTCGCCGTCGGGGGAGAAGAGGAGCGAGGTGTTGTAGAGCGCCCCGTCCGGGGCCCGCTCGACGATCGACCCCGCGTGCAGCCAGACGCCCGCGTCGAGCGCGGCGGCGCTCATGACCTCCGCGGTGGGGCCCTGGAGCGGTTCGGCCTCTGGCTGGAAAAGATCGGCCGCGAAGGCCCCGACCGGCCACAGTTCGGGCAGAACGACCAGGTCCGACCCGGCTTGTTCGCGGACGAGCGCCGCGACCCGTTCGCGCCGGGCGTGCACCGGTTCGCCGGGGTCGACGTCGATCTGGAGCAGGGAAACGCGCACAGTACCACCGCCCATGGATTCGGCAGGTCTTGACGGGCCTACGATCGTCACACGAAAGCACTCCCGTGGTGTCACTGCGCAGCGTAATTTAAGGCGCACACCACGACCGCGCTCCGACCGTCGAGGGGTCCCGTGACCGGCACCGTCCACAGCCAGATCCAGCCGTACATCGACGCCTGGACCCACTCCATAGAATCCATAGCCGAGTTGGTCCGGCCCGTTCCTGCGGGCGCCTGGAACCGGCCCACCGAGTGCCCGTACTGGTCCGTGCGCGACGTCGTGTCGCACGTGATCGGCTTCGAGTGCGAACTGCTCGGCGACCCGCGGCCCATCCACACGCTCCCCAGCGATCTGCGGCACATGACCACCGAGCACGCCCGTTACGTGGAGGTGCCGGTCGACAAGCGGCGGCACCACACCCCGCCGGAGGTCGTCGGCGAGCTCGACTACACGATCATCCGCCGGTCCCGGCAGTTGCGGAACGAGACCCGTGGCGCGCAGGACACCGTCCGCGGCCCCATGGGCAAGGAGATGACCCTCGAGGAACTGCTGAAGTGGCGGGTCTTCGACGTGTGGGTGCACGAGCAGGACCTGCGCCGCGCGCTCGCCGAGCCCGGCAACCTCGACTCCCCGGCCGCCGTCCTGGCCCGGGACCACATCCTGTCCGAGCTGCCGAAGGTGGTCGCCGGGCGCGCGGGTGCCCCGGCGGGTTCCGCCGTGGTGTTCGACGTCCACGGGGAGCTGGAGTTCATGCGCACCGTCCGGGTCGACGCGGACGGCCGCGGCACGATCGACGGCAGCGTCTCGCTCGGCCCCGCCGTCACGCTGACCCTGGACTGGGAGACCTTCGTACGGCTGACCTGCGGCCGCACGCGCGCGCACGCGGTGGAGGACCGGCTGAAGGTAGAGGGCGATCCGGCGCTGGCCGACGCGATCCTGGCGAACATCGCCATCACGCAGTGACGCCGGGGGGAGCGTTCATGTCCCGGCGGGGACGTGAACGCTCTCGACGCGGCTGACGGCGATCCGCTGCCGCTCCAGCCGGGCGGCCCGGCCGCGCAGCCGCAGGATCTGGACCAGGCCCAGGGCCTGGAGGACGAAGACGCTGCTCCAGGCCACCCGGTAGTTGTCGCCACTGGCGTCCAGCAGGACGCCGATGGCCAGCAGCGCGGCCATCGAGGCGGTGAAGCCGCCGATGTTGACGATGCCGGAGGCCGTTCCGAAGCGCTCCGGCGGGTTCGCCGGGCGGGCGAAGTCGAAGCCGATCATCGACGCCGGGCCGCAGGTGCCCAGGACGACGCAGAGCAGCACCAGCAGCCACAGGGGGGCGTGGTCCGCGGGCCAGACCAGGACCACGGCCCACATCGCGGCGGTGGCGCCGACGACGCCCAGGGCGAGCGGCATCCGGGCACCGTGGTGGCGGCCGATGATCTGCCCGAAGAGCATCCCGAAGACCATGTTGGCGATGACGACCACCGTCAGCAGGGTGCCGGCCGCCTCCCGGGTCAGCCCCTGGTCCTCGACCAGGTACGGCAGGCCCCACAGCAGCAGGAAGACCATCCCGGAGAACTGGGTGGTGAAGTGCGTCCACATCCCCAGCCGGGTGCCCGGCTCCCGCCAGGCGGCGGCGATCTGCCGCTTCACGTACCCTCGCCCGGGGTGCTCTGCGGGCGCCGGCTCGAAGCCCTCGGGGTGGTCCTTCATGAAGACCAGCACCAGGACGAGGACGAGCGCGCCGCCCAGCGCCGTGCCGACGAAGGTCGGGGTCCAGCCCGCGGAGTGCAGCAGCCGGGCGAGCAGCACGGTGCTCAGCAGGTTGCCGGCCACGCCGAACAGCGCGGCGCCCTGCGCGATCATCGGCCCCCGGCGGGCCGGGAACCAGCGGGAGCCCAGCCGCAGCACGCTCACGAAGGTCATGGCGTCGCCGCAGCCCAGCACCGCGCGGGCGGCCAGGGCCGTGCCGTAGGCGTGGGAGAGCGCGAAGCCGAGCTGGCCCGCGGTGAACAGGACGACACCGATGCTCAGCACCTTCTTGGTGCCGAGGCGGTCGACCATCAGGCCCACGGGTATCTGCATGCCCGCGTAGACCAGCACCTGCAGGATCGAGAAGGTGGACAGCGCCGAGGCGCCGATGTGGAAGCGCTCCGCGGCGTCGATCCCGGCGACGCCGAGGCTGGTGCGGTGGACGACCGCGACCATGTAGACGAGGGTCCCGATGCTCCAGACGGCGACCGCCCGGGTGCCGCCGGGCGGTTCGCCGGTCGTGGTGCCGATCGCTGCCATTACTCCCCCCGGGCCAAGTGGCTCACCCAGCTGACGTGCCGTTCGACCAGCGCGGCCGCCACGGCGGTGTCCCCCGCGCGCAACGCCGCGAGGATCTCGGTGTGTTCGGCGATGTTCTTGGCGATGCGACCCGGTTCGGCGTGCATCGTCGCCACCCCCATGCGCAACTGACGATCCCTCAACTGGTCGTACAGCTGGGACAGGATGCGATTGCCGGCGGCGCGCACGATCTCGGCGTGGAAGCTGCGGTCGGCCCTCGCGAAGGCGGCGAGGTCGCCCGCCTCGGCGTGGCCGCGCTGCTCCTCCAGCAGTTCCTCCAGGCGGGCCAGCAGCCGCTCTGGGGCGGGCACCACCTTGGTCACCGCGTGGCGTTCCACGAGCAGCCGGGTCTCCACGACGTCCGCGATCTCCTGCGCGGAGACCGGCAGCACCAGGGCGCCCTTCTTCGGATAGAGCTTCAGGAGGCCCTCGGCCTCCAGGCGCAGCAGGGCCTCGCGCACGGGGGTGCGCGAGACGCCGACCGCCTCGGCCAGTTCGCCCTCGCTCAGGAGGGTGCCGCCCTCGTAGCGGCGGTCGAGCACGGCCTGCTTGACGTGGGTGTAGACCCGCTCGGCGGCGGGCGGCTGCTTGACGGCCGGCTCGGCGGTGGTGCCGGCGGTCGCGACGGGGCTCCGGGTCATGATGCGCACATCATAGATACAAGACGTATGCGGCAGCAGTCCGCGTCCGGCATACGGACTGGTACGTGGGTTCCCGGGGTCAGGATCCGGACGGTCCGGTCCCGGCTCCCGCGTCGGGGCCCGCGGGGCGCCCCGGGCGCAGCCGGGCGACGTACGCGGCGGCCTGGGTGCGCCGCTGCATGCCGAGCTTGGCGAGCAGGGAGGAGACGTAGTTCTTGACCGTCTTCTCCGCCAGGTGCAGCCGGTCGCCGATCTGGCGGTTGGTGAGTCCCTCGCCGATGAGGTCGAGGATCCGCTTCTCCTGGTCGGTCAGGTCGGCGAGACGGTCCTCCTGGCGTTCCCCGCCGCCGCGCAGCCGCTCCAGGACCCGCGCGGTGGCGATCGGGTCGAGCAGCGACCGGCCCCGGGCGACGTCCCGTACGGCGCCGACCAGGTCGGTCGCGCGGATGTCCTTCAGGACGTAGCCGGACGCGCCCGCCATGATCGCGTCGAAGAGCGCCTCGTCGTCCGCGTAGGAGGTGAGCATCAGGCACGCGATCCCGGACTGCGAGGAGCGGATCTCCCGGCAGACCTCGACCCCGCTTCCGTCCGGCAGCCGGACGTCCAGGACCGCCACGTCGGGCCGCACGGCGGGGATCCGGGCCAGCGCCTCGGCGGCCGTGCCGGCCTCGCCGACGACCTCGATCCCGTCCTCGGCGGAGAGCAGCTCGTGCACTCCGCGCCGGACGACTTCGTGGTCGTCCAGTAGGAATACCGTGATTACCGACTTTTCGGTCACAAGTTCAGCGTTGCACACACGACCCGCGTCGACCTCTTACGAAGAATCGATCCTCGGGATACCGTGCCGTTGTCCCGGTGGCCTGCGAGAACGTCCATTTACTAGGAAATCAAAACAAAACCGCAGGTAGAACACTCTTCGCGCGAAAGCGGGAGGTGTGGGTAACGTTCACTTCGCAGGGCTGCCTGCCGGGTCTACCAACACTCCCGGCTCGGCCGTGCCGCACACACCCCGTGCGCCGCGACGAGTCGGGCAGGAGCCGCACTGGCCGCCGGCGGATCCCGGGGGCCGGACAGACGGAGGAGCAAGCGTGAGCGTGAAAAGCACTGCCGCGAAGCCCCGTACGCCCCGTACGGGCACGCGCGGCGGAGCGAAGCGCCGTGAGGGCGAGCCGGAGCTGGTACAGCTCCTGACCCCCGAGGGCGAGCGCGTCCAGCACAGTGAGTACTCCATCGACCTGAGCCCCGAAGAGCTGCGCGGTCTGTACCGGGACATGGTCCTGACCCGCCGGTTCGACGCGGAGGCCACCTCCCTGCAGCGGCAGGGCGAGCTGGGTCTGTGGGCGTCGCTGCTGGGCCAGGAGGCCGCACAGATCGGCTCCGGGCGGGCCACCAGGCCGGACGACTACGTCTTCCCCACCTACCGCGAGCACGGCGTCGCCTGGTGCCGCGGGGTGGACCCGGTCAACCTGCTGGGCATGTTCCGCGGGGTGAACCACGGCGGCTGGGACCCGAACGAGAACAACTTCCAGCTGTACACGATCGTGATCGGCTCCCAGACGCTGCACGCGACCGGCTACGCGATGGGCATCACCAAGGACGGCGCGGACTCCGCCGTCATCGCCTACTTCGGCGACGGTGCCTCCAGCCAGGGCGACGTCGCGGAGGCCTTCACCTTCGCCGCCGTCTACAACGCCCCCGTGGTCTTCTTCTGCCAGAACAACCAGTGGGCGATCTCCGAGCCCACCGAGAAGCAGACGCGCGTCCCGCTCTACCAGCGCGCCGCGGGTTACGGCTTCCCGGGCGTGCGGGTGGACGGCAACGACGTCCTCGCGGTCCTCGCGGTCACCCGCGCCGCGCTGGAGCACGCCCGCTCCGGCCAGGGCCCGATGCTCGTCGAGGCCTTCACCTATCGCATGGGCGCCCACACCACCTCCGACGACCCCACCCGCTACCGCCTCGACGAGGAGCGCGAGCAGTGGGAGCACAAGGACCCGATCCTGCGGCTGCGCGCCTACCTGGAGAAGGACGGCATCGCCGACGAGGCGTTCTTCGCCGGGATCGAGGAGGAGAGCGAGGCGCTGGGCAAGCGGGTCCGCGAGGCCGTGCGCGCCATGCCCGACCCCGACCCCATGTCGATCTTCGAGAACGTCTACGCCGACGGTCACGCCCTCGTCGACGAGGAGCGCGCCCAGTTCTCCGAGTACCTCGCGTCCTTCGAGGAGGGTCACTGACATGGCCACCATGACCATCGCCAAGGCCCTCAACGAGGCGCTGCGCAAGTCCCTGGAGACCGACCCCAAGGTCGTCCTCATGGGCGAGGACATCGGCAAGCTCGGTGGCGTCTTCCGCATCACCGACGGCCTGCAGAAGGACTTCGGCGAGCAGCGGGTGATCGACACCCCGCTCGCGGAGTCCGGCATCGTCGGCACCGCGATCGGCCTGGCCCTGCGCGGCTACCGCCCCGTGGTGGAGATCCAGTTCGACGGCTTCGTCTTCCCCGCGTACGACCAGATCGTCACCCAGCTCGCCAAGATGCACGCGCGCGCCCTGGGCAAGATCAAGCTCCCGGTCGTCATCCGCATCCCCTACGGCGGCGGCATCGGCGCCGTCGAGCACCACAGCGAGTCGCCCGAGGCGTACTTCGCGCACACCGCCGGCCTCAAGGTCGTCTCCCCGTCGACCCCGCAGGACGCCTACTGGATGCTGCAGCAGGCGATCGACTCCGACGACCCGGTGATCTTCTTCGAGCCCAAGCGCCGCTACTGGGACAAGGGCGAGGTCGACACCGACGGCATCCCCGCGCCGCTGCACAAGGCCCGCACCGCCCGGGAGGGCACCGACCTCACCCTGGCCGCGTACGGCCCGATGGTGAAGGTCTGCCTGGAAGCGGCCGCCGCGGCCGCCGAGGAGGGCCGTAGCCTGGAGGTCGTGGACCTGCGGTCGCTGTCCCCCCTGGACTTCGACGCCGTCCAGGCGTCGGTGGAGAAGACCCGCCGCCTGGTCGTCGTGCACGAGGCGCCGGTGCAGCTCGGCATGGGCGCGGAGATCGCGGCCCGCATCACCGAGCGGTGCTTCTACCACCTCGAGGCTCCCGTGCTGCGGGTCGGCGGCTTCCACGCCCCGTACCCGCCGGCCCGGGTGGAGGAGGAGTACCTGCCCGGACTGGACCGGGTGCTGGACGCCGTCGACCGCTCGCTGGCGTTCTGAGGAGAGGGTTGTGACGACAGTGGCAGCACCGCAGCGCTTCCGTGAGTTCAAGATGCCGGACGTCGGCGAGGGACTGACCGAGGCCGAGATCCTCAAGTGGTACGTCAAGCCCGGTGACACCGTCACCGACGGCCAGGTGGTCTGCGAGGTGGAGACCGCCAAGGCCGCGGTCGAACTTCCGATCCCGTTCGACGGGGTGGTGCACGAGCTGCGCTTCCCCGAGGGCGAGACCGTCGACGTCGGCACCGTGATCATCGCGGTCGACACCGGTGAGGGCGAGGGCGGGGAGCCGGCCGCCCCCGCCGCCGAGCCCGCCGCGCAGGCCCCCGCCGCGCCCGCCGCGGAGCCGGAGCAGAAGCGGCAGCCCGTGCTGGTCGGCTACGGCGTCGCCGCCTCCTCGACCAAGCGCCGGCCCCGCAAGCAGCCCGCGGTCCCGGCGCAGTCCGGCGCGCAGCAGGCGCTCCAGGGCGAGCTGAACGGCCACGCCGCCGCGGCCGCCCCGGCCCCGGCGCCCGCCGTCACGGCCCCGGCCGCCCCCGCCGGGTTCGCCCCCGCCGAGGTGCGCCCGCTGGCCAAGCCGCCGGTGCGCAAGCTGGCCAAGGACCTGGGCGTGGACCTGGCCACGGTCATCCCGACCGGGCCCGAGGGCACGATCACCCGCGAGGACGTCCAGAAGGCGGCGGCCCCCGCCGCCGCGCCGGTCGCCCCCGCGCAGGTCCCCGCCGCCCCGCAGGCGGTACCGGCTCCCGCGGTCGCCGCCCCCGCCGCGGCTCCGCTGGAGACCCGGGTGCCGATCAAGGGCGTGCGCAAGGCCACCGCCGCGGCCATGGTCGCCAGCGCCTTCACCGCGCCGCACGTGACCGAGTTCGTCACGTTCGACATCACCCGGACCATGCGGCTCGTCCAGGAGCTGAAGACCGACCCGGCCTTCGCCGGGCTCAAGGTCAGCCCGCTGCTGCTGGTCGCCAAGGCCCTGCTGGTCGCGATCCGCCGCAACCCGGAGATCAACGCCGCCTGGGACGAGGCCAACCAGGAGATCGTCCACAAGGGCTACGTCAACCTGGGCATCGCGGCCGCCACCCCGCGCGGCCTGATCGTCCCCAACATCAAGGACGCCCAGGCCAAGACCCTGCCCGAACTGGCGTCCGCCCTCGGTGACCTGGTCGCCACGGCCCGTGAGGGCAAGACCTCGCCGGCCGACATGCAGGGCGGCACGGTCACCATCACCAACGTCGGCGTCTTCGGGGTCGACACCGGCACGCCCATCCTCAACCCCGGGGAGTCCGCGATCCTCGCCTTCGGCGCGGTGAAGGAACTCCCCTGGGTCCACAAGGGCAAGGTCAAGCCCCGCCAGGTCACCACGCTCGCGCTCTCCTTCGACCACCGCCTGGTCGACGGCGAGCTCGGCTCCAAGTTCCTCGCCGACGTCGCGGCGGTCCTGGAGTACCCCAAGCGCCTGCTCACCTGGGCCTGATCCGCCCCGGCCACGGCAACGGGAAGGGCCCGGACATTTGTGCGTTCGGGCCCTTCCCGCGCGTGTCGCCCCCACCCGGGCGCCGACTTGTGACGTCATACGGCCATGGCGGTATCCATCTCCGTGGTCCTGCTTCTGATCGTGATCACGCTCATCCTGCTGCGGGCGAAGTCGCTGAAGATCTCCCACGCGATCCTCTGCGTCCTCCTCGGCTTCTGCCTCGCCAGCTCCAGCCTCGCCCCCACCATCCACTCCGGCCTGGTCGCCACCACGGACGTCGTGAACGACCTGCGCCCCTGATCCCGACGGCCGAGGCCGCTCCCTCAGCGCCAGCGGTTGTCCCCGCGGTCGAAACTCAGCGTGCGCCCGCTGTGCGAGGCCGGGTCCATCCGGAACAATTGTTCGTATGCCGAGTCCGGCAGATCGGCCTCGAGCACGAACCTGGCGCCCGAACCGGCGTCCTCCAGCAACAGCGACCGTGCCCGTGCGGCGGCCGGCATGAGGGCGTCGTCGTCCCGACCTCGTTTCGCTGCGGTGCCGACCAACCGTTTGACCGCTTTGTACGCGTCCTGGGCGAGCCCTTGGCCGACGGCGCCGAGGAAGCCCCCGAACGGCAGCACCACCAGGGCCAGCCAGGTCAGCGGTTCGCTGCGGACGACATCCGTCATCTGGTGTCGCGCCTCGATGTCCAGTTCGCGGAGGCCGCGGAGGAACGCGGTTTGCTCCTCCGCGGCAGTGCCGGCGGCGAAGTAGATGTGTGCGGTCAAGGGCGTCGTGGACGCCCGGGGTGTGGGCTCAGCCATCCGTCGTCTCCCGAAGACTCCAGATCTGGACGTTGTGATCGGTGCTACCGGTGGCCGCCAGCAGGCTGTCCGGGCTGATGGCCACCGAGGTGACGGCCCTGTCGTGGCGGACGACGCGAGGGCGCCCGGTTTTGAGTTGTCCCTGTTCCACGCCCAACGGCCAGAAGCGCGCCCGACCGTCGTCACAGCCGACGGCCAACCAGCGGCCGTCTGGGCTGAAGCACATGCTGTGCACCAGGCTCCGAAGAGACATCTCGTGGGCGGACTCGCCGTCGGGTACCGTCCAGAAGCGGACGGTGCAGTCCTCGCCCGCAGTGACGACATGCTCGCCGTCGGGGCTGAACGCCACGGCGCTGAGTGTCCCGGGGAGGGTGAAGTCGCGGACGGGGGTGAGCCTGCCGCGGGTGTCCCACAGCAGGATTCGGCCGTCGTCACCGATGGTGACGAGCTGCCGTCCGTTGGGGCTGAAGCACAGACCGGTCACGGGTCCCGGTACGGCGAGCCGGTGCACTGACCGCCCGTCCTCGGCGCTCCACAGGCCGGCACCCGCCAATCCCGATGTGGCCAGCAGCTTCCCGTCAGGACTGAACGCGATCCTGCGCGGGCCGCTGATGACGTCGTGGTCCAGGTCGACGGCGGTCCGCGGCGTGCCGTCATATGTGTTCCAGATCCGCACGGAACGGCGGCTGGAAGCGGCCAGAAGACTGCCGTCCGGGCTGAGGACGACCATCCGCGCGCCGGTGGCAATGCCCAGTCGGAAGGTGTGGACCTCGCGTCCGTCGGCGGTGCCGATCAAGCGTACGGTGCGGCCGCTGCCCCCGATGGCGAGCCGTTTGCCGTGCGGCCCGAGGCTCACCGAGTGGACAGGCCAAGGGGAGCGGACCGTCTTGAGACGCCGGAAACCGGCCGCCTGGGGGGACCGCAGGCGGGGTCTGCGCCGTTCGAGGGCCACCGTGCCGTCCGGGACGCCGGCCCTCTGTGGCGGGGGCGCCGCCCCGGGCGGGGACGCCGGTTCCGGCGCGAGCACGGAGTCGGGCGGTGTACGGCGTCCGGCGGTACCGTTTGCGGGCGGTGTCCCGAGGTCGAAGATCAGGCCGTTGGAGGACCGGAGCCAGAGCATGGGCGTGCCCCATTCCAGCGAGCCCTGCTGGGCGATGCGCACCGCGCGCCGGGCAGCCGTCACACCGTGGTGTACGGGCCTGCCCTCGGCTATCTGCTCGTAGAAGGTGCGACTGAACTCGGTTGCGGCCCGGTCGCTGATCGCGAACTGCATGGCCACCACCGCCGGCACCCTCTTGTGCAGCAGGGCGGCGGCGACGCCGGAGAACGGGTCCAGCGGATCGGCCCGTCCGGTGGCGCAGGCATTGAGCACTACGAGCCGCAGTGATGTGTGCTCGTGGAGCAGCAGCGCGAAGTCGCCGGCGGACATTCGGTGGCTCGTACCGTTCGTCTCGTCGCCGAGCACCAGCGCCCCTCGGCCGGTAGCAGGGTCGAATACCCCGTGCCCCATGAAGTGGAGGACGTGCGGCCGCGTCCGACTGAGCGCGGTTTGCAGGTCGCGCCAAGTGGGACCGGCGACCCAGGACAGCTCAACGAGGCCACGGCTGACCAGCCCGCCGAGGGCCTCACTCAGGTGTCGCTGTTCCTGCTCCACCGACAGGCGGGCGACGTCCGGGGGAACCGCCGTCATCCCGAGCACGTGCAGCGGACCCTTGACTGTGAGCGGGCGCTGCTCGGTCATCACTTGGGGCTCTCGGACGAGGGACCATTCGAGCGCCAGGAACTCGCCCGCGGAGGCGTCGTACAAGTACTCCCAGGGAAGACGGGCCAGCGAAGGGGTCTGGACGAGGAGTACCACGCGCAGATGACGCTGCTCGCGTTCGGCCTGGTCCCGACCGGCCATGAGCAGGTTTGCGGCTGCGGCGTCGAAGAGTGACGAGAAGAGCAGTTCGCCGAGCTCCCTGGCGGGCCGCTCCCCAGGCGCGGGCATTCCCGGGAACGCTGCCAGGGTGACGGTCTCGGGGAGTCGTTCCAAGAGTTCCCGCACGCGGTGGTCCGCGGTCAGCAGCGGTGACTGCACCAAGGCGGTTGCGCCGGACGCGCTGCGTACGGTCGCGATCTGGAAGTCCCCCGCTGCGTGGACGGCCACATGAAAATCGAGCGCTTCCATGTGCGTTCCCCCCGACGCTTCCTCTGCCGCCGTCGCTCCCCGGGCGGCGGTGAGCCCGATGGTAGGGCTTCGTGCGCGGGCGCAGCAGCTGTTTGGCGCGGTACATCGGCTTCCGTGGGCCGGTTCCCCGGGGCAGGGGGCGCATGCGTTGGAAATTGTGCGCCTGGCGTACGCCATTGGATTCGCGGCGTCCTCGCAATCCGGCGTATTCGGTTTGCCCTACGGGTTCCGCTGGCATGCTGGAGGGCATCGTCCCGGAGTGTTCCGGGAGGGTGGGGGGAGTTACGCATGGTGCTGGACGGGTTCCATTCCGAACCGCAGGGACAACTCGGCTTCGGAATCGGCGTGGTGGGTCCCAGCAGGGTCGGGAAGACCTCACTGATCGTTTCGATCATCGCGGACGCGCCCCGTGTTCTCGCCGGAATGCCGGCCTCCCTGCGTGCCCGCGACACCTGGACCGAAGATGCGGTCATGCGGCGTCGCAATGAACTCGACGGAGCCGTCAGAGCGGGTTCGTTCCAGCGGCAGGCTCTGCGTGGCACCGAACGGGAGGCGTACTACAAGCTGGCTCTGGACAGTGGTATCGCCGGTGTCGCCGTGCAGTTGACCTTGCTGGACTTCCCGGGTCGATGGCTGAGCCCAGGTGGGGAGGTCGGCCGTCCGGAGGACACCTGGCGGGAGTGCCGCGAATTCATGGCGCAGAGCACGGTGCTGCTAGTGCCGATCGACGCGACGGTCCTGATGTGCGCGACCGAAGCGGAACACCAGCGCGCGATTCCCGGCCTGCTGAAAATCGCCCAAGTGGAAGCAGTAGCCGAGGAGTGGGCCACCGAACGGAAGTACGCGGAAGAGGAGCCGGCGCTGTTGCTTTTGGTGCCGATGAAATGCGAGAGCTATTTCACTGACAACGGCGGTTCGGAGGACCGGTCCGACGAGCTCTTCGAGACGGTGGCCAAGACCTACTCGCGGGTCAGGGACGTGGTGCGGATGAACGCCCCGCACGCGCAGATCCTTTACTGCCCGCTGGACACCCTCGGTTGTGTCGAGTTGGCCGGGAACGGGGATTGGGTGCCCGATTCCGAGGACGGGGGACTCCAACTCGAAGCGGAGTTCAGGGTTCGCCCTCCCGCCGGGATATCCGTTGTGGGCGCCGAGGACATCCTCATCGCCGTCTGCCGGAACCTGGCCGAGGCTCGGCGCGCCGTGGAACAAGGCCTTGCCGAGGAGGCGGAGGAGGCCCGCGACGAGGCGGAGGAGGTCGCCCGGGCGAGACACGGCTTCCTTGAGAGCATCCGGCGATGGGCCGACGGAACCCGGAGCCAGGTCAGGACCAATCAGGCTGTCACCGCCGCCCGGGCGGCGCGCATCCAGCGCAAGCTGGAGCACTTCGAGCACATGGTCGACCAGCTGGCTGTCCGGCCCGCGGGACCGCGTGTCCGTGAGCTGTGAGCCGCGGCCGGGAGGGGGAGAGGCGATGCGGGCACATGTGCTGACTCGCGGGTGGCGCAGGCAGGACGACTACACGTTCTTCCCTGGGCCGCCGCAGGACCGGTGGTGGGAGGAATACGGCGAGCACGCCGACTTCGACTATCCGGTGCTGCTGGTCGAGACGGCGGGCGACCGGCAGTGGCGGGCATACGTCGGGGGCGTCCCCACCTCGCGTGAGGACGTGGTGGGCACCCCGATCAGACTTTCTCTCGTGGCAGGCGGCGAGTGTGGTTGCGGCCCGGGCCCGGCACTGGTCGCCGCGCTCGTCGAGGAGCGGGTCAGGGAACTGGCGGGTGAGCGTGCAGTCGCGGGGGCCGGAGACGCGATAGGGCGGCCTGCCACGGACTGCCTCGACCAGGCCTTTGGCGAGAAAGCGGTGGCCGATCTGTTCGCCGGCCGCGCCAGTGCCGGTGATCTGGTGGACGACGCGGCCGAGGCGTACGCGACTGCCGTGCCCACTACGGCACCGGTTCGCGTGCATCCGGAGCCGCCGGCCACTGCCTGGGTGGCCGGCCTGACCGGGGCAGGGGCGCGCGATGCCTTCCTCGCCACGGTCCGTGACCTGGTCATGGGCGACGCTGTCGGGCGCGCCCTGCTGCTCAATAGCCTTGACGGCCACAACGCCATACCTCGGCCCCGAGGCGTGGAACGGCTGGCGGTCCTGGACGGCAGCCCCACGGAGAGGATCGGTCCCGACCCGGTGGCCATCCAGGGAAAAGTTCCGGAGTCCGCCGAGCCCGGTCGGGCGGGCAGGCCGCTGACCTGGGCCGCCCTCGCGGGAGTCGCGGTAGTCGGCGGGGCGGCGGTGATCAGGCAGAGCCGTCGACGGCGCCGCGGCTGCATTCCCATCCGCCCGGCGGCACCGACGACATCGGACCGGACCTCGAACGGCTGCTCCTCCTGACGTCCCCGGGGTGCCGCTCCGCCCAGGAGGACGGCAACTGGCTGTGCCGCCTGTACCTGAACTGGCTTCCCACCGGACCGGACGGCACCCGTCAGGCGTTGATCAGCCGACGCGGCCACGAGGCCGGCACCCTGCGGGTCGATCCGGAGCCGGTCACCTCCCGGCTCGTGCAGACGGCGTGGCGGGCGGTGCGGGCCGGTGCGGAGCTCACCGGTCTGACCACGTCGGCCGATCCGACCGGACCACGCCGGTCGGCCCTGCTCAGACTTGCCCCGCCGCTCGATCCACGAGCGGGGATAACGGGCGAGTGGCACATCCTGCTGACGCCGGTCTGGCGTACGGCAGGCGGCACCACCATGGCGGTCGCCCAGTTGCCCGTGCCATGTCCTCAGTGCATCGAACCGCACGGCGGCGGGATCTGCGCGCTGCTGCCGTTGTCAGGAGGTTGAGAACTGTGACGATCGCATCCCCGCCTCGCGTGCGCTTCCCCGGGATCTCCTCCCAGGCGTATGAGCATCCGGCTGCTCAGGCCGCGCTCACCGCCGTACGCAAGGTCAAGGGTGCGGACGAGCTGCTCAAGAAGCTCGCCGCATCAAGCTGGGAGGCAGCCCTGCGGATGCACCACCTGGCTTCGGCCGTGAAAGTCGGCGAGCGCCAGTTCCGCCGGCTGCACCTGCTGATGGAGGACGCCGTTCGCACCCTGGACGTCGCCGACCCGCCGGAGCTGTACGTCAACCGCAGCGCGGGGTTCAACGCGCTCACCATCGGCTTCAACCGCCCGTTCATCGTGCTCGGCTGCGATCTGATCGACTCCATGGATGAGGAGGAGGTCCGTTTCGTCATCGGCCATGAGCTCGGCCACGCGATATCCGGCCACGCCCTGTACGAGAGCCTGGCGTGGATCCTCGCCAAGGCCGGCGTGAGCGGCCTGTCGAGCGTCCCTGGCGCGGCGCTGGTCGCCAAGGGCTTGGAACTGGGGCTCTATGACTGGGCGCGGAAGTCGGAACTGTCCGGCGACCGGGCGGGGCTCCTGGTCGGGCAGGACATCGAGGCGGCGGTACGGACCCTGATGAAGCTGGCCGGCGGCAGCCGGAGCGAGGACCTGAACCCGCAGGCGTTCCTGGAGCAGGCCACGGAGTTCGAGATCAACACCACCGGGGTGAAGCATCGCCTGATCAAGTGGCTGATGCCAACGACCACCCATCCACTGCTGGTGGTCCGGGCCGCTGAGTTGGACCGCTGGGTTCGCTGCGGCGACTACGGTCGTATCGTCCATGACGGCGACTATCCGCTGCGCGGTGAGACGACCACCCTCCCGGCGCAGGTTGTCCGCGGTTTCGACAACGCCCGGCGGACGTGGATGTTGAAGCGGGGGCAGGGTCAGGACCCCTCGGACCCGTCGTAGTGCATCCTTGAATCATGAACGACGCCGCTCCCGCCCCCCGCCGTGCCCGTGTCCGCGCCCCCGAGCTGGTCGGCAAGGGCGGCTGGATCAACACCGGGGGCAACGACCTCACCCTCGCCGACCTGCGGGGCAAGTGCGTCATCCTCGACTTCTGGACCTTCTGCTGCATCAACTGCCTGCACGTCCTCGACGAGCTGCGCGAGCTGGAGGACAAGCACCGCGACACCGTGGTGATCGTCGGCGTGCACTCGCCGAAGTTCGTGCACGAGGCGGAGCACCAGTCGGTCGTCGACGCCGTGGAGCGGTACGGGGTGCATCACCCGGTGCTGGACGATCCGGAGCTCGAGACGTGGAAGCAGTACGCCGTGCGGGCGTGGCCCACGCTGACCGTGATCGACCCGGAGGGGTACGTCGTGGCGCAGCACTCCGGGGAGGGGCATGCGCACGCGCTGGAGGTGCTCATCGCGGAGCTGGAGGAGGAGCACGCGGCGAAGGGGACGCTGCGGCGCGGGGACGGGCCGTATGTGCCGCCGGAGCCGGTGGCGACGGATCTGCGGTTCCCGGGGAAGGCGCTGCGGCTGGCGTCGGGGAATCTGCTGGTGTCGGACTCGACGCGGCACCAGCTCGTGGAGATGGAGCCGGACGGCGAGACCGTCGTGCGGCGGATCGGGGGTCCGGCGGACCTCAACGAACCGCAGGGGCTCGCGCTGCTGCCGGACGGCGCCGTGGTCGTCGCCGACACGGTGAACCACCGGCTGCGGATCCTCGACCCGGACAGCGGCGCCCTGGAGACGGTGGCCGGTACCGGGAAGCAGTGGTGGCAGGGCTCGGCGACCTCGGGCCCGGCCCTGGAGGTCGACCTGTCGTCGCCGTGGGACGTGGCGTGGTGGGACGGCAAGGTGTGGATCGCCATGGCGGGCGTCCACCAGCTGTGGACGTACGACCCGGCGGACGGGACGGTCGGCGTGGCGGCCGGGACGACCAATGAGGGGCTGGTCGACGGGCCCGCGGCGGAGGCGTGGTTCGCGCAGCCGTCCGGGCTGGCGGCGGCCGGTGACCGGCTGTGGGTCGCGGACTCCGAGACCAGCGCGCTGCGCTGGGTCGAGCGGGACGCGGACGGCGGAGGGTACGTGGTGCGCACCGCCGTCGGCACGGGGCTGTTCGACTTCGGGCACCGGGACGGTGCCGCGGACCAGGCGCTGCTGCAGCACCCCCTGGGGGTGACCGCGCTGCCCGACGGGTCGGTCGCGGTCAGCGACACGTACAACCAGGCGCTGCGCCGCTTCGACCCGGCGGCCGGCGAGGTCACCACGCTCGCCACGGATCTGCGGGAGCCGTCCGGCGCGGTGCTGGACGGCGAGGAGATCGTGGTGGTCGAATCCGCCCGCCACCGGCTCACCCGCCTGCGCCTGCCGGATGAGGCGGTGCGGGTCGAGGCCGCCGCGCACCGGACGCAGCGGCCCGCGACGGATGTGGCGCCGGGGCCGCTGCGGCTGGACGTGGTGTTCACCGCTCCGGCCGGTCAGAAGCTCGACGAGCGCTACGGCCCGTCGACGCGGCTGCTGGTCGGTGCGACGCCGCCGGAGCTGCTCCTTGAAGGGGCCGGCAAGGGTACGGACCTCTTCCGCGACGTCGTCCTGAACGGGGACGTCACCGAGGGGGTGCTGCACGTGTCCGCGATGGCCGCGTCGTGCGACGACGACCCGGACAACGAGTTCCCGGCCTGCCATGTGCACCAGCAGGACTGGGGCGTCCCCGTCCGGCTGTCGGCCGGCGGGGACTCCCGGCTCGCCCTGGTGCTCGCCGGAATGGACGCCTGACGCCCCTACACGTGCGGGTAGTTGCGGGCGCGTTCGTCCATCACCGGCATCGGCTCCACGACCCGGCGCTTCTTGAAGATGCTGATGTACGCGGCCAGGCCGATGACGCCGACCGCCATCATGATCAGGCCGACCAGGTCCAGGTTGACCCCGGCCATGTGCCAGTCGGTCGCGAAGGTGAGGATGGCCCCCACCGCGATCAGGCCGATGCAACCGCCGATGCCCATGATGTCCGCCTCCGAACTGGGTTGGGTCTACGGACTCGTAGAACCCGTGTACCCGGGGGCGGGCGTCTCATGACCGGTCCCGTCCGGTGAAGCCCGCTTTCAGGGAGCGGACTTCACCGGACGGAAGCGCGGATCAGCCCTCCAGGAACGCCTTCAGCGCGCTGGCCAGCAGATACGGGTCGTCGGCGCCGCACAGTTCGCGCGCGGAGTGCATCGACAGGATCGGCACGCCGATGTCCACGGTCGTGATGCCGTGCCGGGCGGCCGTGATGGGGCCGATGGTGGTGCCGCACGGCATGGCGTTGTTGGAGACGAAGGACTGCCAGGGCACGCCCGCCCGCTCGCAGGCGGCGGCGAAGATGCCGCGGCCGGTGCCGTCGGTGGAGTAGCGCTGGTTGACGTTGACCTTGAGGATCGGGCCGCCGTTGGGCATCGGGCGGTGCGTCGGGTCGTGCTTCTCCGTGTAGTTGGGGTGGACGGCGTGGCCGGTGTCGGCGGAGGCGCACACGGTGCCGGCGAAGGCGCGGGCGCGGTCCTCGTAGCTGCCGCCGCGGGCGAAGACGGTGCGCTCCAGGACGTTGCCGAGCAGCGGTCCGGCGGCGCCCGTGTCGGACTCGCTGCCGGTCTCCTCGTGGTCGAAGGCGGCCAGCACGGGGATGTACGGCAGCGGGGCGCCGGCGACCGCGGCCAGGGCGGCGGTGCCGGCGTGCACGGAGAGCAGGTTGTCGAGCCGGCCGGCGGCCAGGAACTCGCGGTCGCGCCCGAGGTAGGCCGGCGGCTGGACGTCGTGGGTCATCAGGTCCCAGCCGACGACGTCCGCGGCGGCCACACCGGTCTCCTCCGCGAGGAATGCCACCAGCGCGCCCTCGTCGACCTCGCCGAGGCCCCAGATCGGCTGCATGTGGCGCTGCTTGTCGAGCTTCAGGCCGCTCTCGTTGACGCCGCGGTCGAGGTGGACGGCGAGCTGCGGCACGCGCAGCAGCGGACGGTCGATGTGGACCAGCGTCGTCGTGCCGTCGCGCAGCACGAGCCGGCCGGACAGGCCCAGGTCGCGGTCGAGCCAGGTGTTGAGGAGGGCGCCGCCGTAGATCTCGACGGCGATCTGGCGCCACCCGAAGGAGCCGGAGTCGGGGCGCGGCTTGACGCGCAGGTTGGTGGAGTCGGTGTGCGCGCCCACGATCCGGAACGGGGTGGCGGGGCCCGCGCCCTCGGGCACGTACCAGGCGATGATCGCGCCGCCCCGCAGCACGTACTTGCCGCCCGCCTCGGCGCCCCAGGCCTCGGTCTCCGCCACCCGCTGGAATCCGGCCTTCTCCAGGCGCTCGGCGGCGCTCGCGACCGCGTGGTACTGGGACGGACTGGCGGTGAGGAAGGCGGCGAGGTCGTCGGTGTGGCCGCGGCCGAAGTGGGGCTGAGGGTTCATGCTTCAAGCATAAGGACGCGGGACGGCCCGCTCCTCGGCGGAGGAGCGGGCCGCCGTTGCCGTATCGGTCCCGGCCGGAACCGGTCAGGCGGAGGTCAGAACGCCTCTTCGGGCAGGTCCATGACGTCGAGGGAGACGCCGTCGGCAATGGCCCGGGCGACGGAGACCTGCGGCAGGATCTCGGCGGCGAAGTGCTTCGCGGCCGCGATTTTGCCGGTGTAGAAGGCGGTGTCCTTGGCGGAGGCGCCGTCGGCCAGCTTCTCGGCGGCGACGGAGGCGCCCTTGAGGAGCAGGTACGCGACGACGACGTCACCGGAGGCGAGCAGCAGGCGGGTGGTGTTCAGGCCCACCTTGTAGATGGACTTGACGTCCTTCTCGGTGGCGGCGAGGTCGGTCAGCATCTTGCCCACAATGGCCTCGAGGTCCACGGCGGCCTTGGCGAGCTGCTCGCGGGCGCCGGACAGCTCCTCGCCGCCGGTGGCCTCGGCGAGGAACTTCTTGATCTCCTCGGAGAGGGTGGTCAGCGCGGCGCCCTGGTTGCGGACGATCTTCCGGAAGAAGTAGTCCTGGCCCTGGATCGCGGTGGTGCCCTCGTAGAGGGTGTCGATCTTCGCGTCGCGGATGTACTGCTCGATCGGGTACTCCTGCAGGAAGCCGGAGCCGCCGAAGATCTGCAGGGACTGCGCGAGCTGCTCGTAGCCCTTCTCGGAGCCGTAGCCCTTGACGATGGGCAGGAGCAGGTCGTTCAGCGCCTCCAGGCTCTTGGCCTCCTCGCCCTCCGCCTCGGCGACGGCGATCGCGTCCTGCACGGAGGCGGTGTAGAGGACCAGGGCGCGCATGCCCTCGGCGTAGGCCTTCTGCGTCAGCAGGGAGCGGCGCACGTCGGGGTGGTGCGTGATGGTGACCTTGGGGGCGCTCTTGTCCATGAACTGCGCGAGGTCCGGGCCCTGCACGCGCTCCTTGGCGTACTCCAGCGCGTTGAGGTAGCCGGTGGAGAGGGTGGAGATCGCCTTCGTGCCGACCATCATGCGGGCGAACTCGATGATGCGGAACATCTGGCGGATGCCGTCGTGCTTGTCGCCGATCAGCCAGCCCTTGGCGGGGTGCTTGTCGCCGAACGTCATCTCGCAGGTGTTGGAGGCCTTCAGGCCCATCTTGTGCTCGACGTTCGTGGCGTAGACGCCGTTGCGCTCGCCCAGCTCGCCGGTCTCGAAGTCGAAGAGGTACTTCGGGACCAGGAAGAGGGACAGGCCCTTGGTGCCGGGGCCGTGGCCCTCGGGGCGGGCGAGGACGTAGTGGAGGATGTTCTCCTCCATGTCGTGCTCACCGGAAGTGATGAAGCGCTTGACGCCCTCGATGTGCCAGGAGCCGTCCTCCTGCTCGACGGCCTTGGCGCGGCCGGCGCCCACGTCCGAGCCGGCGTCCGGCTCGGTGAGGACCATGGTGGAGCCCCAGGTCTTCTCGACGGCGATCTCGGCGATCTTCTTCTGGACCTCGTTGCCCTCCTCGAAGAGGATGCGGGCGAAGGCCGGGCCGGAGGAGTACATCCATATCGCCGGGTTCGAGCCGAGGATCAGCTCCGCGTACGACCAGATCAGGGACGGCGGGGCGGTGGTGCCGCCGATGCCCTCGGGCAGGCCCAGGCGCCAGTACTCGGAGGCCATGAAGGCCTTGTAGCTCTTCTTGAAGGAGTCCGGCACCGGGGCGGTGTTGGTCGCCGGGTCGAAGACCGGCGGGTTGCGGTCGGCGTCCGCGAAGGAGTCGGCGAGCTCGTTCTCCGCGAGGCGCGCGATCTCACCCAGGATGTCCTTGGCGGTCTCGACGTCCATCTCGGCGAACGGGCCGGTCCCGTACAGCTTGTCGCGTCCGAGGACCTCGAAGAGGTTGAACTCGATGTCGCGAAGGTTTGACTTGTAGTGGCCCATGGCGACGGCTCCGTCGGGGTCGGTCGGACAGCGGGAAGGGTTCGCAGTCCTCGCAGCTTCATCACTTACCAGTCGGCAATGATGCTACCCGTCGGTAATAAAAACAACCCCTATCCGGCCGGATGTGACGCAGGCCCTTCGGCTTCCGGAGGAACACCCGGCTCCTGGTGCCGTAGTTCGTCCAGGGCCCCGAAGGCGGCGGCCGCGAGCGGCACCGCCAGCAGCATCCCGAGGATCCCCGCCAGGCTCGCCCCCGCGGTGATCGCCAGCAGCACCAGCGCTGGGTGCATGTGCACCGTGCGGCTCTGCACGATCGGCTGCAGCACGTGCCCCTCCAGCACCTGCACCGCCAGCACCACCCCCAGGGCCCACACGCCGATCACCCATCCCCGGTCCGCGAGCGCCACGAGCACCGCCACCGCGCCGGAGATGAAGGCCCCCAGGTACGGGATGTAGGCGCCGACGAAGACCAGCGCCGCCAGGCCCGCCGCCCCCGGCACCCGCAGGATCAGCAGGCCGATGCCGATGAGCGTGGCGTCGATCAGCGCGATCACGGTCGTGCCCCGCATGAAGCCCTGGACCGCCGCGAACGCACGGTGGGCGATCCGCTCCAGCAGGGGACCGGTGCCGTACGGGGCGGCCTCGCGCAGCAGTGCGGGGAAGCGGGCGCCGTCGCGCAGGAAGAAGAAGGTCAGCAGCAGTGCCAGCACGGCGGTCGCGATGAGCTGTCCCACGATGCTGATGCCGGACACCACCCCGGAGGCGGCGCGGGCGCCGTACTTGGTGGCGAAGGACTTGAGGCTGTCGATGGTGTCGTTCAGCGAGGTCCCCGACGCGCCCAGGCGCGGCAGCAGTTTCCTGGCCGCGTCCTTGAGCGAGGCCACGATCTCGTCCCCGGTCTCCAGCAGGCTGTGGACGACCACGAACCCCGCGCCCGCGACGAAGACCATCAGCGCCGCGCAGGTCAGCGCCGCGGCCGCCGACCGCTGCACCCTGACGGCCCGCAGCCGCCGGTAGAGAGGGCCCAGTAGGGCGCTGCCCAGCAGGGCCAGCAGCACGGGTGTCACCACCGCGGCGAAAGTGACGACGAGCCACACGGCGAGCGCCCCCACCCCGGCCACCAGCAGCACGACGGCGCACCACGCGGCCGTCCGTCGCGCGGAGGCCGGCAGAAGGGGAGCGTCCACCCGTCCAGCGGATCATGCCCCCACTCGTGTCCGCATGCCGGAAAAGGCGAACGGGTGGACCTTCACGGTCGGATACGATATTGACGGTCCGTAGAGGAAATCCTCACCCACAGTAGCGACTTGGGAGCAGCCGGCAATGGCTCGACACCTCATCACCAGCGCCCTTCCGTACATCAACGGGATCAAGCACCTGGGCAACATGGTGGGGTCCATGCTCCCGGCCGACGTCTACTCCCGTTATCTGCGCCAGCGCGGCCACGAGGTCCTCTACATCTGCGCCACCGACGAGCACGGCACGCCCGCCGAGCTCGC
Source organism: Streptomyces sp. NPDC001070 (assembly GCF_053598835.1). NCBI lineage: Bacteria > Bacillati > Actinomycetota > Actinomycetes > Kitasatosporales > Streptomycetaceae > Streptomyces > Streptomyces sp. NPDC001070. Next base: position 66,807 of record NZ_JBSFLB010000015.1, read on the forward strand.
CGCGCAGGAGGCCGGCCTGCCGGTCGACGAGTTCTGTGCCCAGCAGCACGACGCGCAGAAGGCGATCTACGACGGCTTCGCGCTCTCCTTCGACTACTTCGGCCGCAGCTCCTCGCAGCAGAACCGGGAGATCACCCAGGCCGTCGCGCGCGAGCTGAAGGAGAACGGCTTCATCGAGGAGCGCGCCATCCGCCAGGTCTACTCCCTGGACGACGAGCGCTTCCTGCCCGACCGCTACATCGTCGGCACCTGCCCGCACTGCGGCTACGACAAGGCCCGCGGCGACCAGTGCGAGAACTGCACCCGCGTCCTGGACCCGACCGACCTGATCGACCCTCGCTCCGCCATCAGCGGCAGCAGCCGGCTGGAGGTCCGGGAGACCAAGCACCTCTTCCTCCTCCAGTCCAAGCTCTCCCACGAGGTCGAGGCCTGGGTCGACGAGCACGGCAAGGACTGGCCGACCCTCGCGTCCTCCATCGCCCGCAAGTGGCTGACCGAGGGCCTGCAGGACCGCGCGATCACCCGCGACCTCGACTGGGGCGTGCCCGTCCCGGCCGACACCTGGCCGGACCTGGCGGCCGAGGGCAAGGTCTTCTACGTCTGGTTCGACGCGCCGATCGAGTACATCGGCGCCACCAAGGAGTGGTCCGACGCCGCGTCCGAGGGCGAGAGCCGCGACTGGCGCTCCTGGTGGTACGACGTCGACACCGAGGTCCGCTACACCGAGTTCATGGCCAAGGACAACGTCCCCTTCCACACCGTGATGTTCCCGGCCACCCTGCTGGGCACCCGCGACAAGTGGAAGAAGGTCGACTACGTCAAGGCCTTCAACTGGCTGAACTACTACGGCGGCAAGTTCTCCACCTCGCAGCGGCGCGGCATCTTCACCGACGCCGCCCTGGAGATCCTGCCCGCCGACTACTGGCGCTACTTCCTGATCGCGAACGCGCCCGAGTCGGACGACACCTCCTTCACCTGGGAGCACTTCGCGGCCTCGGTCAACAAGGACCTCGCCGACACCCTCGGCAACTTCGTCAACCGCGTGCTGTCCTTCTCCCGCAAGCGCTTCGGCGACGAGGTCCCGGCCGGCAAGGAGGCGGGAGAGGCCGAGCGGCGCCTCGGCGAGCAGATCGCGGAGCTCCTCGCCGAGTACGAGCGCCACATGGAGGACCTGCAGTTCCGCAAGGCCGCGCAGGCGCTGCGCGCCCTGTGGAGCGCGGGCAACTCCTACCTGGAGGAGAAGGCCCCCTGGCTGGAGATCAAGACGGACGCCGACGGTGCCGCCCTGACGCTGCGCACCGCGATGAACCTCATCCACCTGTACGCGGTCGTCTCCGAGCCCTTCATCCCCGCCACGGCCGCCGCCATGCGCGGTGCCTTCGCCCTGACGGACGACACCGCGGTCTGGGTCACCCCCGAGGAGGCCCGCGCGCTGGCCGCCGTCCCGGCGGGCACGGCCTTCACCGTCCCGCCGGTGCTCTTCGCGAAGATCACCGAGGAGGACCTGGAGTCCTACCGCGAGCGCTTCGGCGGAGAGCCCGAGGCGGCCTGATGCCCACCACGGCCAGGGACAGGTCCCCGCTGCTGCTGATCCTGGCGGTGGGTTTGACCCTGGTGCTGGTGGTGGCGGGTGTGATCCTCGCGGTGTCCCTGACCGGCTCCGGCGACCGCCGCTCCGGCGCGGCACCGGAAGCGGGCGGCGCCTGCCGGGGCAGCAACGTCACGCTGGCGAAGGCGGCCGGCCGCTTCGGACTGCAGGTGCCCCGTGACGCGAAGGACGTGCGTTATCTGGCGCAGACCGGTGGGCTCTCCGGTGCGTACGAGCTGGAACTGAGCTTCCGTACCACCGACGCCGGCCTGAAGCGCTTCCTGACCGACGCCGGCCTTCCGGCGCTCGGCTCCGATGTGCAGGCCCTGCGCGTGGGGGTGCCGCCCGCCGACCCGTGCCGGCGCGCCGCCGGGGGCCTCGCGCACGCCCGGTACACCGGGGACCACGTCCCGGCCGGCGGATCCGGCCAGGCTGCCTACAGCCGGGGCGTCGCCGTGGACGACAGCGACCCGGCCCACCCCGTGGTCGCCCTCGTCGCCCTGGACGGCTGAGCGGCCCGGTCCCGGCGGGAACCACAGACGCAGATGGGCCCGGAACCGTGCGGTTCCGGGCCCATCGGCGTGCTTGTGCCCCGGGGCGTCAGGCCTTCTTCTCCGGCGGCAGCCGCAGCGCGAGGTGCAGCTCCTTCAGCCGGGCCTCGTCGACGGTGCTCGGAGCGCCCATCAGGAGGTCCTGGGCGTTCTGGTTGAGCGGGAAGGCGATGGTCTCGCGGATGTTGGGCTCGTCCGCGAGCAGCATGACCATCCGGTCGACGCCCGGGGCGATGCCGCCGTGCGGCGGGGCGCCGAAGTGGAAGGCGCGGAGCATGCCGCCGAACTCGTGCTCGACGGTCTCGCGGCTGTAGCCGGCGATCTCGAAGGCCTTGTACATGATCTCGGGCTCGTGGTTCCGGATCGCGCCCGAGGACAGTTCGACGCCGTTGCAGACGATGTCGTACTGCCAGGCCAGGATGTCCAGCGGGTCCTTGGTCTGCAGCGCCTCCAGGCCGCCCTGCGGCATGGAGAAGGGGTTGTGCGAGAAGTCGATCTGACCGGTGTCCTCGTTCTTCTCGAACAGCGGGAAGTCGACGATCCAGCAGAAGCGGAAGACGTCCTCCTCGAACTGGCCGGCCCGCTTCGCGGCCTCGACCCGGACGGCGCCCATGATCTTGGAGACCTCGTCGAACTCGCCCGCGCCGAAGAAGATGGCGTGGCCGGGCTTGGCGTCGACCGCGGTGAGCAGTGCCTTGACGTCGTCCTCGGTGAGGAACTTGGCGATCGGTCCGGTGAGCGTCAGATCGTCGCCGACGCGCACCCAGGCCAGGCCCTTGGCGCCCTGCTCGACGGCGTAGTCGCCGAGGTTGTCGAAGAACTTGCGCGGCTGGTCGGCGGTGTCCGGCACCGGCAGGGCGCGGACGTGCTTGCCGGCGAAGGCCTTGAAGCCCGAGGTGGCGAAGATGTCGGAGACGTCGACCAGTTCCAGCTTGGCGCGCAGGTCCGGCTTGTCGTTGCCGTACTTGACGAACGCCTCACGGAAGGGGATCCGGGGGAAGGGCGAGGTGACGTGGCGCCCGTTGCCGAACTCCTCGAAGAGGTCGGTCATGACCTTCTCGATGACCGCGAAGACGTCCTCCTGCTCGACGAAGCTCATCTCGATGTCGAGCTGGTAGAACTCGCCGGGCGAGCGGTCGGCGCGGCTGTCCTCGTCGCGGAAGCAGGGCGCGATCTGGAAGTAGCGGTCGAAGCCCGCGATCATCAGCAGCTGCTTGAACTGCTGCGGGGCCTGCGGCAGCGCATAGAACGTTCCGGGGTGCACGCGGGAGGGCACCAGGAAGTCGCGGGCGCCCTCGGGCGAGGTCGCGGACAGGATCGGGGTGGCGAGCTCGTTGAAGCCGAGCGCCGTCATCTCACGCCGCAGGAAGCTGATGACCTGGGTGCGCAGCATGATGTTGCGGTGCATGCGCGCGCGGCGCAGGTCGAGGAACCGGTGCGTGAGCCGGGCCTCCTCGTTCGCGTTGTCCTCCGGGAAGACCGGGAAGGGCAGTGTGTCTGCGGCGCCGAGCACCTCCAGCTCGAAGACCTCGACCTCGATCGCGCCGGTGGGCAGATCGGGGTTGACGTTCTCCGCCGAACGGGCGACGACGCGTCCGTCGACGCGGAGCACCGACTCCTTGGACTGGTGGCTCAGCGCCTCGTACGCGGGCGAGCCCGGGCGGGCGACGAGCTGGACCACTCCGTAGTGGTCCCGGAGATCGACGAACAGGATGCCGCCCAGATCCCGGCGATTGTGCAGCCAACCACTCAGGCGCACTTCCGCGTCTACGTCGGTGGCGCGCAGCTCACCGCAGGTGTGGGACCGGTACCGATGCATCGTTCATCCAAGTCGTCTGATTTCGGGGATGAGGCCTCCCCAGTCTACGGGGGCAGGTGCGCCCGACCCCATTCGTATGAAAGCGACGAAAAACCATAAACTATGCGAATGCGCATCGAGGACGTGCTGGCCTCGCTCGGCACGGGCGTCTGGCGCTGGAACAGCGCCACCGACATGGTGGAGCTCGACGCGGTGAGCGCCGGGCTGATAGGGCTTTCACCGCAGGAGCAGAAGGTGCATTCCGGGGTGACCCGGGCCTGCTACCACGCCTCCGACTACGTGGACATGGCGGCGGCGGTCGCCCTGGCGATAGCCGAGGGCACCGCGTCGGAGTCTGCGCTGCGCGTGGTCAGGGAGGACGGCCGGGTCGTCCGCACGGTGGTGATGCGCACCTTCGGGCTCCCCTCCCCGGGCGGCTGGCCCGAGGAGATCGTCGGCACGCTGCAGGAGGCCCCCGCGGTGCCCGGTGTCCCCGGCGCGGGCACCGGGACCCGTCCGTCCGCGGCGGCCCCGGCCGCCCCCGCGGACTGGCGGCGGGCCCGTGAGGCCTTCCTGCTGGACGCGGGCAGGGCGCTGGCGGAGGCCGACAGTACCGAGGAGGTGCTGCGGGTGGCCGCCCACCTGTCCATGCCGGGCTTCTCCCCCGACGGCCTGGCCGTCTTCGGCGTCCAGGGCGACCGGCTCTGCGTCATCGGGCACCACGGGCAGCAGCCGGGCGACGAGACGCCCTTTGTGGACATGCCGCTGGCCACGGAGTATCCGGCGGCGGTCGTGGTGCGCACCGGCCGGGCGGTCTACCTGCCGAGCCCGCAGGCGTACGAGGACCGCTTCCCGGCGACCTGGCCGCTGGTGCGGGGCTTCGGCCGGCGGTCCTGGGCCTATCTGCCGCTGGTCGTCGCCGGCCGTACGATCGGCGCCTGGATGGCCGGTTTCCGCGAACCCGTCGCCTTCACCCCGGACGAGCGCTCGGTACTGACCACCGTCGCCCGGATGCTGGCCCAGGCGCTGTCCCGGGCGCATCTGCACGAGTCCGAACGGGAGCTCTCCGACGGGCTGCAGCGCGCCATGCTGCCGGGGCGGCGGCCGCACGTCGAGGGGCTGACGCTGACCGCCCGCTACGTGCCGACCGGCGGCGGGCTGCAGGTGGGCGGCGACTGGTACGACGTGATCGACCTGCCCTCGGGGCGCACCGCCCTGGTCGTCGGCGATGTGCAGGGCCACGACGTCCGCGCGGCGGGGGTGATGGGCCAGCTGCGCATCGCGCTGCGCGCGTACGCCGACGAGGGCCACCGCCCGGACGCGGTGATGTCGCGGACCTCCCGTTTCCTGGCCGGGCTCAGTCACTGTTCCGGCGACGGCGAGGACGCCCGCTTCGCCACCTGCCTCTACATCGAGGCCGATCCGGCGAACGGCACCCTGGACGTGGTGCGGGCCGGGCACCTGGACCCCGTGGTGCGGCTCGCCGACGGCACGACGATCATCCGGCGCACGGCCGGCGGCCTCCCGCTGGGCATCACCCCCGACTCCGACTACCCCACCACACGGCTCGCCCTGGAGCCCGGCGAGACGATGCTGATCTGCACCGACGGGCTGATCGAGACCGGCGGGCACGACCTGGTGACCGGGTGGAAGCGGCTGCGCTCGGTGCTGGAGACCTCGGCCGACGACGGGCTGGAGGCGCTGGCGGACGCGCTGGTCGAGGCGGTGCACGGCCCGGCCTCGCACCACATGACCGGCCCGCTGGCCGACCGCCGGGAGGACGACATCGCCCTGCTGCTGGTGCGCCGCGATCCGGTCGGCACGGTCGGCGAGGTGCCGGTGCGGCGCAGCGTGCTCACCGTCGCCCAGACCGACCCCCGGCAGATCCGGGCCGCCCGGGAGGAGGTTCGCGCGCTGCTGCACGACTGGACGTCCGCGGACCAGATCGACGCGGCCGTGCTGCTGGTCTCGGAGCTGGTCACCAACGTGCTGCTGCACACCGACGAGGACGCGGTGCTCGGTGCGCAGCTGCTCGGCGTGCCGGGCGTCCGGCGGCTGCGCATCGACGTGACCGACCGCGGCGACGACATGCCGCACCGCCGCTCCCCGGGCGAGATGGCCGCCTCCGGGCGCGGGCTGCTGCTCCTGCAGGAGATGGCCGACGCCTGGGGCGTGGATCCGCAGGGCGACGGCAAGGCGATCTGGTTCGAGCTCCACGAGGTTCCCACGGCGGGCTAGCGGCCCGATACTCTTTGTGCCGTGTACGGCTACGACCAGAACGCGATGGCAGGGGCCGCGCCGCCGATGGGCGGGGCGCAAATGGGTGCGGGCTACCCCGAGCCCTCGCCGCCCTCGCTGGCCGACGCGGTACGCGCCTTCACGACGGGCTCGATGTCGGCCGAGGACTTCCAGGCGGTCTTCGCCACCTCCAAGGTGTACTGCCCGCGCGGTGACAATCCCGGCTTCCTGGCACTGCACGACACGCAGCAGCCGGTGATCCCCATGTTCTCCTCTCTGAAGCAGCTGCGCCGGTACGCCGGCAAGGAGTCCAAGTACTTCGTGATCACGGGCGCCGAGGTGCTGGACCTGCTGCCGACCGGCTACGGCTTCGTGCTGGACATGGAGGGCGAGCACCGGATGGTGTTCGACGCCAAGGCGGTCGAGCAGATGGTGGAGTTCACCATGCGGCGGATGTACGGCTGATCCGGCCCTCTCCCCACGTAAACCGGACAAAGGCCGGGGAACGGTTGCGGGAAGTTCAGGGTTCAACTATGTTGAACATTGAACTATCCGAGGAGGATCCTGGCCATGCCTGCAGTGACCGTCGAGAACCCGTTGACCCTGCCGCGCGTCCATGCCCCCGCCGGCGCGGTGCAGCGTCGTGCGCTGCAGGTGACCACCGCTCCGAGCGGCTTCGAGGGGGAGGGCTTCCCCGTCCGCCGCGCCTTCGCGGGCATCGACTACAAGAACCTCGACCCGTTCATCATGATGGACCAGATGGGCGAGGTGGAGTACGCGCCCGGCGAGCCCAAGGGCACGCCCTGGCACCCGCACCGCGGCTTCGAGACCGTCACCTACATCATGGACGGCGCCTTCATCCACCAGGACTCGCACGGTGGCGGCGGCACCATCACCGACGGCGACACGCAGTGGATGACGGCCGGCAGCGGCCTGCTCCACATCGAGACCCCGCCCGAGTCGCTGGTGATGAGCGGCGGTCTCTTCCACGGTCTGCAGCTGTGGGTGAACCTGCCCGCCAAGGACAAGATGATCGCGCCGAAGTACCAGGACATCCGCGGCGGCAACGTCAAGCTGCTGGCGTCCGAGGACGGCGGCGCGCTGATCCGGATCATCGCCGGCGAGATCGACGGTCAGCAGGGGCCGGGCGCCACGCACACCCCGATCACCATGCTGCACGTCTCGGTTAACCCCGGTGCCGAGCTCACACTGCCCTGGCGTTCGGACTTCAACGCCCTGGCGTACGGCCTGTCCGGCCGCGGTACGGCGGGCCCCGAGGGCCGGCCCTTCCGCATGGGGCAGGCGGTGGTCTTCGGGCGCGGCGATTCGCTCACGATCCGCGCCGACGAGACCCAGGAATCCCGCAGCCCGAACTTCGAGGTCGTCCTTCTGGGCGGGCAGCCGATTCGTGAGCCGATGATGCAGTACGGCCCGTTCGTCATGAACACCCACGCAGAACTCGCTCAGGCCTTCGAGGACTTCCAGGCCGGCCGGCTCGGCACCATCCCCGCCGGTCAGGAGTGACGACGGCGGCCCCAGGGACCTCCGGCATTAAACGGCCCCGCCCGGGAATCCGATTCCCGGGCGGGGCCGTCGCATGTGGTGGGAGCAATTCCGTGGGGCGGTTCGTTGGGCTGTTCATTGGTCGCTGCATTGACCCTGAGTGACTGCACGTGCACTTGCACGTGCAGATGCACGTGTCATCGTCTCTGGCTATCATCTCCCCTGTCCTGCAAGGCACTTATCTGGAGAGAAGCATGCGCCACACGTACAACGGCATGGCCGCGTCCGATCTCCTCGGAGTGGCGTGGCAGAAGAGCCGGCACAGCAATGCCAACGGTCAGTGCGTGGAGCTGGCGGCGCTGCCGGGCGGGGGCATCGCCGTGCGCAATTCACGTTTTCCGGACGGACCGGTGCTCATATATACGAAGGAAGAGATTGAATCCCTCATCGTGGGGATGAAGAACGGGGAGTTCGATCACTTCGTGGCGAACTGATCCCGATCCCCGCCGCGGCGGGTCAATGTGACGGCTCGTCGCTTCCCGGGGGCATCCGGAAGAGGGCCCAGACGACTTTCCCCGTACCGGTCAGGGGATGCCAGCCCCAGGTCTCGCTGAAGGACTCCACCAGATGCAGTCCGCGCCCTGATTCGGCCACGAAATCCGGGGCCTTGGTGACGGGGCCGTTGCTGCTGGGGTCGCGCACCGCGCACACTACGCGCGTTGACCATCTGACCAGACTGAGCCGTACGCACCCGTGGGCCGCGTCGTCGGGGAGTGCGTAGCGCAGGGCGTTGGTCACCAATTCCGAGGCGACCAGTTCGACGCCGTCCCGGAGTGCTTCCAGGTCCCAGGCGTGGAGCGTCGTGCGCGCGAATCTGCGTGCGTCACCGACTGCCTCGTACCGGGGCGGCAGCGGGCAGGATGTGGCGCTCGATGACGAAAGGCGCTCCGGAACCAGCCCATTCCATAAGGGCTGCACCCCGGCCGAGCTCTCAGTCCACATGCGCACCACCCGGTATCGGCACGTACGTCATCGTCCCGTACGGCCGGTGGCCGATGCAAGGGGCGGATGCACGTGCATTTGCATGCCACGGGGCAGTTGGTGCGGAAGTGGCGATCGAGAGTGACCGATCGAGTACTGAACGCAGTGCGAAGATGGCAGACTGCTGGATGCCACGGGGAGAAGGTAGGCGCAAATGACCACAGTTCAGTCAGGAAGCGGATCCATGGTGCGCCGCATCCTCCTGGGCTCGCAGCTGCGCAGGCTGCGCGAAGCCAAGGGCATCACCCGTGAGGCCGCGGGCTATTCGATTCGCGCGTCCGAATCGAAGATCAGCCGAATGGAGCTCGGGCGTGTGAGCTTCAAGGAGCGCGACGTGGCGGACCTGCTCACCCTCTACGGCATCACGGACGACGCCGAACGCTCGGCGCTGCTCGGCCTGGTGCGCGAGGCGAACGTCGCCGGCTGGTGGCACGGCTTCGGCGACGTCCTGCCGGCGTGGTTCCAGACGTACGTGGGCCTGGAGGAGTCCGCCTCGGTCATCCGCACCTTCGAGACCCAGTTCGTGCACGGACTGCTGCAGGCCGACGACTACAGCCGCGCCGTCATCGAGCTGGGCCACCCGGACGCCCCGGCGGACGAGGTGGAGCGCCGGCTGGACCTCCGGCACAAGCGGCAGAAGCTGCTCACCTCGGAGCGCGCCCCGCAGATCGTTGCCGTGATGGACGAGGCCGTGGTGCTGCGCAGGTTCGGCGGCCGCGACGTGATGCGCGCCCAGATCGAGCATCTGGTCGAGGTCTCGCAGCAGCCGAATGTCACGGTGCAGCTGCTGCCGCTGGAGTTCACGGGGTATTCCGCGGGCGCCAGCGGCACCTTCACGCAGCTGAGCTTTCCGGAATCCGATGTCTCGGACGTCGTGTACGTGGAACAGCTCACCGGTGCCATGTACATCGACAAACGCGACGAAGTGGACCAGTACCGGGTCGTCATGGCGAAACTGCGTGCGGACAGCCTCTCGCCGGAAGCCACGAGGGACCGGCTGAACGTCATTCTCCGCGACACCTGATCGCCCCTGGCCGTAACATGACATCGCATCAAGTCGGCTTTACTGCGGGGGACTTCGCGAAAGGGACGACCCAGGTGTCTCACTTCTCCGAATTGTCGTTCCAGTACATAGACGGTGAGTGGCGGCCCGGCAACGGTTCGTGGGATGTCGTCGACTTCAATCCCTTCACCGGAGAGAAGATCGCCGCCGTGACCGCCGCGACGGTCGAGGAGGTCGACCTCGCCTACCGCGCTGCCGAGCGCGCACAGGGGCCCTGGGGCGCGGTGAGCCCGTATGCGAGACGGAAGGTGCTGGAGCACGCGCTGCGCGTCGTGGAGCAGGACGAGCAGCGGATCGCCGAGTCCATGGTCACCGAGACGGGCGCCACCGCCGCCGCCGCGGCCTTCGAGATCACGCTCGCCAAGGAGACCCTGCGGGCGGCCGCGGAGATCGCGCTGCGGGTCGAGGGGCGCATCCTGCCGTCGCCGGTCCCGGGCAAGGAGAACCGGCTCCACCGGCTGCCGGTCGGTGTCGTCGGGGTCATCAGCCCCTTCGACTCCCCCTTCTTCCTGGCCCTGAAGTGCGTCGCCCCCGCCCTCGCGCTCGGCAACGGCGTGGTCCTCAAACCGCACGAGAACACCCCGGTGACCGGCGGCACCCTGATCGCCCGGATCTTCGAGAAGGCCGGACTGCCGGCCGGCCTGCTGAACGTCCTGGTCACCGACATAGCGGAGATCGGCGACGCCTTCATCGAGCACCCGGTGCCCCGGGTCATCACCTTCACCGGCTCCGGCAAGGTCGGCCGCCACGTCGCCTCGGTGGCGGCGGGCAACCTCAAGCGCACGGTCCTGGAACTCGGCGGCAACAGCGCCCTGGTGGTGCTGGAGGACGCCGACCTCGACCGGGCGGTGGACGCCGCCGTGTACAGCCGCTTCGCCGGCCAGGGGCAGGTGTGCATGGCGGCCAACAGGGTGCTGGTGGACCGCCGCGTGGAGGCGGAGTTCACCGAGCGCTTCCTGGCCGCGGTGTGCGCCCTCACCGTCGGCGACCCGGCCGACCCCGGCACAGGCATCGGCCCGCTGATCGACCAGCAGCAGGTGGACGGACTGACCGCCGCCGTCGACCAGGCCCTCGCCGCCGGCGCCACCGCGCTGCTGCGCGGTCCCTCCGAGGGCACATTGATGTGGCCCACCGTCCTGACCGGCATTCCCGACGACGCGCCGATCCTGCGCCGTGAGCTGTTCGGCCCCGTGGTGCTCCTCGTGCCCTTCGACGGCGAGGACGAGGCCGTGCGGATCGCCAACGACACCCCGTTCGGGCTGAGCGGGGCGGTCCACACCGCCGATGTGGAGCGCGGGGTGCGGGTCGCCCAGCGGATCGACGCGGGCATGGTCCACGTCAACGACAGCACGATCCAGGACGAGCCGCTGATCTCCTTCGGGGGCGAGAAGCAGTCCGGTGTGGGGCGGCTCAACGGCGAGTCGGCGCTGGAGGTCTTCACCACGACCAAGTGGATCTCCATCCAGCACGATCGGCGCCGCTTCCCCCTCTGAGCACGGGTTTGCGGATTTTCAGAGATCTCACTGGATCGAGTGAAGTGGACCTTGACGTATTGGTCGGCTCATCGGCTCGGTGATCTCATGCTGCGGTGAGCCCGTACCTGCGCACCTACGAGAGCAACGGGTGCGTCGTGGTGGAACTCAGCGGGGAGATCGACATCGTGGCGGCGATGGTGATCACCCCGCCGCTCGACGCGCTCACCCGCGCCCCGGGCCCGGGTCTCGTCGTCGACCTGGGCCCCGTCGACTTCATCGACTGTTCGGGACTGGCCACCCTGTGCCGGGTGCGGAGCCGGGTCCACGGCCACGGCGGACAGGTGCAGTTCGTCTGCGACCGTCCGCCGACCCTCAGGGTCCTGCGGGCCGCCGGGCTGATGAACGCCTTCCGGCCGGTCCCGAGCGTGGACGAGGCGCTCACCCGGATCGGGCGGCCGTGACCGCCCCGTCCACACGGCGGCGGATCAGTCCGAGCAGATGGCCGAGACGAACTCGGCGACCCGTTCACGCGGCAGGTGGCGTGCCACATCGGCCTCGCTGATCATGCCGATGAGCCGGTGGGCCGGATGGTCGATCACCGGCAGCCGGCGCACCCGGTACTCCTCCATCAGTTCCAGCACCCGGTCGACCTGCTCGTCCCCCTCGATGATCTGCGGCCGGCCCATGGCCAGCTCGCCGCAGGAGACCTCGGACGGGTCGCGTCCCTCCGCTACGCACTTCAGCACGATGTCGCGGTCGGTGACGATGCCGACCAGCACGTCGTCGTCCCCGCAGATCGGCAGCGCGCCGATGTCCTGTTCGCGCATGATCCGGGCTGCGTCGGTGAGGTTCTCCCGCTCGCCGACACACATGGCGCCGGGGTGCATGATGTCCAGTGCGGTGGTCATGACGGCGCCTCCTTGTGGCGTGGACCGATTCTTCTTCCGTCCATCGTCACCCTGGTGGAGTAGTTCCGCGATAGGGAGCACGCTGGAAGGAGACACCGGGACCGCTGGAGGTGTTCCGTCATGCAGACCCTCGTCGGATGGCACATCGAGATGGACTTCCGGGAGGAGGGCGCCAAGACGCGGGCCGCCGCGCTGCTCCGCCTTCCGGACGGCACGGAGGTCAGGTCGCACGGCCATGCCAACCGGCACCCCTCCGACCCCGAGCAGGAGCGGGTCGGCGAGGAACTCGCGGCGGCCAGGGCGCTGAACGACCTCGCCCGTCAGCTCCTCGGTAAGGCGGCGCACGAGATCGAGGAAGTCACGCACGTGCCCGCGCACCCCAGGATCTGACCGCCGCCGGGGGCCGTCCGCCGCGGCGGACGGCCCCTCACGGGCGGCTCCTCACAGCCAGCCGCGCCGTTTGAAGACCAGGTAGAGGCTGATGCAGACCACGCCCATCAGCAGGATCGCGAAGGGGTACCCGAGCAGCCAGTGCAACTCGGGCATGTGGTCGAAGTTCATGCCGTAGATCGTGCCGACGAGCGTGGGCGCGAAGAGGATGGCGGCCCAGGCGGAGATCTTCTTGATCTCCTCGTTCTGCTCGAAGCCCGCCTCCGCCAGCGCGCGCATCTCGGCGTTCTGCTGCTGCGCGACGAGGGTCGCGTTGAGGGTGAGCAGATCGCCGAGCGCCTGCCGGAAGCCGTCCACGCGCTCGATGGTGTGCGTGACGTGGTCGGCGACGTCGCGCAGGTAGCGCTGCAGTTCCTCGCCCGTCCCGTACTTCTCGAAGCCGGCCTGCAGGCCCTCCAGCATGGGGGTGAGCGGGCGGGTGGCGCGCTGGAACTCCAGCACCTCCTGCGAGAGCTCGTAGATCCGGCGGGAGACCTGCGGGTCGCCGCCGAAGACCTGGATCTCGCTCTCCTCCATGTCCTTCTCGACCCCCGCGACGACCGGCGCGTAGCCGTCGACGACCGTGTCGAGTATCGCGTAGAGCACCGCCTCGGGGCCGAGCGTCAGCAGCTCGGGGTTGCTCTCCATGCGGCGGCGCACGGAGGACAGGTCGGGCGCCGCGCCGTGGCGGACGGTCAGGACGAAGCCGGGCCCGACGAAGATGTGCAGCTCGGCGAAGTCGACCTCCTCCGGCGCGTCGAGGTAGCGGGCGGCGCGGAGTACGACGAAGAGGGTGTCGCCGTAGCGCTCCAGCTTGGGGCGCTGGTGGGCCTGGATGGCGTCCTCCACGGCCAGCGGGTGCAGGTCGAACTCCTTCGCCAGGGAGACCAGCTCGGCCTCGCTCGGCCGGTAGAGCCCGATCCACGCCATCGCGCCGGGCTCGGCGCGCAGCTGCGCGTACGCCTCCGCGAGCGAGACGGGCGTCGAGATGCGGCGGCCGTCGCGGTACAGGGCGGCGTCCATGACGCTGCTCACGGTCACGGCGGCGGTGTCCGCGATCCGCGGCTCCAGGGGGACGCGTTGCTCCCCGGCGAGCGGCGCGACGGACGGCGCCGGGCGGCCGGACCTCGCCGTCCTGGCCTTCTCCTTCGCCGAGTTCCTCAGTGCGCGCAGAGCTCGCAGTCGACGCCCGGCCACCGGCAGCACCCCCTCTTTCGGGCCTTCCGAGCAGCGTAGCCCGAGCGTGCCGGGGAACGGACGCACCGCACCAGCTCCCGGGCCCCGGAATGCGGGCCCCGTGCCCGCGGGTTGCGCGACCGCGGTCCCGGCGCCGGCCGCCGGGTCGATCTCAGGCGTCCGGGCCGGGGCCGCCTTCCGCGCGGCCGCCGGACCCGTACGCGTCCAGGATCCGGCCGATCGCGCGTTCGAAGTAGGCGTCCATGTCCACGGCCGGGCCCGCGTGCGCCAGCGCCGCGGCCACGCGCGGGTACCCGCCGCCGCCGATCCGCTCCGTCAGGTAGGCCATGCGCGCCGCCTGCTCCTCCAGCGGCGTCCACGGGAGGGCGCGGCTGCGTTCCTCCATGGCCACTTCGTTGCTCACGTACGTCATGACCGCGCCGTGGACCATTGCGAGCAGTTCCATCTTCGTGGCGTCGTCCTCGTCCAGACCCTCCAGGGCGGCGAGGCAGTGCTCCAGGTAGCGCAGCCCGTTGGGGCTGAAGCCGTGGACGGAGGTGTAGAGCCGCGGCACCCACGGATGGCGGCGCAGCAGGTCGCGACTGGCGCGGGCCAGCGCCATCAGGTCGGCGCGCCAGTCGCCGGAGGGGTGCTCGGGCAGCTCGTACTCGCCGGTGACGGCGTCGACCATCAGCTCGTGCAGATCCTCCTTGCGCGGCACGTAGTTGTAGAGCGACATCGTGCCCGCGCCGATCTCGGCCGCCACGCGCCGCATCGAGACGGCGTCGATGCCGTCGGTGTCGGCGATCCGCACCGCGGCGGCGGCGATCTCCGCGCGGGTGTGCGCGGGGCGAGGGCCTCTGGCCGCCCGTTCCGGACGGTTCCAGATCACCTCGGGGGCGGCGGGTCGCCCGGTGCTGGCTGGCATCGATCATCACCTCGTCCACCATCGTAGTTACGTACGGCGTACGTAGTGGGGTATGGTGCCGGGCATGGAAACTACGTACGCTGTACTCAGTGAGGGGCTGGAGAAGGGTTTCGGTGACGTGCGCGCCCTGCGCGGACTGGATCTGGCGGTGGCGGCCGGCAGCGTCTGCGGCCTCCTCGGGCCGAACGGGGCGGGCAAGAGCACGGCCGTGCGGGTGCTGACCACGCTGTGTGTCCCCGACGCGGGCAGCGCGCGGGTCGCCGGGTACGACGTGGTCCGGGAGCCCGGCGCGGTGCGCCGTGCCATCGGGGTCACCGGTCAGGAGGCCTCGGTGGACGACGATCTGTCCGGCCGCGAGAATCTGCGGCTGTTCGCCCGGCTGCAGCGGCTGCGCGGCGCCCCCGGCCGGGCCCGGGCCGACGAACTCCTCGCGGGGGCGGGGCTGGAGCACGCCGCCGACCGGCCCGTCCGCACGTACTCCGGCGGGATGCGCAGGCGCCTCGACCTCGCGGTGAGCCTCCTCGCGCGGCCCCGGGTGCTCTTCCTCGACGAGCCCACCACCGGGCTCGACCCCACGGCCCGGGAGGGCGTCTGGCGGGCGGTGCGCGAGCTCGCCGACGAGGGCACGACGGTGCTGCTGACCACGCAGTATCTGGAGGAGGCGGACCGGCTCGCCGACGAGATCGCCCTGGTGGACGAGGGCCGGGTCACCGCCCGCGGCACCCCTGCCGAGCTCAAGGCCCGCATCGGCTCCACCGCGGAGGTCGTGGTGGGCGAGGCCGCCGCGGTGGCCGGCGCCGCCGTCGTCCTGCGGTCGCTGACCGGCGCCGAACCGGTGCTGGACCACGCGCGCCGCACGGTCGGTGTGGTGAGCGGCGACCGCTCGCTCACGCTGCCGCGGATCGTGCTCGCCCTGGACGCCGCCGGCGTTCCCCTGGTCGACGCGAGCCTGCGGCCGCCCACCCTCGACGAGGTGTTCCACCGGCTGACGGGCGGCGGCGCATGTGCCGCACCCGCTGTTCCCGCCGTGCCCACCGCGTCCACCGCGTCCACCGCGTCCGCGAAGGAGAGCGCCGCATGACCACGCTCGCGTACGGAAGAAGGGCCGGAGGCGTCGTGGCCGACGCCTGGGCGATGCTCGGCCGCCACCTGCTGCGGGTGCGGCGGGCGCCGGCGCTGTTCGCCCTGACCCAGGCCATGCCGTTGATCCTGCTCCTCTTCTTCGGCTATGTCTTCGGCAGCGCGCTCACCCTCCCCGGCGAGGCCGGATACCGTTCCTACCTCCTGCCGGGGCTGTTCACCGCCGTCGCGGCGGGCGGGCTCATGACCGGAATGATGCAGGCCGCGCAGGACGCGCAGCGCGGCGTCACCGACCGCTTCCGCACCCTGCCGATGAGCCGGTCGGCGGTGCCGCTGGGCCAGGCGGTCGCCGACGCGCTCGTCACCGCCGCCGGGCTGATCCCGCTCGCTCTGGTGGGCCGGGCCGTCGGCTGGCGCGTCGAGGGCGGGGCGGGCCCGGCGCTCGGCGCGTACGGCCTGCTGCTGCTCTTCCGCTTCGCCACGTGCTGGGCCGGCATCCACCTCGGCCTGCTGATCCGCGACGAGGAGGCGGCGGCCCAGCTCGGCAGCGCCACCTTCGTCCTGCAACTGGTCTCCGGCGCCTACATCCCCACCTCCGGCATGACGGGCCGGCTGCGCGCCGTCGCCGAGTGGAATCCGCTCAGCGCGGTGGCCGCGGCCTGCCGCGGGCTCTTCGGGGGGCCGGCCGCCCGGCTCGCCGACGTCCCGGGCGCGGCGTGGCCGATGGTCCACCCGCTCACGGCCTCGGTGGGCTGGTCATTGGCGCTGCTGCTGGTCTTCGTCCCCCTGGCGATACGGCGGTACGCACGTGGCGGGCGCTGACCGGGGCCGACGAGTAACCTGATTCGCGGGGGCCACGGGGGCCGTACTCGGAGGTCTTGATGGACGTCCCGGTGCTCACCGGCCGGTTTCTCCTCGCGCCGCCCGTACCCGGAAGGGGGGTCGGCCGTCTCACCGGGACCGGGGTGCCGTGGAGCGACGTCGAGGCCGGACAAGGGGAGATGATCCGCTTTCTCAAGGACCCTTCCCCGGCGGGCACGTACCCGATGCCACTCGCCTCGCTCTCCCGTGCCGGACACGAGCTCGGGCTCGTCGTCACCGGCCCGCTCCCCCGAATCCCGTGATGCCGTGAGCGGCGTTCGCCCAGTGGGAAGAACGGTGAGCGGAGCGTAACGTTGCGGGCGGATACGGAGTGGCTGGCCATGGGGACACCCGAGGAACGCGTGGACGCGGGCGTGGCGGATGCCGTCACGTTGTTGCTCGACGCCCAGGGGCGGCTGCTGAGCTGGCCGTCCGCCGCCGAGCGGCTGCTCGGACGGCGCGCGGCGGACGTCCTCGGCCGCCGCGCGGTGGATCTGCTCGCCCCGGAGGACGCGGACCGATCGCCGGAGATCGCCGAGCGCTGCCGCACCGAGGGCGGCTGGACGGGTGTGCTTCGGCTGCGCCGTGACGACGGCATGCGGGTCGCGCTGGGCGTGCGGGTGGCCGGGCTCCCGGAGGATCTCGGCATCTCGTCCGCCCGCTGGCTGGTCCTGGCGGCGGAGTCCCGCCGCACCGCCCGGTCCGCCGCGTCGGGGATGACCCAGGCGATGCTGGAGCGGATCGTCGGGCAGACGCCGATCGGACTGGCCGTGGTCGACACCGAGCTGCGCTGCGTGTGGTCGAACGCGGCGCTGGAGCGGTTCGGCGGCGGTCCCTCCCAGGGGCGGCTGGGGCGCCGGCTCGCGGAGATCCAGCCGGGCCTGAACGCCACGGTCCTGGAGGCGCAGATGCGGCAGGTGCTGGAGACGGGCGTGCCGGTGATCGACTACGAGCACGTCGGGCGGTTCCGCACCGATCCGCGCCGTGAGCAGGCCCACTCGATGTCCTTCGTGCGGCTGGAGGACGAGCGCGGCGTCCCGGTGGGCGTCTGCTACTCCGTGGTCGACATCAGCGAGCGCTGGCGGGCCAGACAGCGGCTGTCCCTGCTCGACCGGGCCAGTGAGCACATCGGCCGCACTCTCGACGTCATGCACACCGCGCAGGACCTGGCGGACGTGGCGGTGCCCGACCTCGCCGACTACGTCGCCGTCGAGTTGCTGGAGGCGGTCATCAAGGGCGCCGAGCCGCAGCCCGGCCCGCTGGGGGACGCCGCCGCCGTGCCGCTGCGCCGCTCCGGGATGCGGGCGGCGCGGCAGGGCGAACCCCAGCCGGCGTTCGGCATCGGGGCGGTCTCCGCCTACCGGGAGAACACCCCGCCGGTCCGGTGCCTGACCGACGGCAACTCCTGGCTGAGTTCCCGGCTGGACCCGCTGGAACTGGAGTGGGGCGCCGGCCTGCCCGGCGGACACTCGCACCACTTCGGCGAACTCGGGCTGCACACCGCGATGGTGGTCCCGATCCGCGCCCGGGGGGTGACCCTCGGCGTGACGCTGTTCTTCCGCGTGCGCCGCGCCGACCCCTTCGACGGGGACGACCTGCGCCTCGCGGAGGAGGTCGTGGCCAGGGCCGCGGTCTGTCTGGACAACGCCCGCCGCTACACCCGCGAGCGGGATGCGGCGCTCGTCCTGCAGCGCAGCCTGCTGCCGCACACCTTCCCGCCCCAGGACGCGGTGGAGGTCGCCACCTACTACCGTCCGGCCGACGAGCTGTCGGGCGTGGGCGGTGACTGGTTCGACGTCATCCCGTTGTCCGGGGCGCGGGTCGCCCTGGTGGTGGGCGAGGTGGTGGGCCACGGCATCGAGGCGGCCGCGACGATGGGCCAGCTGCGGACCGCGGTGCGGACCCTGGCCGATCTCGACCTGCCGCCGGAGGAGTTGCTGGCGCACCTGGACGACCTGGTCGTCCAGGTCTCCCGGGAGTCGGGGGAGACCGCCACGGTCGGGGTCGGCGGCAGCGCGCTGGGGTCGAGCTGCCTTTACGTGACGTACGACCCGGTCAGCCGGCACTGCGTCATGGCCAGCGCGGGGCATCTGCCGCCCGCCGTGTTGAGTCCTGTCGCCGACGGGTGCGGGTCGGACGGCGGGGAGGCCGTGTGCTTCCCCGAGCTGCCCATCGGCCCCGCCCTGGGTCTGGGCGGACTCCCTTTCGAGGCGGCCGAGTTGCAGCTGGACGAGGGGAGCGTCCTCGCGCTCTACACGGACGGCCTCGTCGCCTCGGCGGAGGGCGGGAGCGAGGGGCAGGACGCCGGGCGGAGCCGGCTGCGCGCCGCCCTGGAGGCCGAGGACCTCCCGCTGGACGCGCTGTGCCGCAGCGTCGTCGACGAACTGGCCCCCGCCCGGCCGCACGACGACGTGGCGCTGCTGCTGGCCAGGACCCGCTGCCTGGACATCGGCCGGGTCGCCTCCTGGGACCTGCCCACCGACCCGGCGGTCGTCGGCCGGGCCCGGGAGATGTCCACCCACCAGCTGGAGAGCTGGGGTCTGGACGACCTCGCCTTCACCACCGAGCTCGTCGTCAGCGAGCTGGTCACCAACGCCATCCGGCACGGCTCCGGTCCGATCCGGCTCCGGCTGATCCTCGAACGCGCCCTCATCTGCGAGGTCTCCGACGCCAGCAGCACCTCCCCGCACCTGCGGCATCCGCGGACCACCGACGAGGGCGGCCGCGGGCTCTTCCTCATCTCGCAGTTCGCCCAGCGCTGGGGCACCCGTTACACCGACAACGGAAAGATCATCTGGGCCGAGCAGTTCCTCGACGGCCAGGGCCCCGAGGCCGGTCTCGACATCGGCATCGACACGGTCACCGTGGCCGAACCGGCCTGACGTCCTTGGTTCACCCGCCCGTCCGGGCGCTGCCAGCCGTGCGCCGTTCTCCGGGCCGAGGGTCGAGATGGTCCAGACCTATTGACCATCTGGTCCAGACCTTTCTACCCTGCCAGGGAACTGTGGTGGGCATGACATGGAGTCAACCGCCCACCAGGCGGCATTGGTTTCCCCGTCGGCCCCCACTCGAGGAGCACCCCTTGAGCACTGGAGACACCCCACGCACTCCACGCACCAGACGCATCAGGACCACAGCCGCCGCGGGGCTCACCGCGCTGCTGCTCCCGGTTGCCGCGCTTGTCGGCCTGGCCACCCCGGCCCACGCCGCGGGCACCACCGCCACGTACACCAAGACCCAGGACTGGGGAACGGGGTTCGAGGGCAAGTGGACGATCACCAACAGCGGTACCTCGGCCATCAGCAGCTGGACCGTCGAGTGGGACTTCCCCGCCGGCACGTCGGTGACCTCGGCGTGGGACGCCGACGTGACCGCCTCCGGCACCCACTGGACCGCCAAGAACAAGAGCTACAACGGCACGCTGGCCCCCGGAGCCAGTGTCAGCTTCGGCTTCAACGGCGCCGGCAGCGGCAGTCCCAGCGGCTGCAAGCTCAACGGCGGTTCCTGCACCGGCGGCGGTGACCCGACCCCGACCCCCACGCCGACCCCCACGCCGACGCCCACTCCCACCCCGACTCCGACCCCCACGCCGACCCCGACTCCGACCCCCACCGGGCCCGCGGGCAACAAGATCCGCCTCGGCTACTTCGCCGAGTGGGGCGTCTACGGCCGCAACTACCACGTCAAGAACCTGGTGACCTCGGGCTCGGCGAGCAAGCTGACCCACATCAACTACGCCTTCGGCAACGTCACCAACGGCCAGTGCGCCATCGGTGACGCCTACGCCGACTACGACAAGGCCTACACCTCGGACCAGAGCGTCGACGGCGTCGCCGACACCTGGGACACCGGTGCGCTGCGCGGCAGCTTCAACCAGCTCCGCAAGCTGAAGAAGCAGTACCCGAACATCAAGATCCTTTGGTCCTTCGGCGGCTGGACCTGGTCCGGCGGCTTCGGCCAGGCGGCCGCCAACCCGACCGCCTTCGCCGACTCCTGCTACAACCTGGTGGAGGACCCGCGCTGGGCCGATGTCTTCGACGGCATCGACATCGACTGGGAGTACCCCAACGCCTGCGGTCTGTCCTGCGACACCAGCGGGGCCTCGTCCTTCAAGACCCTGATGTCCGCGCTGCGGACCAGGTTCGGCTCCAACAACCTGGTCACCGCGGCCATCACCGCCGACGGCACCAACGGCGGCAAGATCGACGTCGCGGACTACGCGGGCGCCGCACAGTACGTCAACTACTACAACGTGATGACGTACGACTACTTCGGCGCCTTCGACGCGGACGGACCGACCGCCCCGCACTCCCCGCTCACCTCCTACAACGGCATTCCGATCGCCGGCTTCTACTCCGACGCGGCGATCCAGAAGCTGAAGAGCAAGGGCATCCCGTCGAACAAGCTCAACCTGGGCATCGGCTTCTACGGGCGCGGCTGGACCGGCGTGACCCAGGACGCCCCGGGCGGCTCGGCGACCGGCGCGGCCCCGGGCACGTACGAGGCGGGCAACGAGGACTACAAGGTCCTCAAGAACAGCTGCCCGGTCACCGGCACCATCGCGGGGACCGCGTACGCGCACTGCGGCAGCAACTGGTGGAGCTACGACACCCCGTCGACCATCGCGGGCAAGATGACCTACGTGAAGGACCAGGGCCTCGGCGGCGCGTTCTTCTGGGAGTTCAGCGGCGACACCAGCAACGGTGAGCTGATCACGGCGATCAACAACGGCCTGAGCTAGGCATCAGGATCCGGGCCGTGCGGGCCGGAGGGGCGGTGTCGTCACCGTCTCTCCGGCCCGGTCGTGTCCGGCCGCTCGAGCGCAAGCCGCGCCGCCGCCAGGAGGCAGGTGGCCGAGGGGGTCAGCTCGCGCAGGACGCGCCGTTGAGGGTGAAGCCCGTGGGCGCGGAGGCGGTGCCGGGCCGGGTGCCGACCAGCCCGAAGGAGACCGAACCGCCCGCAGGAACCGACCGGTTGTACTCCTTGGCCCGGGCGGTGACCGAGCCGCCGCGCTGGGAGAAGTCGGCGTCCCACATCTGTGTCACGCGCCGGCCGTCGGAGTACCGCCAGCCGACGGTCCAGTCGCCGATGTCCGCGCGGGTCGTCAGGGTGACCGTCGCCTGGAATCCGTCGTACCACTGGTCGACCACGTCGTAGGCGATCGTGCAGGACGGCGCCGGGTCCGCGGGAGCGCCGTGCGTGGGCTTCGAGGACGTCCTGGCGCCCGAGCCGGCCGAGGGGGCGGCACCGGCGGCGGGGATCGTGTGCTCCGCGGCGGAGGGCTCGATGTCCTCGGGGAACGACGCGCTCGCCGAGGGTTCCGGGGCCGCCGAGGCGCCGGACGCCCCCGGCGACGGCAGCGGGGGGAAGCCGGGGCCGCCCGGGGCGGTGCCGTCGTTGCCGCCCTGCGCCGTGGGTGCGGCCTGGGCGGACTGGGGCGCGGAGTCGTCGGAGGTGACCAGGACCGTCAGGCAGACCACGGCGGCGAGCAGGGCGACCGCGGCCGCGGCGGCGCCCCTGCCCTTGGAGATGCGGGCCCCCGTCCGTGCGGCGCGCGCGGCACGACGGGACAGCGGAGGTGGAACGGCGCCTCGCCCGGCCGCCCGGCGCCTGGCCTCCAGATAGGCGGGACCGGCCCAGCCCAGCACTCCTTCGGCCAGCGCGTCGGCCAGCCCGCCGCCGAGCGGGGTCAGGCACACGGCCGCCTTCGCGCAGTCGGCGCACCGGCCGAGGTGCCGGCGCAGGTCCTCCGGCGCCGCCTCGTCCGGCATCCGGGTGGCCGCGTCGAGCAGTCCGGCGTATCCCTGGCACTCCGCCGAGGGCGGTTCCTCTTCATGGGCGCGCAGACAGCGCTCCCGGAAGTCCTGGCGCGCCCGGTCGATCTCCCGTTCCGCGGCGGCGACGTCGATGCCCAGACGGCGCGCCGTGCCGGCCGCGGCGCGGCACTCCACCTCCGTGAACCACAGCAGCGCCGCGTCCGGCTCGGGCATGTCCCGCAGCCCGCGCAGGGCCAGGGACTCGGGGCGCGGTGTGCTGCCCCGGCGCGCGGCACGTTCCGCGTTGAGCCAGATGCGGAACTCCGGCTGCAGGCTGTCGCCCTGACCCCGGGCCTGCCACCGCGCGGCGGTGTCCCGCACGGCGGTGAGCAGCAGCGGCAGCGGCGGCAGCCCCGGGCAGGAGGCGGCGTCGGCCGCCTCGTGCACCCGGGCCGGACCCGGTTCGAACGCGTCGGCGGCCAGCAGGCCACCGTCCTCGGGGGTGAGCGTGCACAGCTGCGCGAAGCACAGCACTTCCCCCCAGTACTCGGACAGCGGTACGGCCTCGGGGACCGGGGCGGTGGCAGTCATCGAGCGGTGAACCAACCCTTCGGCGTCGGGAGGCAGCGCCTGCGCCTTGTGGTTCCGGGAGCCTTTCACGGCTTCCACACAAGTAGCAAGACACGACTTCTTTTGCCGAGTGGGCAGTTGGGGGTGACCGGGGATGCGCGGTCGTGTGCCGTCGTGAACGGTGCGGACGGGGTGGAGGCGCTCCCGTGACGCCGTGCGGGCTGGGGCGGTAGCCGGCGCGGGATCAGCCCGGGTGGACGAAGCGGGCGGCGACCGAGATGGCAGCGGCGCCCTTGATCAGGCCCAGCCGGTTCCAGGTGAGGCCGTAGTCGGCGTGGCCGACGGTCACCTCGGCGGTGAGTACGACGGCGTCGGCGGAGGAGGTCTCGGCACGGCCGGTGAGGGCGAGCGGGCGGGTGGTGCCGCGGACGGTCACCTCGCCGTCGACCCAGAGGGCGCCGTCGGCGCCGGCGGTGACGCGGCGGGCGGTGAAGACGATCGCCGGATGGGCCTCAGACGTCGACGGCGACCGATCGGGGGTCGAAGCCGTAGGGGAGTTCCAGGCGGTGGGCGCGCATCAGCGCGTCGTCGGACAGGAGTTCCTGGGTGCGGCCGTCGGCCACGACGGTGCCGCCGCTGAGCACCACCGAGCGCGGGCAGAGCTCCAGCGCGTAGGGGAGGTCATGGGTGACCATCAGGACCGTGACGTCCAGCGAGCGCAGGATGTCGGCGAGTTCGCGGCGGGAGGCGGGGTCCAGATTGGAGGAGGGCTCGTCCAGGACGAGGATCTCCGGCTCCATGGCCAGGACGGTCGCCACCGCGACCCGGCGCCGCTGGCCGAAGGACAGGTGGTGCGGCGGCCGGTCGGCGAACTCCTCCATGCCGACCCGCTCCAGCGCCTTGCGGACGCAGGCCTCCAGCTCGGCGCCGCGCATTCCTGCCGCGGCCGGGCCGAAGGCGACGTCCTCGCGGACGGTGGGCATGAAGAGCTGGTCGTCCGGGTCCTGGAAGACGATGCCGACCTTGCGCCGCACCTCCGCCACGTTCCCGCGGTCGCCGACCGGGAGCCCGGCGACCGTCACGCTGCCGGCGCCCGCCTCGAGGATGCCGTTGAGGTGCAGCACGAGGGTGGTCTTGCCGGCGCCGTTGGGACCGAGGAGGGCGACCCGCTCGCCCCTGGCGATGGTCAGGTCGACGCCGAACAGCGCCTGGTGGCCGTCGGGGTAGGCGTAGGCGAGGCCCCGTACCTCGAGTGAAGGTGTCACAGGAACCATCCCATCAGACAGACCGCCAGCGCGGCGGCCGGGAACACGGCCGCGTACGACCACTGGGCGCGCGAGGCCGTGACGTCGTCGATCACCGGCATGCTGCCGGCGTAACCCCGGCTGACCATCGCCAGGTGGACGCGCTCGCCGCGCTCGTACGAGCGGATGAACAGGGCGCCCGCGGACTTGGCGAGCACGCCCCAGTGGCGCGGGCCGCGCGCCTCGAAGCCGCGCGAGGCGCGGGCGACGCGCATCCGGCGCATCTCGTCGGTGATGACGTCGCCGTAGCGGATCATGAACGAGGCGATCTGCACCAGCAGCGCGGGCAGCCGCAACCGCTGCAGGCCGAGGAGGAGCCCGCGCAGCTCGGTGGTGGAGGCCAGCAGTACGGAGGCGGCGACGCCGAGGGTTCCCTTGGCGAGGATGTTCCAGGCCCCCCACAGGCCGTTCACGCTGAGCGAGAGGCCGAGCACCTCGGTGCGCGGGCCCTCGGCGACGAACGGCATGAGGAAGGCGAAGGCGACGAAGGGCACCTCGATCAGCAGTCGCCGCAGCAGGAATCCGGCCGGGACCCGCGACACGGCGGTGACCGCGGCCAGCAGCACCGCGTACAGACCGAAGGCCCACATCGCCGTGCGCGGGGTGGAGACCACCACCAGGACGAAGCAGAAGACCGCGGCGATCTTGCACTGCGGGGGCAGCGCGTGCACCGGTGAGCGCCCGTGCCGGTAGAGCCGGTGGGCGTGGCCCGCTCCCACGGCTAGGCCTCGTCCGCGCGCGGACGGCGGCGGACGACCCAGAAGACGCCGGTGCCGAGCGCGAGGGTGGCACCGACGCCGATCACACCGGCGAGGCCGCCGGACAGGCGCGCGTTGCCGACGTCCTTGGTCTGGTAGGCCGCCAGCGGGGAGCCATCGGCCGCGTGGCCCTCGGTCTTCTTGTCGATGCCGTGGTCCGCGGCGACCTTCTCCAGGCCGTCCGGACTGGCCGATGCGTAGTAGCTGACGATTCCGGCGAGCACCAGGGCGGCGATCAGCCCGGCGATCCACAGCGGCCGTATGCCGCCGCGCCTGGGGACGGTGGTCACGGCCGGCATCAGACGGTCGCCTCCTTGAGCTCCAGCGGGCGGCGCAGGTCACGGGCGCCGTGGACGAGGTCGGGGCGGACGGCGATGACGGCGCCCACCGTCGCCGCGGTGATCACCGCCTCGCCGATGCCGATCAGGACGTGCACACCGACCATCGCGGTGAAGACCTTGCCGAGCGAGACGTCGGTCGTCCCGCCCAGCGCGTAGATCCCGGTGAAGGCGACCGCGGCGGCGGGGACGGAGACCAGGGCCGCCGTGAAGGCCGCGCCCGTCACCGCGCCGCGACCGCGCGGCAGGACCTTGACCAGACCGCGGAAGACGGCGTACGCGACGACCGTGGTCACGATCGCCATGTCGGTGATGTTGACGCCGAGCGCGGTGAGGCCGCCGTCGGCGAAGAGCACGCCCTGGATGAGCAGGACGACGGACACGCACAACACCCCTGTGTAGGGGCCGACGAGTATCGCCGCCAGCGCGCCGCCGAGGAGATGGCCGCTGGTGCCCGCGGCCACCGGGAAGTTGAGCATCTGGACGGCGAAGATGAACGCCGAGACGAGTCCGGCCAGCGGCGCGGTGCGCTCGTCCAGCTCGCGCCGGGCGCCACGCAGGCTCACCGCGACGGCCGCGGCCGCGACGGCGCCCGTCGCCACCGACACCGGGGCGTCGATGAATCCGTCGGGTACGTGCATGGAGGGCTCCGGTCCGGGGTCGGCGAAGTCGAACGCTCAATCATAGAGGCTTATTGCGACTCTTTTGCAAGAGCCTGATCCATGCTGGAGCAAATCGCGGGCTTCTGGCCGTCCGCCCCGCGCTCGTGCCTCATCCCAGCGGCCGCCCCGCCCGCAGATTCCAGCGTCCGGACCGCCCGCTGAATTCCGTCGCGGTGAGCGGGGGGACGTCGATCCGCCAGAAGGCCCGCTCCGGCGCCCCCAAGGCCCGTACCGCGCAGGCGCGTACGATCTCCGGCTCGACGACGGCGACCACCCGGCCCGGTGCCGCCGCGAGTCCGTCGAGCCAGGCGCCGACGCGGGCGCACAGGTCGCGCAGCGACTCGGCGTCGTGCGGTGCGGCGTCCGGGTCGGAGAGCCAGGCGGCGAGGGCCTCCGGCTCCTCGGCGCTGACCTCGGCCAGGGTGCGTCCCCGCCAGCGGCCCAGTGCCCACCCCGCCGGCGCCGACGCCTCGGCGGCGAGGCCGAGCGCCTCGGCGGTGGCCCGGCAGCGCACGGTGGGCGAGGCGAGGGCCGGTCCCGTCGAGGGCAGGGAGCCGGCCATCGCGCGGGCGCCGTCGAGCGCGTCCGCGTCCGGTGGCACGTCGTCGTCGAAACGGGCCTCGCGCAGCGCCGCGTTCACCACCGGTGAGATCAGCATCACCCGGGTCGTCATGCACCCTCCTTCCCGGCCGGCGACTCCGCGGAACCGCCGACTTCCCCTTCACACCAGGCCGATCGGTCGCACGGAAGCAGATCCCGCGCATGCCGGGGCGCACACACGCGCCCTTGGCCGGATGGCCGGATCGCGGTACCGTCACGACGACATTCACGACGACACGGCGGAAGTCCGGTGCAAATCCGGCACGGTCGCGCCACTGTAAGCCCGGCACAGCGCCAGGCAAGTCAGACCCGCAGTCGTCCGAGAGAGCTCCACCGACCGGGACGCGAGTTCCCACCAGGAGGTCATGCCATGGCGCAGTCCGCCGCCCCGCCGGCCGTCGCCCCTTCCGCCGCCCCCGTGACGCTGCCGATCCGGGCGATCCTGCCCTGGGCGGTCTTCTTCGGCGTCCTGATGCTGGTCCTGCTCTACTTCGTGGGCGCCGAGCAGGGGGCCACGTCCCTGCTGTCTGGTGAGAACGTCCACGAGTGGGTGCACGACGGACGCCACCTGCTCGGCTTCCCCTGCCACTGACGGGGCGCCGCACCGATGAACCCCGTCAACTCCGCCACCGTCAGGCAGCTGTTGGTGCGGGGCATGCTGGCCGGCCTCGCCGCCGGGCTGCTCGCCCTCGTCGTCGCCTACCTGCTGGGCGAGTCCCGTGTCGACGCCGCCATCGCGTTCGAGGAGTCGCACGCCCATGAGCACGGCGGCGCCGAGCCGGTCAGCCGTGCCCTGCAGTCCACCGCCGGTCTGGCCACCGGCATCCTTTTGTACGGCGTGGCGCTGGGCGGCATCGCCGCCCTCGCCTACTGCTTCGCCCTCGGGCGGATCGGCCGCTTCGGCCCGCGGCCGACCGCGCTGCTGCTGTCGGCCGCCGCGCTGGTCGCGGTGTACGTCGTGCCCTTCCTGAAGTACCCGGCCAATCCTCCGGCCGTCGGCGACCCCGACACCATCGGCAAACGCACCACGCTGTACTTCCTGATGATGGTGCTCAGCGTGCTGCTGGCGATCGCCGCCGTGATCCTCGGCAAGCGCCTCGCGCCACGCCTGGGCAACTGGTACGCGACCGTGGCCGCCGGTGCCTTCTTCGTCCTGGCCGTGGGGCTCGCGTACGCGTTCCTCCCGGGCGTCAACGAGGTGCCGGAGCACTTCCCGGCGACGCTGCTGTGGCAGTTCCGCCTGGCGGCGCTGGCGATCCAGCTGACGCTGTGGACCTCCTTCGGGCTGGTCTTCGGCCACTTCGCCGGACGCCTGCTGGATCCGGCCCCAAGCAACACACCCGCCGACTGCGGCGCGGTCGGTGCGGGGACGGCGGCCTCCGCCTGACCCGTCCGCGCACCGCACGGACCGTGACCGCCCGTACGACGCTCAGCGCGTCGTGCGGGCGGTTCCGTGCGCCGATGAGCACGTGCAGCCGCTCCGCCGCGGCCCGGCCGAAGGCGGGGTCGTTGATGTGGGTGCCGTACTCGGCGAGTTCCACCCGGCTGCCGCGCGACTCCTCGCGCAGCGTGCGGAACAGGACGCCGTCCACCGTCCGGTCGTGGTACGGCCCGCCCGGCGCCCAGAGGATGGACAGCCCGCGCAGCGGCAGCAGGCGGAGGTGGCAAGGCCTCATGCCGGGGCTACGCGCAGCAGCAGGAGTGCGGTGTCGTCGGTGCGGTCGGTGGCCAGGCCGTCGCAGTGGACGAGGGCCTCGGCGAGTTCGTCGAGCGGGAGCCGGCCGTGCGCGGACAGGGCCACGGCCAGGGCGGCGATGGCCTCGTCCAGGTCGCCACCCGGGATCTCGACGAGGCCGTCGGTGTACAGCGCGAGCACCGCGCCGGGGGGCAGCGTCAGCGTGGTGGTGGGGTACTCGGCATCGGGGTCGATGCCGAGCAGCAGTCCGGGCGGCTGGGTCAGGATGTCGGTACGGCCGTCGGGGCGGCGCAGCAGCGCCGGCGGATGGCCCGCGGAGGCCAGCCGAAGGACGCCCTCGGCGAGCTGGACGTGGGCGTAGAGGCAGCTCGTGAAAAGTCCGGTGTCGAGTTCGTCGAGCAGCCGGTTGGTACGCGACAGCACCTGGTCGGGGGAGGCGCCGGCGGTCGCGTGGGCGTGCACGGCGGTGCGCACCTGGCCCATCAGCGCGGCGGCGTTGACGTTGTGCCCCTGGACGTCGCCGATGACGGCGGCGACGCAGGTGTCGTTGAGCCGGATCAGGTCGTAGAAGTCGCCGCCGACCTCCATGCCGCTGGTCGCGGGCAGGTAGCGGGCGGCGACCTCCAGGCCGGGCAGGGAGGGCAGGGTGTGCGGCAGCAGCCCGGACTGCAGGCTGTGCGCGAGCTGGTGCTTGGCGTCGTAGATCCGGGCCCGGTCGAGGGCCTGGGCGATCAGCCCGCTGAGCGAGGTCAGGGCGGCCCGCTCGTCCGCGGGGAAGGACCGCTTGCGGGCGAACGCGAGGATGCAGCAGCCCACGGGACGGCCGGAGGCGATCAGCGGCAGGAACGCCCAGGCGGCCAGGCCCGACTGCAGGTCCAGGTCGTGGTAGGTCCGTATGAGGTCCTCGGGTGAGCCGAAGAAGCTGGGGACGCCGGTGGTCAGTGCCCTGGCCGCCGGGATGCGCGCGGTGAGCGCGGTGCCGTCCAGGGCCGCCATGACCTCGGGCCGGTAGCCGCGGTCGCCGATGACGCGCAGCCGGCCGCCCTCCGCGACGGACAGCACGAAGGCGTCGGCGCCGATCGCGGCCGGGAACAGGTCGGCGACCAGGCGGACGACGTCGTCCACGCCGACGGCCTCGGTGAGGGCGGTCGCGAGGTGCATCAGGTGGTAGATCGCCCCGATCCGGACCGGCACGGCGG
The DNA here is from genome assembly GCF_053598835.1 of Streptomyces sp. NPDC001070. Taxonomy (NCBI): domain Bacteria; kingdom Bacillati; phylum Actinomycetota; class Actinomycetes; order Kitasatosporales; family Streptomycetaceae; genus Streptomyces; species Streptomyces sp. NPDC001070. The sequence goes on from NZ_JBSFLB010000015.1 coordinate 96,329, forward strand.
CCTCGTCGAAGGACGCGGCCTGCGCGGTGGAACGGGCACCGGCGTCGGTGGGGGAGATCCGGACGCTGATGCCGGTCGCGTCGGGGTAGAGCTGCACGAGCAGCCAGTGGTCGGGCGGCCGGAGGGCGGTGAAGGAGACCGGCTGTCCGCTGAGCACGGCGGCGCGGTAGCGGTCCTCGTGGGCGGGGTCGCGCAGCCAGCGCAGGCTCTCCCACGGCAGAGTGCCCAGGAGCCGCTCGACGGGCAGGCCGAGGAGTTCGGCGGCGCGCGGGCTGATGTAGGAGATCCGCCCGTCGAAGTTCAGCGCGCAGGCGCCCTCGGGGAGCCGCCGGGCCCAGTCCGCCGCCGCCAGCGCCTCGTCGGGGGCGACCGGGGCCGTCCGCGGCCGGTGCAGCACCCGCGGCACGTGCCCCGGCAGGATCGGCTCCCCGCCCGCCTCGGCGCGTACGAGCTGGTCGGCGAGGCGGGCGCAGGCATGCCCGATCAGCGCGCGCTCCGCGGGCGGCGGCATCGAGGGGCGGGAGTGGGACCAGATCAGCACGAGCGAGCCGCGGACGGCCTCGCCGTCGGTGACCGGGGCGGAGGCCATGGCCAGGTCGTACGGCATCACCAGGGCGGTGCGCGGATAGCGGTCGGCCAGTTCCTCCCGGGAGCCGACCCAGATCAGCGCTTTCTCGCGCACCGTGTCGCCCACCGGGGTCGAGCGCTCCATGGGCAGCCGCGACCAGGGCGACGACAGCTCCCGCGGCGACCCGGTGATGACCTCCATGCCCAGCACCCGGCCCCCCGGCATGAGCAGGAAGACCGCACCGATATGGGCGCCCGTCTCACGCACCACTTCGGCGAGCGCCTGGTCCAGCAGCTCCCGCGCGGGGGCAGTCACCACCATGCGTGGCTCCACCATCGGGCCGACAACCACTTACACATGGACGATACGCCCCGATTCGTCCCCGTCTCTCCCCGGGACGCGGCCTTCTGCCCCCGTGGCCTCCACCGCTGCCCGCCGGCTGCCGGGCGTCGTGCCTGTGGACGGTTGCGGCGGGGCGCCGGCGATGCCGTCGCCCGGGGTCACCGCAGCGGCGCGGCGGCGTGCAGCTGCAGCCGCCAGGCGTTGCGGCGGCGTACGTCCTCGAAGACCTCGTGGAGCGGGGAGCGGGGCACGGCGAGCACCGGGCAGACCGCGTGCACGAGGCATCGCCGGGCCACCGAGCGGCTGAGCAGGCGGCGCAGCAGGCCGCGCCGGCCGGCCCCGAGCACGAGCAGGTCGTCGGGGCGGTCCGCCACGTGGGTCAGCGCCCACCCCGCGGGTCCGCGGACGACGAGCGCGCGCATCGTCAGGTCCGCCGGGATGCCGCCGAAGGCGGACTCCAGCGCGCCGACCAGTTGCCGCCGGGCCCGGTCCTGCCACTCGCTCAGCAGCGGCGGGCACGGGGAGCGCCGGTAGGCGAACTCCCCGCCCGGGGGCTCCCAGGCGAGCACGGCGACCAGCACCGCGCCCGTACGGCGTGCCTCGGCGGCCGCCCGGTGCAGCGCCGTGAGGCTGCCGAGCGAGCCGCTCACCCCCACGACCACGCGGTGGTTTCCGGCGTCATCCATGCGTCCCATGGAAGACCCGGGCGGGGCGGGCGCGGGGCTTGCTGTCGCCGTCTTGTCGCCGGGCGGCCCACTCCTGACGCCGCGCTGACCCGCCGGACCGCCGCCCCGCCGGGGCGTCAGGCCGGATAGGCGTGGGTCTGGGCTGCCTTGACGGTGGCCCAGACCTCGGCACCGGGATGCAGCCCGAGCTCCGCGGCGGCCACCGTGGTGAGGTCGGCGGCGAGCGGGAGTTCGCCGCCGACGTCCACGCGGATCTGGTCGCCGTGCGACTCCAGGCCGGCCACCCGGCCGTGCCACATGTTCCGGGCGCTGGAGCCGGTGGGGCGCTCGCGGTGGAGGGTGACGGCGCCGGGCGGGAAGGCGACGAAGGCCGGGCCGGACAGCTCGTCGGTGGTGGTGATCGCCGGCCCCTGGTCGATCCGTACGGTGTGCCCCTCGGCCCGGCCCCGGTAGAGGTTGAGGCCGACGAGGTGCGCGATGTAGTCCGTGCGGGGGCGGCGGGCGATCTCGGCCGGGGTGCCCTCCTGTACGGAGCCGCCGTGCTCGATGACCACGAGCCGGTCGGCCAGCACCATGGCGTCCAGCGGGTCGTGCGTGACCAGGACGGCCACCGCCTCGAAGTCCGCCAGGTGACGCCGGAGCCGGGAGCGCACCTCCAGGCGGGTGCGGGCGTCGAGCGCGGCCAGCGGCTCGTCCAGGAGCAGCAGCCGGGGCCGGGTGGCCAGTGCCCGGGCGAGGGCGACGCGCTGCGCCTGTCCGCCGGAGAGCCGGCGCGGCCGGGCGGAGGCGTGCTCGGCCAGTCCCATGCGCTCCAGCCACGCGGCGGCCTCGGCGCGGGCCCGTGCCTTGGGGACGCCGTGGCAGCGCGGGCCGAAGGCGACGTTGTCCAGCGCGGACAGGTGGGGGAAGAGCAGGTAGTCCTGGAAGACCACGCCGACCGGGCGGGTCTCGGGCGGTGTGCCGTCCAGGGCGGCGCCGTCCAGCCGCAGGTGGCCGGCGGTGAGCGGGGTCAGCCCGGCCAGCGCCCGCAGCGCGGTGGTCTTGCCGGCGCCGTTGGGGCCGAGCAGGGCGAGCACCTCGCCGGGCGCGGCGGTGAGCGTCACGTCGAGGCGGAAAGCGCCGCGGTCGACGATCAGCCGGGCGTCCAGGCCCTCGGCACGCGGGCCCCCGGTGGCCGGGGCGGCTTTGTCCAGGGAGGTCATGGTGTGGTCATCCAGCGGTCGCGCAGTCCGGCCAGGACCGCGATCGAGACGGCGAGCAGCACCAGGCTGAGCGCGACGGCGGCGGCGGGGTCGCTCTGCAGGGCGAGGTAGACGGCGAGCGGCATCGTCTGCGTACGGCCGGGGAAGTTGCCCGCGAAGGTGATGGTGGCGCCGAACTCGCCGAGTGCCCGCGCCCAGGCCAGGACGGCCCCGGCGGCGATGCCCGGGGCGATCAGCGGCAGTGTCACCCGCCGGAAGGCGGTGAAGCGGGAGGCGCCGAGGGTGGTGGCGGCCTCCTCGTAGCGCGGATCGGCCGCCCGCAGGGTGCCCTCGACGCTGATGACCAGGAACGGCATCGCGACGAAGGCCTCCGCGACGACGACCCCCGTCGTGGTGAAGGGCAGCGTCACCCCGAACCACTGGTCCAGCCACCGTCCGGCGACGCCGTTGCGGCCCAGTGCCAGCAGCAGCGCGACACCGCCCACCACGGGCGGCAGCACCAGGGGCAGCGTCACCAGGGCCCGGACCAGCCCGCGCCCGGGGAACTCGGTACGGGCCAGCAGCCAGGCCAGCGGCACGCCCAGCAGCAGGGTCACCGCGGTGGCGAGGGTGGCGCAGATCAGGGAGAGCCTCAGCGCCTGCCACACCCCGGGGCTGGTGAGCTGCGCCGGCAGCTCACCCCACGGGGTACGGACCAGCAGCCCGACGAGCGGCAGCACCAGGAAGGCGAGGCCGAGCAGGGCGGGCAGCAGCAGCGGCAGGGGCACCGGGGAACGGTGACCCTGCCGGCGGCCGGCGCGGCGCGGCCGGGACTCCACGAGATCGGGCGCGCCGCCACTGCGTTCCGTCACGGGTTGAGGAAGCCCGCCTCGCCCAGCACCTTCTTGCCCTGGTCGGACTGGACCAGCGCGATGAAGGCCTTGGCGGCCTCGGCGTCGGGCGCGTCCTTGAGCAGGACGATCGGGTAGTCGTTGACGACCTCGGCGGACTCGGGGAACTCCACGCCCTCCACCTTGCCTCCGGCGGCCTTCACATCGGTCCTGTAGACCACGGAGGCGTCGACCTCCTTCAGCTCCACCTTCGTCAGGGCGCTCTTGACGTCCTGCTCGTAGGAGACCGGGGTGAGCTTCAGACCGGCGGCGTCCAGCGCCTTCTGCGCCGCTGCGCCGCAGGGCACCTCCTTGGCGCACAGGGCGACCTTCAGCCCGGACTCGGTGAGGTCCTTGAGGGTGGCGACGTCCTCGGGGTTGCCCGGGACGACCGCGATCTCCAGCTGGTTGCGCACGAAGGTCGCGGGCTCACCGGCCGCGTCCTTCGCGTCGGTGACGATCTGCATGGTCTTGGAGGAGGCGGCGGCGAAGACGTCGGCGGGGGCGCCGGAGGTGATGCTGGCGGCGAGCGCGTCGCTGCCGCCGAAGTTGAAGGTGACCTTGGTGCCCGGGTGGGCCGTCTCGAACTCCTTGCCCAGTGCGGTGAAGCCCTCCTTGAGGGAGGCGGCGGCGAAGACGGTGACCGTGCCCTTCAGGTCGCCCGCGGAGGACGCGCCCGCCGAGGACGAGGACGGCGCGGAGGCGCCGGCGGAGTCGTCCGAGGACGAACAGGCGCTCAGGGCCAGCAGCACCGCGGTGCCTCCGGCGGCCAGCTGAAGGGGCCGGCGCTGCGTGAAACGGGTCATCACAGGGCTGCTCCTCCGAGTCTTGGCGGTCTCTCGACGACCACGTTGGTCGACTTGATGACGGCGACCGCCGGGACGCCGGGTTCGAGCTTCAGCTCCTCGGCGGACTCCCGGCTGATCATGGACACCACGCGGAACGGACCCGCCTGGATCTCGACCTGCGCGGAGACGTCGCCGAGGATCACCTCGGTGACGATTCCGGAGAAGCGGTTACGGGCCGAGGAGCCGGTGCCGGCGCGTTCCGTGCGGTTGAACTCGCGGGCGAACGCGGCCAGATCGGGGCCCTCGATGATGCGCCGCCCCTGCTCGTCGCGTTCCGCCCGCAGCCGCCCGCCGTCGACCCAGCGCCTGAGGGTGTCGGCGCTGACGCCCATCAATGCGGCCGCCTCGCCGATCCGGTAGGTGTGCATGCATCGATCATAGTGACGCAGATGCGAGCCGGAAGGGTCCTGACGCATTGCATCGGCCGGATCTTCGGGCACTGGAGGTCGCATGTGCGTTTTCGCGGCCACCGCGGGTGGGTACGGTCATGCGGGAGGTGGAAGCCGGTGACCGTGTCCGTTCCCGCGCCGCCGAAGCTCGCCGGCTTCATCTCGAGCGGTGATCTCGCCCGTCCCGCCCCGCTGACCGTCCGCGATCTGCTGGCCCGGCCCCAGCACCGGGTCCGGGTGAGCTGCGAGTGCCAGACCAGCGGCGTGCAGCACCACCGCTTCGAGGGGTCGTTGCCGCACGAGGTGCTGCGCTCGGCCGGTCCTGCCTTCGACCCGGTCCGCCGCAAGGACAGGTTGCGCTTCCGCATCGCCGTCACGGGGGCGGACGGCCACCACGTGCTCCTGAGCCGGGCGGAGATCGACCCGGACTCCGGGCGGGCCCGCGTGCTGCCGGCCACCCGCATCGACGGCGCCCCGCTGGACGCGCACAACCCGCAGCCGGTGCTGCCGCAGGACCGCTGCGGCGCCCCGGCGGCGCCGCCCGGCGGAGACGGGGGCTCCTGAGCACGCACTACGATCGGCGGGATGCGACCCTCCCCCGCCGCCCTGGTCCGTGAGTTCCACACGGCCTTCGGCCTCGACGTCCGCCCGCGCCCGACCGAGATCACGCCGGAGCACGCCGCGCACCGCCAGGAACTGCTCGCCGAGGAGGTGGCCGAGGTCGCCGAGGCCTCCGCGGCCGGTCACCTCGACCACCTCGCGCACGAGCTGGCCGATGTCGTCTACGTTGCCTACGGCACCGCGCTGGTGCACGGCATCGACCTGGACGAGGTGATCGCCGCGATCCACCGCGCCAACATGAGCAAGCTCGGCCCCGACGGCCGCCCGACCCTGCGGGCCGACGGGAAGGTCCTCAAGGGCGAGAACTACCGCGCCCCGGACGTCGCCGCGGTCCTGCGCGACCAGGGCTGGGCGCCCGCCGGGGAGTAACGCGGCGGCACCGTGTGTGCGACCGTGAGCCATGCTGCCTCGCCAACTGGAGTATCTGGTCGCCCTCGCCAGGGAGCGGCACTTCGCCCGCGCCGCTGACGCCTGCTTCGTGTCGCAGCCCTCGCTGTCGGCCGGGATCCGCGAGCTGGAGCGGGAGCCGGACGTGCCGATCGTGCGGCGCGGCCGCCGCTTTGAGGGGCTGACCCCGGAGGGCGAGCGGGTGCTGCTGTGGGCGCACCGCATCCTGTCGGAGCGTGACGCGTTGCGGCAGGAGCTCTCCGGGATGCGCGGCGGGCCCCGCGCCCGTCCCCGGCCTGTCGGCCGGGTCCCGGGGGAGGGAGAATCGGTGGCATGACGGAGCGCAAGCCACCGGGCGTACCCTTCGAGTCCTGGGTCGACAAGCAGATCCGGGAGGCGACGGAGCGCGGCGCCTTCGACAACCTGCCCGGCGCCGGCAAACCGCTGGCCTCCATGGACCGGCCGTACGACGAGCTGTGGTGGATCCGGGAGAAGCTGGCACGCGAGGGGCTGTCCCACCTTCCGGCGAGCCTCGTGCTGCGCAAGGAGGTGGAGGACGCGATGGAGGCCGCCTCCCGCGCCCCCTCCGAACGCGAGGTGCGGCGCATGGTCGAGGAGGTCAACGACAAGATCCGCACGGGGATCCGCACCCCCATGGACGGCCCGCCGCTCAACCTCGTGCCGTACGACGTGGAGGACGTCGTCGCGCGGTGGCGCGCGGAGCGGGGCTGAGCGCTCGCCTCACGCGTCCGCCCGCCAGTAGCCCAGGGCGCTGACCCGGTCCTTGGGCAGGCCCGGTTCCTTCCGGGCGCGGGCGGTCAGGGCCGCACCGTTGACGGGGCCGGGCCCCCCGATGCCGCCGCCCCCGCCGTGGACGATCGCCGTCCGGCCGTCCGGGATCCCGGTCATGTCCGCCTCCGTCCCCCGGGGAGTGCCCCCGCTGGTGACTGCCAGCGGAGGTGGAACGACGGCGTCGCGGAAACCCATCGGTGCTCCGAGGCCCGGTTGCGGGGCCCGGCGGGCTGAAAAATAGTCGGACTGTGAAAGGGCGGCCACGGATCAGGATTCCCGAGGGGCTCCGTGCGCGGTTCGCGGACCTGCCGGCGCGGGCGCGTGTCCTGCGGACCGAGGCGGAGCGGCGGTTCCCGATCATCAGCCTGCTCGCCGCCCGGCTGCTCACCGTCAATGTGCTGGACGCCGCCACCCGGTTGGCGGCGCAGGTCTTCCTGACCGCGGTGCCGCTGCTGTTCGTCATCGCGTCCTTCGCGCCGGAGAGCGTGCGCAAGGAGTTGCTCGACTCGCTGGTGCGGGTGCTGGGCCTGACCGGTCCTTCCCGGGAGCAGCTGCGGTCGGTGTACGACTCCGATCCGGGGAACCTGCGGCAGACGGTGGGCGTGGTGGGCACCCTGATGGCGCTGCTGTCCGCGACCGCGTGCAGCCGGGCGATGCAGAGGGTGTGCGAACGCGCCTGGCGCATGCCGAAGTCGGGGGTGCGGATCGCGGTCTGGCGCTGGTTCGCCTGGGTGTGCGCGGCGCTGGTCTACCTGGCGCTCCAGGGGCCGCTGCGGGAGGGCTTCGGCCTGGGCCGCTGGTTCGGCGTCCCGCTGTCCCTGGTGTGCGCGGTGGGTATCTGGTGGTGGACCCAGCACCTGCTGCTGGGCAGCCGGATCGGCTGGATGGCGCTGCTGCCCGGCGCGCTGCTCACGGCGGTGATCCTGGAGGCGGCGGTGTTCGCCGCGCCGCTGTACGTGCCGAAGGCGCTGAACCGCAGCCTGCAGGCGTACGGCTCGCTGGGCTCGGTGTTCACGCTGCTGTCCGGACTGATCGCACTGTGCGTCGTGGCGACCGTGTGCATCACCGTCGGTGCGGTGATGCACGGCGGTCAGCCCAGGGACGGCGGGGACGGCGGGGACGGCGGCGGGACCGAGCCGGTCCCGCCCGGGGAGGGCCGGGCGGGCGGCGGTCAGGCGGCCGGTGAGCGCTCCGGCTTGTAGTGGGCGAGCGCCCAGATGATGAAGACGTCGAGCGCGATGAGGACGATCGACCAGAACGGCAGGTAGGGCAGGTACAGGAAGTTCACGACGATGCCCAGGCCCGCCAGGACGACACCCATGATCCGTGACCAGAGCGCGGCGCCGCTGAGCAGTCCCGTACCCGTGATGACGAGGAGCACGCCGAGGATCAGGTGGATCCATCCCCACCCGGTCAGGCTGAACCTGTAGACGTAATTGCCGACGCGCGCGTACACGTTGTCCGCGGCGATCCCCGAGATGCCCTGGAAGATGGCCAGGACGCCGTCGACGAGCAACAGGACGCCGGCGAAGGTGACGCCCCCGTAAGCCCACCCGTTGCGGTGGTTCCCGGTCCTGGGTGACGTGCCGGTGGCTGCCATGGCTGCCTCCTCGCGGTGATGGTGTCTCAGTGCCGCAGCGCCGCGTCCACCTGCGCCTTGACCGTGCCCGTCAGATCGCGATTGCTGCGGGCCGTGGTCTTGCCGGACGTCTTCGGCGCCACGTCGGTGACGTTGACCACGACGGCGTCCAGGAGGTTCCCGCTGGAGTCGCGGAAGCTCACCTCGACGGTGTACGTGGCCTGCTTGTCCCCGCTGTTGGTGGCGGTGACCTCGGCGGTGGCCTTGTCCCCCTCGATCGTGACGGGGCCCAGCCCGACGTCGGACTTGGCGTTGACGCCGTTCTTGATCTTCGCCAGCTCGGACTGGGCGGCCGCGGTCGCCGACGCGACGGCCTCCCCGCCCTTGGACACCAGCGAGGACGCGGCGGACGCCGCCTTCGACGCCTTCTCGGCGGGGGTGCCGTCGTTGTCCGAGCAGGCGCTCGCGGCGAACGCGGTGGCGCACACAACGACCGCCGCGCACACCGCCCGGCCCCGGTACGGCCTCGTCATTCTCTGCCTCCACAGGTACACGCGCCTCAAATGGCACATCAATCACAATACGGATTAAATTGCCGTGTCGCGTGGTGAAGGAGAGGCGGCGGTGGCATGGCGGACGCAACGCCCGAAGGGCGTGACGATCTGGCCGAACTGCGCGCCCGGCTGTCGGCACTGGAGGCGCGGGAGACCGCGCCCGCGGGCGCCGGGGCGCAGCCCCCGCCGCCTCACCGGCGACGGCCCGTGCGGGCCTTCTTCTCGGCCCTGTTCATCGTCGTGGCCTGCGTCTTCGTCCCGTTGAGCGCGCTGGCCGTCTGGGTGAACTCCGAGGTCGGCGACACCGACCGCTATGTCGCCACCGTGGCGCCCCTGGCGAGCGACCCGGCCGTGCAGAACGCCGCCGCCAACCGCATCACCTCCGTGGTGATGCAGCAGATCGACCTCAAGCGCCTCCTCGACGAGTTCGCCCCGCAGGACCGCCCCCGGCTCGACCAGCTGCTCAACCGCCTCTCCGGCCCGCTGACCAGCGGCATCGAGAGCCTGGTGCACTCCACGGCGGAGAAGGTCGTCCAGAGCGACGCCTTCGAGAAGGTGTGGACCGACGCCAACCGCGGGATTCACGCCTCGCTGGACAAGGCGCTGACCGGGCAGGGAGGCGGCGCGGTCAAGCTCACCAACGACACCGTGGCCATCGACCTCGCCCCGATCATCGACCGGGTCAAACAGCGGCTGGTCGACGCGGGCCTGACCATCGCGGCGAAGATCCCCGAGATCCACACCGACTTCACCGTCGTGCGCTCCGACAAGGTCGGGAAGATCAGGACCGCCTTCCGGCTCCTGCAGCTCGTCGGCTTCTGGCTGCCGGTCGTCACCGTCGTCCTCGCGGCCGCGGGCGTGCTGCTCGCGGTCCGCCGCCGGCGGGCCCTGGTCGCCGCCGCGCTGGGCTTCGCCGCGGCCGCCCTCGTACTCGGCGCGGGCCTGACGATCTTCCGGGCGATCTACCTCGACGCGCTGCCCGCGAGCGTCAGCCAGCAGGCCGCCGGGACGGTCTACGACACCCTGATCCGCTTCCTGCGCAAGACCGTCCGCGCCGTCTTCGTGCTCGGCGTCATCGTCGCGCTGGGCGCCTGGCTGAGCGGGCCCGGCCGCCACGCCGTCCGGGCGCGCGGGGTGTGGGAGTCCGTGCTGGGCGGGGCGGGCGACGCGGCGCACCGGGTCGGCCTGCGGACCGGGCCGGTCGGGCCGTGGCTCGTCCGCCACAAGATCCTCGTCGGATGGATCGTCATCGCGGCCGCCGCCGTGACACTCGCCTTCTGGTCCTACCCGACCGGCTGGGTCGTCCTCGGGCTGGCGCTCGCCGTCGTCTTCGTCCTCGCCGTCGTGGAGTTCCTGGCCCGGCCCGACTGACGGCTCACCCGATCGGCCGCCCCGCGCTGCGCGGCGGACGCCGCCGCCGGAGGCTGACGGGAGAGCCCGCCGGCGGAGGAGACCAGCCATGTGCCACACGCAGCCGGCGGGCGGGCGATGACCTTCGGGCTGGCGCGCCGCCAGGTGCGGCCGAGGGTGCCGCTGCGGCACGGCGAGGGGGAGCGCTCGCTGCTGACCAGCGTTCAGGGGCTCGCCGCGCTGTCACTGGACGCCCTGAGCTCGGTGGCGTACGGGCCCGAGGCCATCGTGCTCGTCCTGCTCGCCGCCGGGACCGCGGCGCTGTCCGCCACGCTGCCGATCATGCTGGTCATCGCCGGCCTGCTGGTGGTCCTGGTGATCTCGTACGGCCAGGTCATCGCCGTGCACCCGGACGGCGGCGGCTCCTACGCGGTGGCCGGGAAGGACCTCGGGCTGCGGGTGAGCCTGCTGGCGGCGGCCAGCCTGGTCGTCGACTACGTGCTCACCGTCGCCGTGAGCCTGGCCGCCGGCGCCGCCAGCCTCGCCTCGGCGTTCCCGTCCCTCAGCCCGTACCTTCTGGAGATCTGCCTCGGGGGGCTCGCCCTGCTCACCGTGGTGAACCTGCGGGGCGTCGCCGACAGCGCGCGGGTGCTGATGCTGCCCGCGGTGCTCTTCGTCCTGTGCATCGGCGGGATCGTCGTCGTCGGCCTGCTGCGCGCCCACCCCGCCGCCGTCGTCGGCAGCCCGCAGCCCGTCCACGCCACCGAGGCGCTCAGCGTGCTGCTGCTCCTGAAGGCGTTCTCCTCCGGCTGCTCCGCACTGACCGGGGTGGAGGCGATCGCCAACGCGGTGCCGTCCTTCCGGCCGCCCAAGGTGCGGCGCGCCCAGCGCACGGAACTGATGCTCGGCGCGCTGCTGGGCCTGATGCTGGTCGGGCTGGCCTTCCTGATCCGGCGCGACGAGGTGGCGCCGCGCGGCGGCGTGACGGTGCTCGCCCAGCTGACCGCGGGCTCCTTCGGTACGGGATGGGCGTACTACACGACCAATCTCGTGGTCACCCTCGTCCTCGGCCTGGCCGCGAACACCAGCTTCGGCGGCCTGCCGGTCCTGATGAGCCTGCTCGCCCGCGACAACCGGCTGCCCCACGTGTTCGGGCTGCGCGCCGAACGGCCCGTCTACCGCTACGGCGTGGTCGCCCTGGCGGTGGTGGCCGCGCTGCTGCTCGTCGCCGTCGACGCGCAGACGCAGCGGCTCATCCCGCTGTACGCCATCGGGGTGTTCACCGGCTTCACCATCAGCCAGACCGGCCTCGTCCGGCACTGGGCGGGCATGCGCCCGCGCCGCTGGGTGCCGCGCGCCGCGCTCAACGGGCTGGGCGCTCTGCTGACCGCGACGGCCGGGGTGATCCTGGTGACCACGAAGTTCACCGAGGGCGCCTGGGTGGTCGTCGTCGTGGTGCCGCTGCTGATGCTGCTCTTCTCCCGCATCGAGCACTACTACGCGGAGGTCGGCAGGGAACTCGGGCTGGGCACCGTCCCCGACCGGCCGCGCCGCACGAACAGCCTGGTCATCGTCCCCCTCGGCGGGGTCAGCAGGCTCGCCAGGCACGCGCTCACCGCCGCCATCGCCCTCGGCGACGAGGTCGTGGCGGTCACCGTTGAACCCGACCCCGCCAAGGCGCGGGACCTGCTCGACACCTGGGACCGCTGGCAGCCCGGCGTCCGCCTCGACGTCATCGAGAGCCCGCACCGCTCGCTGGTGCTGCCGATCCTCTCCTACGTGCGCCGCATGTCCGAGGACGGCCGGCAGATCGCCGTCCTCATCCCCGAGGTCCAGCCGCGCCACGCCCGCTACCGCATCCTGCAGAACCAGCGCGGCGTCCTCCTCGCCACGATCCTGCGCGCCAGGACCGACGCCGTCGTGTGCCTCCTGCCGTACCGGCTGGACATCTGAGGGTGCGTGAGGGCGCGTGCGCGCGGGCCGCGGCCCGTCGGCACTTCCGCCGACACCTGCGCCGCGGTCACCGCCGCGATCAGCACCGCGTCCCCCCGGCCCGTTCCGCGCCGCATGCCCACCCCCCCCCGTTGCCGTCCGCCGTCGCGCCGCACCGCAACCGGGCCAGGGAACCGCGCCACCGACCGGGGCCTCTTGGTGATCAAGCCGTTGCGCTTACCATCGCCGCCGTGAGAACCGATGCGCACACGGGCGGCCGGGTCCTGGTCGCCGACGACGACGCCGCCATACGCCGCTCCCTGGAACGGGGGCTGCGACTGGACGGCTTCTCGGTGAGCCTGGCCGACGGCGGCAGGGCCGCGCTCGCCGCCGTACGGGACGGGGCACCCGACGTGGTGGTCCTCGACATCTCCATGCCCGACCTGAGCGGGATCGAGGTGTGCCGCGCGCTGCGCGAGGAGGAGAACGACGTTCCCGTGCTGATGCTCTCCGCCCTGGACGAGGCGGCCGACCGGGTCGCCGGGCTCCAGGCGGGCGGGGACGACTACCTGGTCAAGCCGTTCGCGCTGCAGGAACTGGTGCTGCGGCTGCGTGCGCTGCTGCGCCGCCGTCCCCCCGCCGCGGGCGGGCGGGTGCGCGCCGGGGGGCTGCTGGTCGACCCGGCGACGCGGGAGGCCCGGCTGGACGGGGAGCCGCTGACGCTGACCCGGCGGGAGTTCGAGCTGCTGGAGGTCTTCGCGCGCAACGCCGGGCTGGTCCTCACCCGCGACCAGCTGCTGGACCGGGTCTGGGGTTACGACTTCGACGTGCGCACCGACGCCGTGGACACCTTCGTCAGCTATCTGCGGCGCAAGATGGAGACCGGCGGCCGGGCGCGGATCCTGCACACGGTGCGCGGCGTCGGCTTCGTCCTGCGGGACGACCGGGACGCCCGGAGCGAGCGCTCATGAGGCTGTCCACGCGGCTCGCGCTGGCCGTGGGCGTGGTCGTCCCGCTGCTCGTCCTCGCCTCCGGCGCGTTGCTGATCCGGCTGGTCGCCGCCGACCTGCACGCCCAGCAGGACGCCCATCTGCGGGACCGCGCCACGGCCGTCGCGGGGGACGCCCAGGCCCTGCTGCGGGCCACAGCCGCGGACCGCCCCGCGGCGGAACAGGCCCGTACGCGCAGGCTGTTCAGCTCCGCGCTGGACGTGGGCATCCGGCTGGCCGGTCCCGAGGGCACGGTGTCGGGCGGCCCGCAGCCGGACCCGTCCGTGACGCTGCCCGCCCGTGCGCCCTCCCCGGTCACGATCCGGGCCGGCGGCACCCGCTGGCGTGTGCTGTCGGTGCCGGTGAACGGCGCCCGCAAGGGCGTCCGGGGCACCCTGTGGCTGTTCTCGCCGGACGCCGCCACCGAGAACCAGCTGCGCCAGGTGCGCCGCCGCGTGGTGACCGTGGCGCTGCTGGCCGCGCCCCTGTCCGGACTGCTGGCCTGGGCGGCGGCGGGCCGCGCGGTGCGTCCGCTGCGGCGGCTCCAGCAGCGGGCGAGCGGCCTCGATCCGCGCGTCAGCGCCGTACGGCTGGACCACGTCCCGGCCCGGATCACCGAGGTCGACGACCTGGCGCGCACGCTGCAGACCGTGCTCGCCCGCTACGACGAGCAGGCCTACCGGACCGGCGAGGCGCTCGCCACCGCCCGCTCGTTCGCCGCCGTCGCCTCCCACGAGCTGCGCAACCCGCTGATGAGCATGGGCACCAACCTCGACATCCTCGCCGGCCACCCGGACCTGCCGGACGCCGAGCGCCGCGAGGTGGTGGGCGACCTGCGCGCCGAACACGCCCGCGTTCTGGGCCTGCTGGTGATGCTGCGCGCCCTCGCCCAGGGGGATCTGGTCGAGGAGGACGCCTTCGGCCCGGTCGACGCGGCCGAACTCGTCGACGCCTCCGCCGCCGACCTGCGCCGCCGCCATCCCGAGGCCCGGGTCCGGGTGACCACCGCGCCCGGTCTCCTCGTCCACGGCTGGGAGCAGGGACTGCGCTCGGCGACCGACAACCTGCTGACCAACGCGGCGGTCCACGGCCGCACTCCGGGCGGTCCGCCCACGGTCGAGGTCACCCTGCGGCGCGGCCGAGACGACCGCGCCCCGGCCGTCGTCCTCACCGTCGACGACCACGGTCCCGGTATCCCGCCCGAGGCCCGGGCGGCGGTCTTCGCCCGGTTCCACCGCCGGCCGGACAGCCCCGGCTCCGGCCTCGGGCTCACCCTGGTCGCCCAGCAGATCGCGCTGCACCGGGGGACGATCACCGTCCTGGATCGGCCGGACGGCGCGCCCGGCACCCGCTTCGAGATACGCCTCCCGCCGAGCGGAGTCCGCGACAGCGAGCCGACCCTTCCGCTGCCGCGCCGCGACTGGCTGTCCGGGCGTGCCTGGGAGCCACAAGGTTTCCACAAAGACGCTCCCTAACTTCCGTGCCGAAGGCGCTCCGCGCTTCCGATCCGAAGGAGGACGTCATGCGACGCCGCACCACCGTCGTGGCCCTGGCCACCGTCGTCACCCTGCTGGGCCTCGCCGGCCCGGCCACCGCCGACAGCGGCGGCACCCCGGCCCCGGCCGCCACCCCCACCGGGGACGGCGCCAAGGCCCTGTGCAAGCGCGCCGGCAAGATCGACGCACGCATCGACCGGGCCCTGAAGCGGCTCAACGGGCCGGTCACACGCCGGGGTTCGATCGAGCGGCTGGAGAAGCGGGTCGCCAACGCCAAGGCCGCCGGGCACGCCGAGATCGAGACCTACCTCAACGACCGGCTGACCTTCCGCAAGTCCCTCGTACCGACCCTGGAGCAGCGCCGCACCGACCTCGTGCGGGTCCGCAGCTGGTGCGCCTCCCACGACAACGGCGCCGCCTCGTGACCCGCCGCCTGGCGGCACTGGCCGTGGCCGCGGCGGCCTGCGCGGGACTGCTCACCGCCTGCGGCCCGTCCGGCGGTTCCGCCTCGGCCCCGACCGCTCCGGCCACGGCGCCCGCGGGTGACGCCCCGGCCCCCTCCGACCTCGCCCGCATCGTCGACGACGCGGAGAGCGCGGCAGCCGCGGCGGACTCCGACGCGGCGCGCGGGGACGACTGACCGGGCCGGCTCTCAGGCCGGGTGGAACAGGGCGCTGACCGGCTCGCCGTCGTGGATCCGCCGTACGTACGGCCTCGGCGCGGGCGCCACGGACAGCACTGTCGGCCCGTCCGTGAGCTGCACCCGGCCGCGGAGGCCCGGGCCCGGGGCCCACCTGGCACTTCACGTAGAGTGCGGCTGCTGTGTCCGACCGTTCCCGCCGACTTCCGAGGTGCCCGTGATGGACGACGCGTCCGCCCCCGTGGTCGTCGTCGGCATCGGTGCCGACGGCTGGGCGGGGCTTCCCGCGGCGTCGCGGGAGGCGCTCTGCGGGGTCGAGGTCGTCATCGGAGGGCCGCGGCAGCTGGAGTTGCTGCCGCCGGAGGTGACCGCCGAACGGGTCGCCTGGCCGTCGCCGTTGCGCCCGGCGGTGCCGGGGCTGCCGGCCGCCCACGCCGGGCGGCGGATCGCGGTGCTGGCCAGCGGCGATCCCATGTTCCACGGCATCGGGCGCACCCTCACCGAGGAACTGGGGGCGGACCGCCTGCGGGTGCTGCCGCATCCCTCGTCGGTGTCGTACGCGTGCGCGCGGCTCGGCTGGGCGGTGGAGGACACCGAGGTGGTGAGCCTGGTGGGGCCGCCGCTGCCCGCGCTGGCCGCCGCGCTGCACGACGGGCGCAGGGTTCTGGTGCTGAGCCGGGGTGCCGGCACCCCGGCCGAGGTGGCCGGGCTGCTGTGCGAACGGGGCTTCGGCGCCAGCCGGTTGCGCGTACTGGAGCAGCTGGGCTCGACGCGGGAACGGATCCTGGACGGTACGGCGCGGGACTGGCCGCATCCGCCCGGCGACCCGCTGAACGTCGTCGCGGTGGAGTGCGCCGCGGCGCCGTCCGCGCCGCGGCTGGGGCTCGTCCCGGGACTGCCGGACGCCGCGTACGAGCACGACGGGCAGCTCACCAAGCGCCATGTGCGGGCGGCGACCCTGGCCGCGCTCGCGCCCGCCCCCGGCGAACTGCTGTGGGACGTCGGCGGCGGCTCGGGCTCGATCGCCGTCGAATGGATGCGGGCGCACCGCGCCTGCCGGGCGGTCACCGTCGAGCGGGACCCCGTCCGGGCGGAACGCATCACACGCAACGCGGCCACGCTCGGCGTCCCGGCACTACGGGTCGTGACCGGCGCCGCCCCGGCGGCGCTGGACGGACTGCCCGTCCCGGACGCCGTCTTCGTCGGCGGCGGCCTCACCGCCCCCGGGCTCCTGGAGGCATGCTGGACGGCCCTGCGGCCGGGCGGGCGCCTGGTCGCCAACACCGTCACGCTGGAGTCCGAGGCCCTGCTCGCCCAGTGGTACGCACGGCACGGGGGCGAACTCGTCCGGCTCGCCGTCGCGCACGCCGCCCCGGTCGGCGGCTTCACGGGCTGGCGCCAGGCCATGCCCGTCACCCAGTGGTCCGCCGTCAAACCCGTGGGAGCCCAGCCATGACCGTCCACTTCATCGGCGCGGGACCCGGCGCCGCCGACCTGATCACCCTGCGCGGCCAGCGGGTCCTGGCCCGCAGCCGGGTCTGCCTGTACGCGGGGAGCCTCGTCCCCCGTGAACTCCTCGCCGAGTGCCCGCCGGACGCCCGGCTCGTCGACACCGCGCAGCTGACGCTCGACCAGATCACCGAGGAGCTGGTCCGGGCCCACGCCGAGGGCCACGACGTGGCCCGGCTCCACTCGGGCGACCCCTCCGTCTTCAGCGCCGTCGCCGAGCAGATGCGCCGCCTGGACGCGGCCGGCGTCCCGTACGAGGTCGTTCCCGGCGTCCCCGCCTTCGCGGCGGCCGCCGCGGCGCTGAAGCGGGAGCTGACCGTGCCGACGGTCGGGCAGACGGTCATCCTCACCCGGATCGCGCAGCAGGCCACGCCCATGCCGGAGGGGGAGGACCTGGCGACGCTCGGCCGCAGCGGCGCGCTGATCGTGCTGCACCTGGCGGCCCGCTACGTGGAGCGCGTGGTGGCCGAACTCACCCCGCACTACGGCACGGACTGCCCGGCCGCGGTGGTGGCGATGGCCTCCCGCCCGGACGAGCTGGTGCTGCGCGGGACGCTGGGCGACATCGCGGAGCAGGTGAAGGAGGCCGGGGTGGTCCGCACCGCGGTGATCATCGTCGGGCGCACCCTGGGCGCGCAGCAGTTCCGCGACAGCCACCTGTACTCGGCGGAGCGCGTCCACCGGCACGCGACGGACTGCGGCGCCTCCTCCTAGGTGCACCCGGTCGCGGGTGTTGTGGGGCGGTGGCGCCGGTGGGCGGGCGCGAGACGGTGGGACAGCCGAACCACTAACGGCACCACCGGCACTGCCGTCGCGCCCGGGCCTCAGCCGAGGTCGTAGTCGAACCAGATCCGGTGGGTGCCGTCCTCGTCGAGCGCGAGGCCGCCCGTGCCGGTGACGCCGGCCAGTTCACCGGTGCCGCTGGTGGGGACGATGACGAAGAACTCGGCGGTGCGGTCGCTGCCGGAGGTCGTCGCCGAGTGGGCGAAGTTGAAGGTGCCCTCGCGGCCGTTCAGCGAGCCCTCGAAGGACTCCATGGCCACATAGGTGCCGACGCCGGTCGCCTGGTCGTACGCGGCGGTGAAGAGGGTCGAGGAGCGGCCGGCGACCTCGCCCTCGAAGTGCTTGTCGATCGTGGCGACCCCGACCGGCGTCCCGGTGGTCACGGCCGGCTCCGGCACGAGCTCGGTCGGCACGAATGCCTTGACGTCAAACGTTCCCGCGGCTCTCATGCGTCGAGTCTAGCGACGCTCCCGGCCCCGCGCGGCGGGTCAGCCGGCCCGGCCCACGATCGTGCCGGCGCGGTCGATGCAGATGACGTCGACCGTGACGGGGGCCTCGCGCAGGACGCCCGCGGCGGTGCGGCGGGCGGCCTCGGCGACGAGGTCGCCGAGCGGGACGCCCCGGGCGAGGCACAACTGGATCGCCTCCAGGCCGGTGTTGGCGGCGGCGACGGCCTCGGCGAGGGCCTCGTCGGCGCCGCCCCGGCGGGCCAGGTCGGCGAGGAGGCCCTTGTCGACCTGGGAGCGGGAGGAGTGCAGGTCCAGGTGGCCGGCGGCCAGCTTGGACAACTTGGCGAAGCCGCCGGCGATCGTGAGCCGCGGCACGGGGTGGCGGCGCAGGTACTTCAGCACGGCGCCCGCGAAGTCCCCCATGTCCAGCAGCGCGTCCTCGGGCAGGCCGTGCACGGCGACCGCGACCTTCTCCGAGGTCGACCCCGTGCAGCCCGCGACGTGTGTGCGCCCGGCCGCCCGCGCGACGTCCACGCCGCGCCGGATGCTGTCGATCCATGCCGAGCAGGAGTACGGCACGACGATCCCGGTGGTGCCCAGCACCGACAGGCCGCCCAGGATGCCCAGGCGCGGGTTCCACGTACTGCGGGCAAGCTCCTCGCCGTTGTCGATGGAGACGGTGATCTCGACGTCGCCCGCGGCGCCGCGCCGGGCCGCGACCTGCGCGACGTGGTCGCGCATCATCGTGCGGGGGACGGGGTTGACGGCGGGCTCGCCGACGGCCAGCGGGAGGCCGGGCCGGGTGACCGTGCCGACGCCGGGGCCGGCGCGGAAGACGACCCCGCTGCCGGGGGCGCCGTGGCGCACGGTCGCACGTACGAGCGCGCCGTGGGTGACGTCCGGGTCGTCGCCCGCGTCCTTCACGACGCCCGCCGTGGCCCAGCCCTCGCCGCGCTCCTCCACCGCGAGGGCGAAGGCGGGCCGCTGCCCCTTGGGCAGGGTGATCGTCACCGGGTCGGGGAACTCGCCGCCCAGCAGGGCGGTGTACGCGGCGGTGGCCGCCGCCGTCGCGCAGGCGCCGGTGGTCCAGCCGTGCCGCAGCCCGGCCCGTTCCAGCTGGGCGCTCCGGCCGCCGCTCACGGCGCGCCGTAGGGTGCGGAGGTGACCGGCAGACAGCAGCACGTCCTCGTCCTCGGCGGCACCACCGAGGGCCGCCGCCTCGCGGAGGCGCTGGCCGCCGACCCGGCCGCGTGGCGGGTCACCAGCTCGCTCGCGGGGCGCGTGGAGCGGCCGCGGCTGCCGCCCGGCGAGGTGCGCACCGGTGGCTTCGGCGGCCCCGCGGGGCTCGCGGCGTGGCTGCGGGAGCACGCGGTCGACGCGGTCATCGACGCCACCCATCCTTTCGCCGGGACGATCTCGTTCAACGCGGCCGAGGCGGCCTCGGCCTTCGATGTTCCCCTGCTGGCGCTGCGCCGTCCCGGCTGGGTCGCCGGGCCCGGCGACCGCTGGCGGCCGGTGGCCTCGCTGGCGGAGGCCGCGCGGGTGCTGCCCGCCCTGGGGCGACGGGTCTTCCTCACCACGGGCCGCATGGGGCTGGCCTCCTTCGCGGGGGTCACGGACTGCTGGTTCCTGGTGCGCAGCGTCGACGCCCCGGAGCCGCCGCAGCCACCGCGGATGGACGTACTGCTGGACCGGGGCCCCTTCACGCTGGACGGGGAGCGGGAGCTGATGCGGCGGCACGGCATCGACGTCGTCGTCACCAAGGACAGCGGCGGCGCCGCCACCGCGCCCAAGCTCACGGCCGCCCGCGAACTGGGCCTGCCCGTGGTGGTCGTGGAGCGCCCACCCGTCCCTGCCGGCGTGCCCGTCGCCCCGGACGTGCCGGGCGCGCTGGAGTGGCTCCGCACGCGGGCGGCCTGAGCGGGCGCCCCGGGCGTCAGGCCGGGTAGCGCCGCGGCGTCCACACCACCGTGGTGCCGTCCCCGCGCCGCACCGCCCTGGTCTGCGACGAGCCGACGAGCAGGACGCACCGCATGTCGACGGTCGCCGGGTCCAGGTCCTCCAGCGTCGTGACCCGTACGGCCTGCTCGGGCCCGCCGACATCGCGCGCCACGACCACGGGCGTGCCCGGGACGCGGCCCTCCCGCAGCACCTTCAGCGCGGTCTCCAGCTGCGTCTTGCGGCTGTGGGAGGCCGGGTTGTAGAGCGCGAGGACGAGGTCCGCGGCCGTGGCGGCGCGCAGCCGCTCCTCGATCACCGTCCACGGCTTGAGCCGGTCGGAGAGCGACACGACCGCGTAGTCGTGCCCCAGCGGCGCGCCCGCGAGCGCCGCCGCCGACTGCGCGGCGGTGATGCCGGGCACGACCCGTACGCGGACGTCCAGGTACGGCTCGGCGGAGGCGGCCTCCAGCACGGCGGTCGCCATGGCGAAGACGCCGGGGTCGCCGGAGGACACCACGGCCACAATCCGCCCGCGCCGTGCGAGGTCGAGGGCGAACTCGGCGCGCTCGGCCTCGACGCGGTTGTCGGAGGCGTGCCGCAGCTGACCCGGACGGACCGGGACGCGGTCCATGTAGGTGGTGTAGCCGACCAGTTCGTCCGCCTCCGCCAGCGCGGACCTCGCCTCCGCCGTGAGCCACATCGGCCCGGCGGGGCCGAGTCCGACGACCACGACCTCGCCCCGGGCCGGGGACGGCTCCGGCGCGGGCCGCTCGTCGATACGGCTGGGCAGCACCGCGACGGCGAAGTACGGCACCGACCCCGGGTCCACGTCGGCCAGCCGCTCCAGGCGCTCGGCCTCCATGGTGGCCCGCTCGACGTAGTGGGCGTCCTCCAGGCGTCCGGCCGTCTCCAGGGCACCGCGCACCGCGGGGAAGGTGCGGCCGAGCTTCATCACGGCCGCCGCGTCGGTGGCCGCGAGGCGCGCCGCCAGCTCCTCCTCCGGCAGCGTGCCGGGCAGGATCGTCAGCACCTCCTCGCCCTCCACCAGCGGCCGTCCGATGCGGGCGGCGGCGGCGCTCACCGAGGTGACGCCGGGGATCACCTCGGCCGGGTAGCGGCCGGCGAGCCGCTTGTGCATGTGCATGTAGGAGCCGTAGAAGAGCGGATCGCCCTCCGCGAGCACGGCGACGGTGCGCCCGGCGTCCAGGTGCGCGGCGAGCAGTTCCGCCGACTCGGCGTAGAAGTCGTCGAGCGCGCCCCGGTAGCCGCCCGGGTGGTCGGTGGTCTCCGTCGTGATGGGGTACATCAGCCGCTCCTCGATCTGCTCGGAGCGGATGTGCGCCGCGGCGATGGAGCGGGCGATGCTGCGGCCGTGGCGGGCGCAGTGGTACGCGATGACGTCGGCGGAGCGGATGACCTCCACGGCCCGCACGGTCATCAGGGAGGGGTCGCCGGGGCCGAGGCCCACCCCGTACAGACGGCCGGTGGTCATACGATTTCGCTTTCCGTCGCGATGGCGTTGAGGGCGGCGGCGGCCAGGGCGCTGCCGCCGCGCCGGCCCCGCACCACCAGGTGCTCCAGCCCCGAGGGGTGTGCGGCCAGGGCGTCCTTGGACTCGGCGGCGCCGACGAAGCCGACGGGCACGCCGATGACCGCGGCGGGGCGCGGGGCGCCCGCCTCGATCATCTCCAGCAGCCGGAAGAGCGAGGTCGGGGCGTTGCCGACGGCGACGACGGAGCCCTCCAGCCGGTCCCGCCACAGCTCCACGGCGGCGGCGCTGCGGGTGGTGCCGAGTTCGGCGGCGAGCGCCGGGACGGCGGGGTCGGAGAGGGTGCAGACCACCTCGTTGTCCGCGGGCAGCCGCTTGCGGGTGACGCCGCTGGCGACCATCTGCACGTCGCAGAGGATCGGCGCCCCGGCGCGCAGCGCGGCGCGGGCGTCGGCCACCACCGAGGGGCTATAGGCCAGGTCCCGTACGAGGTCGGTCATGCCGCAGGCGTGGATCATGCGGACGGCGACCTGCGCCACGTCCGGTGGCAGGCCGCCGAGTTCCGCCTCGGCGCGGATGATGGCAAAGGACTGACGGTAGATCTCCGGTCCGTCCTTCTCGTACTCGATCACGTCGTCCTCGGGGGTGGTGGGGTGCTGGTGCGGCGGGCGGTGACCAGGGCGGCGGGCAGGTCCCCGGCGGCGGTGGCCGAGGCGGTGCCGGCCACGGAGACGCGGTAGCGGCCGCCGGCGCCGGCCACGACGTCGACCCAGGCGCCGTCCGGGTGGCCGCAGCGGCGTTCGCAGCCGGAGAAGTGCACGGGCAGCAGACGGTGACCGGGCTCGGGGGAGGCGTCGCGCAGGGCGGCCTCGGCGTCGGCGCGCACGTCCGCCAGCGACTTGGCGCACCCGGGCCGCCCGGCACAGGCGGTGACCCCGCGCCACGGCGACTCCTCGCCGGTCAGGAAGCCGGCCGCGGCCAGGCGCCGCAGCGCCTCCCCGGCCGCGTCCACCGGCAGGCCCGGGAGGACGACTCCGCGCCAGGGCGTGACCCGCAGTTCTCCGCCGCCTGCCCGCGCCGTCTCCGCGAGCAGCCGCCAGGCCTCGGTGGTGACGCGTCCGAGGCGTACGCCGACGGACAGCGCGCACGTCCGGCCGTCCGGTCGTGTGACGGTGCCGAGCGCGGGACCGCCGGGGGTCCCGGCCGCCGTCGCGGGGGCCGTGGCGCCGCCGGCCTCCTGGGCGGCGGGACCGGAAGCACCCGCGCCCGCCAACCGCGCGGCGAGTTCGGAACCGCCGGGGTCGATGTCGGCGATCCGCCAGGCGCGGACGCCGCGTTCGGCGGCGAGCGTGAGGAAGGTCTCGGCGGCGCGTACCGCCCAGCGGGGCGCTTCGGCGGCCGGTACCCGGGCGACGGGCCTGCCGGCCAGGCGGAGTTCGGCGGTGGAGTCGTCGGGCCGCGCGATCAAACTCACATCGGCACCGAGGGCCGCGACGTCACCGCGGCCGTCGTCCAGGGCGAACAGGAACCGCCCGGAGAGCGCGGCGGCGGCCGGGCTCGCGCACAGCAGGGCGTCGAACTCGCGGAGCCAGCCGCGCAGATCACCGTTGCCGCGGCCGTCGAGCCCGCCGAGCGGCGAGGCGACGACGTTGCGGGCACGCTCGTGCGCCCATGAGGGCAGCAGTCCCGCGTCGCCGAGCAGCTCGGCCAGTGCGGCGCCCGCGCCGGGGTCGCGCACCCCGCGGAGCTGCAGGTTCCCGCGCGAGGTGAGGTCGATGCGGCCGTCGCCGAGGCGGTCCGCGGCGGCCGCCAGCAGCTCGGCCTGACGTATCGTCAGCAGGCCGCCGGGGATGCGGATCCGGGCCAGGCCGCCGTCGTCGGCGGCGTGCAGCCGCAGCGCGCCGGGGCAGGCGTCGTCGCGTCCGCGCCCCGCCGTCGCTGCGGCGAAGGCGCCACTCACGGGGGTATCGGAGGGCGACGGCATGGCCGCGAGCATACCCGCGGGTACCGCGGGGCCGTATGGACCGCGGGGCCCGCAGGACAGGCGCAGCGCTTACCATGCTGCGCGGGCGGGTCACCCAGCCGCGCCCACGCCATCGACGGCAACAGCGGAGGAAACCGGTGCGATTCCGGTGCGGTCCCGCCACTGTCACCGGGGCCGGCGCGAGAGCGCCGGGCCACGGGAGCCAGGAACTCCGGCCGTCATCCACCGGCCCGGGGCGCGGACCCCGAGGAAGGCACGTCCGACGTGATCCTGCTGCTGTCGACCTCCGACACCGACCTGCTCAGCGCCCGCGCCGCGAACGCCGCCGGCGGCCCCGTCCCGTTCCGGCTCGCCAACCCCGCCCGGCTGCCGCTGGACGAGCTGCCCGGCCTGCTCGACGGCACCGATCTGGTCGTCGTACGCCTCCTCGGTGGGCGCCGCGCCTGGGACGATGGGCTGGACGCGCTGCTGGCCGGGCCGCGCCCGGTGATCGTGCTCACCGGTGAACAGGCCCCGGACGCCCAGCTGATGGAGCTGTCCACCGTTCCCGTCGGCATCGCCGCCGAGGCCCACGCCTACCTCGCGCACGGCGGCCCGGCCAACCTGGAGCAGCTGGCCCGCTTCCTCTCCGACACCGTGCTGCTCACCGGTCACGGCTTCGACCCCCCGGCCTCCGCGCCGTCCTGGGGCCGGCTGGAGCGCGCCGAGGCCGTCACCGACGGCCCGCGGGTCGCCGTCCTCTACTACCGGGCCCACCACATGAGCGGCAACACCGCCTTCGTGGAGGCCCTCTGCTCGGCGATCGAGCGGGCCGGCGCCCGGGCCCTGCCCCTCTACGTCGCCTCGCTGCGCGCCCCCGGGCCCGAACTGCTGGACGCCCTGAGGGGTGTGGACGCCGTCGTCACCACCGTGCTCGCGGCGGGGGGCACCCGCCCGGCGGACGCCTCCGCGGGCGGTGACGAGGAGGCCTGGGACGCGGGCGCGCTGGCCGGCCTCGACGTGCCGGTTCTGCAGGCGCTGTGCCTGACCTCCTCGCGCGAGGTGTGGGCGGAGAACGACGAGGGCCTGTCCCCGATGGACGCCGCGACGCAGGTCGCCGTCCCCGAGTTCGACGGCCGCCTGATCACCGTCCCGTTCTCCTTCAAGGAGATCGACGAGGACGGCCTTCCCGGCTACGTCCCCGACCCGGAGCGGGCCGCCCGCGTCGCGGGCATCGCGGTGCGCCACGCCCGGCTGCGCCACATCCCGCCCGCCGGGCGCCGCTTGGCGCTCGTGCTGTCCGCGTATCCGACCAAGCACTCCCGCATCGGCAACGCCGTGGGCCTGGACACCCCCGCCAGCGCGGTCGCGCTGCTGCGCCGGCTCCGCGACGAGGGCTACGACTTCGGTCCGGGGGAGGAGATCCCGGGCCTGTCCTCCGGCGACGGCGACGAGTTGATCCGCGCGCTGATCGACGCGGGCGGCCACGACCAGGACTGGCTCACCGAGGAGCAGCTGGCCGCCAACCCGGTGCGCATCCCGGCGGCCGACTACCGCCGCTGGTTCGCCGCGCTCCCGGCGGAACTGCGCGACGCGGTGACGGAGCACTGGGGGCCGCCGCCCGGCTCCATGTTCGTCGACACCAGCCGCAACCCCGAGGGCGACATCGTGCTGGCCGCGCTGCGCCGCGGCAACCTGCTGATCCTCATCCAGCCGCCACGCGGCTTCGGCGAGAACCCGATCGCGATCTACCACGACCCCGACCTCCCGCCCTCCCACCACTACCTCGCCGCCTACCGCTGGATCGGCGCCCCCGCCGAGGACGGCGGCTTCGGCGCCGACGCGGTGATCCACCTCGGCAAGCACGGGAACCTGGAGTGGCTGCCCGGCAAGAACGCGGCCCTGTCCGCCGCCTGCGGTCCCGACGCCGCGCTCGGCGACCTCCCGCTGATCTACCCGTTCCTGGTCAACGACCCCGGCGAGGGCACCCAGGCCAAGCGCCGCGCCCACGCCACCCTGGTCGACCACCTGGTGCCGCCGATGGCCCGCGCCGACTCCTACGGCGACATCGCGCGCCTGGAGCAGCTGCTCGACGAACACGCGTCGATCGCCTCCATGGACCCGGCCAAACTGCCCGCCGTCCGCGCCCAGATCTGGACGCTGATCCAGGCCGCCAGGCTCGACCACGACCTGGGCCTGGAGGACCGGCCGCACGACGCGGAGTTCGACGACTTCCTGCTCCACGTCGACGGCTGGCTCTGCGAGATCAAGGACGCCCAGATCCGCGACGGCCTGCACGTGCTGGGCCAGGCCCCCGCCGGAGCCGAGCGGGTCAACCTGGTGCTCGCCATCCTGCGCGCCCGGCAGATCTGGGGCGGCACGGCCGCGCTGCCGGGGTTGCGCGAGTCCCTGGGGCTGGACGAGTCGAAGGCCACCCGGCTCACCGCCGACGCGGCCGAGGAGCAGGCCCGCGCGCTGGTGCAGGCGATGGAGGACGCCGGCTGGGACCCGGCGGCGGTGACCGAGGTCGCCAAGGGCCTGCCCGAGGACGTCGCCCGCGTCCTGGACTTCGCCGCCCGGCAGGTCGTGCCGCGGCTGGCCCGTACGGTCGACGAGACCGAGGCCGTCGTGCACGCTCTGAACGGCGGTTTCGTGCCCGCCGGCCCGTCCGGCTCTCCGCTGCGCGGCCTGGTCAACGTCCTGCCGACCGGCCGCAACTTCTACTCCGTCGACCCCAAGGCGGTGCCCAGCCGGCTCGCCTGGGAGACCGGCCAGGCCCTCGCCGACTCCCTCCTCGCCCGCTACCGCGAGGACAACGGCGGCGCCTGGCCGCGGTCGGTGGGCCTGTCGCTGTGGGGCACCAGCGCGATGCGCACCGCGGGCGACGACGTCGCCGAGGCGCTGGCGCTGCTCGGCGTACGGCCGGTGTGGGACGACGCGTCCCGCCGCGTCACCGGCGTCGAGGCCGTCCCGGCGCAGGAGCTGGGCCGCCCGCGCGTCGACGTCACCCTGCGCATCAGCGGCTTCTTCCGGGACGCCTTCCCGCACGTCGTGGGCCTGCTGGACGACGCCGTGCGGCTGGCCGCGGGCCTCGACGAGCCGGACGAGGTCAACTTCGTCCGCGCCCACACCCGCGCGGACCTCGCCGCCCACGGCGACGAACGCCGCGCCACCACCCGCATCTTCGGCTCCCGGCCGGGCACGTACGGCGCGGGCCTGCTGCAGCTGATCGACAGCCGCGACTGGCGCAGCGACGCCGACCTCGCCGAGGTCTACACGGTGTGGGGCGGCTACGCGTACGGGCGCGGCCTGGAGGGGCGCCCCGCGCGGCAGGAGATGGAGACCGCCTACCGGCGGATCGCGGTGGCCGCCAAGAACACGGACACCCGCGAGCACGACATCGCCGACTCCGACGACTACTACCAGTACCACGGCGGCATGGTCGCCACCGTCCGTGCGCTGACCGGGCGTTCCCCCGAGGCGTACATCGGCGACTCCACCCGCCCGGAGAGCGTCCGCACCCGGTCCCTGGTCGAGGAGACCTCGCGGGTCTTCCGTGCCCGTGTCGTCAACCCGCGCTGGATCCAGGCGATGCGGCGGCACGGCTACAAGGGCGCCTTCGAGCTCGCGGCGACCGTCGACTACCTCTTCGGCTACGACGCCACGACCGGCGTCGTCGCCGACTGGATGTACGACAGGCTCGCCCGCACCTACGTCCTCGACCCGGAGAACCGCGCGTTCCTGCAGGAGGCCAACCCCTGGGCCCTGCACGGCATGGCGGAGCGGCTGCTGGAGGCCGAGTCCCGCGGTATGTGGGCGGAGCCCGACCCGGAGGTGGTCGAGCAGCTCCGGCAGGCGTTCCTGGAGACGGAGGGCGACCTGGAGGGCGGCGAATAGCCGGCCGCACGGGCGTTGCGGGATGCTCGGACGTCTCCTGCGGTCTTGGGCGGGACGACGGCTCGCCGCAACGCGGACGCCGGGCGGGGCGCGAGCCCGGGCGGACGGACGCCACCGCGCCGGTGCGCTCGCTGCTGGAACCGGTACCGGCCCACCGCACCGCCTGGACGGAGGTGCTGCGCGCCGAGGGCGGCGCCGCCGAGGTGGCGCTGGACACGCCCCGCCACGGGTTCGCTCGCCACGAGCTTCCCCGACTACGTGATCCGCGGCGCCGGCCAGGACGTCGTCAAGTCCACGGCCATCTGACGCCACGGCGCCCCGCCGGTCACTCCCGGCGAACGCCGCCATGCCTGCCCCGCCGCGCCCGGGCCTGCCCGGGAGCGCACGCGAGATGTACCGGTCGTCGTCATGCGGGGTTCGCCGGGGCGTGGGGGCGGGGGGTCCGGGGCAGCGTTACCGTGGGGGACAGGCGCACGTCCGTTCCCGTGGACCCGGAGGTGAGAGGCGGTATGACGACGCTCCCGCACCCCGCGGACCTGGATCTGCTCGCCGGGATGCAGGTCGACTACACCGACCAGGACGACCCCGTGCTGATACGGCCGGACGGCACCCCGGTCGAGACGTGGCGCGAGAACTATCCGTACGACTTCCGCATGGAGCGCAAGGAGTACGAGTGGCACAAGCGGCTGCAGCAGATAGAGCTGCTGAAGCTGCAGAGCTGGATCAAGGAGACCGGCCGGCGGCTGGTGATCGTCTTCGAGGGGCGCGACGCGGCCGGCAAGGGCGGGACGATCAAGCGCTTCACCGAGCACCTGAACCCGCGCGGGGCCCGGGTGGTCGCCCTGGAGAAGCCCACCGAGCGCGAGCGCGGGCAGTGGTACTTCCAGCGGTACGTGGAACATCTGCCGACCGCGGGGGAGATCGTGCTCTTCGACCGGTCCTGGTACAACCGGGCCGGCGTGGAGCGGGTCATGGGCTTCTGCACGGACGACGAGTACCAGCGCTTCATGCGGCAGGCGCCCGGCTTCGAGCGGATGCTGGTGGACGACGGCATCGACCTGGTGAAGTTCTGGTTCTCCGTGTCGCGCAACGAGCAGCGCACCCGCTTCACCA
This sequence comes from Streptomyces sp. NPDC001070, assembly GCF_053598835.1. NCBI lineage: Bacteria > Bacillati > Actinomycetota > Actinomycetes > Kitasatosporales > Streptomycetaceae > Streptomyces > Streptomyces sp. NPDC001070. The sequence continues at coordinate 124,717 of NZ_JBSFLB010000015.1, forward strand.
TCCGCCAGGTCGACCCGGTGCGGCAGTGGAAGCTCAGCCCCATGGACCTGGCCTCCCTGGACCGCTGGGACGACTACACCGAGGCGAAGGTCGCGATGTTCCGGGAGACGGACACCGAGCAGGCGCCCTGGACGGTGGTCAAGAGCAACGACAAGAAGCGGGCCCGCGTGGAGGCGATGCGCAGCGTGCTGGGCCGCTTCGACTACGGCGACAAGGACGTGGAGGTCGTGGGCGTGCCCGACCCGCGGATCGTCGGCGCCGCCGCGAATCTGCTCGAGGCCGGCGAGGCCTGAGGCACTCCCCCGAGACCCCTGGACGATTCATCCCGTCCCCGGCTCCGGGACGGGATGAAACATCCACTGGCGAGGGCTTGCGCCGTGGTATCAACGTCCACATTCAGCCCTGGACCTGGGGTGATTCCCCCCTTCCCGCGCACCGCGTGCTGTGCGGCGCGGGTGGTGTGAGCGCATGCGGGCCCGGACGCCGGACTCGCCGGGACGTCCGGCCGCACCAGGGACTTGCCGTTGCCCGCCGGCCCGAAGCACTCCGGGTCGCCCGCGTCGTACCAGTGGCCCTCGACAACCTTCCTGCGTGGCGGGCGTGTTCAGCCATTGGCGACCCGCACGGTGACGGTCCACTCCCGCAGGCCGAGGCAGGCCACCTGGTCGGGGGCGGTCGGCGTGGCGCACAGCGGCCGGGAGGAGCTGAGCCGCGCCGTGCCGGGGGCGGTGGCACGGTAGGCGGCGATGGTGTCGCCGCGGGGGGCGCCGATGCCCGCGTTGACCGGGGTGAGGGCGCTGCCGTCGGCGGTGACGGGCGACCACGGGCGGTCGGGGGTGCCGTCGAGGGTGATGCGGATCGTGCCTCCGGTCGTGACACACAGGGTGCGGCCGGTGTCGGCGGCGGTGAGGACGGCCTCGGCGGCGCAGGCCTGCCCCGTGGTCGCGCCGGAACCGGCGCTGCCACCGGCACTCGGGCTCGTGCTCGCGGGGCCGCCGGACTGTGTGCCGCAGCCGGCGAGCAGGAGTGCGGTCGCCGCGACGGCCGCAGCTGTCGAAAGACGCATGGATGGCCTCCTTTCCCCTTTGACGTGTCACGGGCGCAAAAGGGTCCCGGCCGCCTCGCGGCGGCCGGGACGTCCCGCGGGGAGGCGGGGTCAGCCCGTGGTCAGGGCGGTGTCGTCGACCACGAAGCTGGTCTGGAGGGAGGAGTCCTCGGTGCCGGTGAACTTCAGGGTGACGGCGGAGCCGGCGAAGGAGGACAGGTCGAAGGTCTTCTGGGTGTACCCGGTGGCCTTGTTGAGGTTGGAGTAGGTCGCCAGGGTGGTGGACCCGGCGGTGACGGTCAGCTTGTCGTAGGCGGTGGTGGTGGTCGTCTCGGCGGTGTCGACGTGCAGCCAGAAGGTCAGCGTGGCCCGGCAGCCGCTCGGGACGCTCACGGTCTGGGAGAGCGTGTCGGTGTGGGCGGAGCCGTAGCCGTCCAGCCAGGCCTTGTACGAGCCGCCGTGGGCGGCCTCACCGCTGTCGCTGGTGATGACACCGCTGGACGCCGTCCACGTGGTGGCGCCGGACTCGAATCCCGGGTTGCCGAGCAGCTGGGCCGCGGTGCAGGTGCCGCCGCCGGCCGGGGAGACGGTCCAGCCGAAGGACGCGGAGCCGGAGGCGCCGGTGCCGTCGGCGGCGGTGACCGTGGTCTGGTAGGTGCCGGCGGTCGTCGGGGTGCCGGAGATCAGGCCGGTCGAGGCGTTGACGGACAGTCCGGCGGGCAGGCCGCTCGCGCTGTAGGTGAGCGCGGCCCCGGCGCTGTCGGTGGCCGAGATCTGCAGGCTCTTCGGGGTGCCGACGGTCGCGGTCTGGCTGCCCGGGTTGGTGACGCTGACCGTGTTGCCGCTGCCGCCGCCGTTGGTGAAGGCGGTGACGCCGTTCGGGGTGCCGAGGCCGGTGGGGCCGTCGTAGCCGGCCTTGCCGGTGCACAGGTACGAGCCGGAGCAGCTGCCGTTGGCGCCGGTGGTCACGTCGTACAGGTTGGCGGTGTGGGCGTACGGGTACGACGCCGGGTTGGAGCCGGAGGCCGGGGCGCCGGCCAGGGCGTACACACCCGCGATGAGCGGCGCGGAGGCGCTGGTGCCGCCGTAGACCGCCCAGCCGGAGCCGCCGTAGGTGTCGTAGACCGCGACACCGGTGGCCGGGTCGGCCACGGCGGAGACGTCGGCCACGGTGCGCTTGGCGCAGCCGGTGTCGGTCTGCCAGGTGGGCTTGGTGTCGTACGCGGAGCAGCCGGAGCCGGTGCCGTCGCCGCCCGCGCTGGTGCCCCAGACCTTCTCGGACCAGCCGCGGGTGGTGGAGGCGGTGGTCAGGGAGGTGCCGCCGACGGCGGTCACGTAGCGGGAGGCGGCGGGGTACTCGGCGCCGTAGCCGGAGTCGCCGGCGGAGACGGTGATGGCGACGCCGGGGTGGTCGAAGTAGGCGCTGTCGTACGAGGGGTCGGCCGACTCCTCGCCGCCGCCGTAGCTGTTGGAGACGAACTTCGCGCCGAGCGCCACGGCCTCGTTCACGGCCGTGCCGAGGTCCTCCATGCTGGCGGAGTTCGCCTCGACCAGCAGGATGTTGCAGCTCGGGCAGGCGGCGCTGACCATGTCGAGGTCGAGGGCGATCTCACCGGCCCAGCCGCTGTCCGGCGTGGGGAGGCCGGTGGTGCTGCCGGTCTGGCTCACCTTGCGGAAGCAGCCGTTGGCGACGGTGCAGGCCGAAAGGCCGTACTGGGAGCGGTAGGTGGCCAGGTCGGTGGCGGCGTTGGGGTCGTCATAGGCGTCGACGATGGCCACGGTCAGGCCGGAGCCGCCGGTGGAGGGCAGGTTGTAGGCGCTGTGCAGGTTGGCCGGGCCCAGGCCGGACGGGGTGGCCTGGGGCGAGAGCGTGTTGTCGCGCTTCATCGCGATGTCGGTGCGGCGCTGCGCGAGGCAGCCGAAGTGGCCGGCGGCCGGTGCGCCGCACAGGTGCTTCGTCGGTACGTCGGCGCCCGCCTTGCCGGTGGAGTGCACGGTCTGGGCCGCGGGGGACTGCAGGGCCCGGGCGTTCTGCGCGTCCCGGGTGGTGGGGGTGTGGGGGGCGGCGGCCTGGGCGGCCGGTCCCGCGGCGAGCAGGCCGGTGACGGCCAGGGCGAGCGCCGGCAGGGCCGCGGTCAGTGTTCTTCTCAGTCGCTTCAGCGGCTGTGCGGGTCGGTGTGCAGAGGGGTGCACGGGGTGCCTCCGTCGATTGCCGGGAGTGGGGGTGTCGCGGCGTGGTGCGGGTGGCGCGGTGCGTCGGGCTGCGGCGGCCAGGGTGTGGGTGCGGTCATGTGCATGACATACGAACACGCGTAGACAGCCCCTGGGCTGCGGCTGCGGTGGACGAGGATGTGGGAACGCGCTGAAGTTAAGCGAGGCCGCCGGGGCGCGGACAGCGGCCGGGAGAGATCTTTACCGCTGCTTGAGGCGGGTTTGCCCGGACCGAGACGGGACCCCTCGACCGCTGGTCCGCGGGCCGGATTTCCCTAGGGTTTTCCCTGTATGCCCGGCCCGTGCCGCGCGCTCCTTGGCCTTGTCGCGACGTCAAGGTCTCTACTGGCCATGCGCATCGGAGAACTCGGTGCTCCCGCGACGGCCCGCGTCCTGCGCTTCCACGCCGACGACCCGCGCGCCGCCGTCATGGCCCTGGGGGTGGGCGCGGCACCGGAGGCTCGGGTAACGTTGCCGTCTCCAGCAGTGGACGTACCGAGGAGGTGAGACCCATTACCGCCATGTCAGGTTGGGTGCTCTCTCCCGGCGGCCCTGCGGTCCGTCCGGCCTAGGCGACCGGGAGAGCGCCCCGCGGCGCCCCGAAAGGCCCTCATGTCCTCAGCCTCGCCTGCTTCTTCCAGCCCCTCCTTTTCCGGTTCGACCGATTGTTCCACTTCTTCCGCTTCTTCTGCTTCATCAGGATTGTCCGCTCCGTCGATCGTTCCCGTGCTCCGGGCCGCCGGCTGCGTCTTCGCCGAGGACGAGGCCCGGTTGCTCGTCTCCGCTGCCCGCACCCCCGCCGAACTCGCCGCCATGGTGGAGCGGCGGGTGGCCGGCCTGCCGCTCGAACACGTCCTGGGCTGGGCGGAGTTCTGCGGTCTGCGGATCGCCGTCGGCCCCGGGGTCTTCGTCCCGCGCCGCCGTACGGAGTTCCTCGCCCGTGAGGCCGCCCGGCTCGGGCGCGCCCTGGACCGGCCGGGCGCCGTGGTCGTCGACCTGTGCTGCGGCTCCGGCGCGGTGGGCGCCGTGCTGGCCGCCACGCTCGACCGGCCCGAGCTGCACGCCGTCGACATCGACCCCGCGGCCGTCGCCTGCGCCCGCCGCAACCTCGCCGCGGCGGACGGCCGCGTCCATGTCCACCAGGGGGACCTCTATGACCCCCTCCCCGCGGAACTGCGCGGTCGTGTCGACGTCCTGGTCGCCAACGCGCCCTACGTCCCCACCGGGGCGGTCGGTCTCCTTCCCCCCGAGGCCCGCGACCACGAGCCCCGCGTCGCCCTCGACGGCGGGGCGGACGGCCTCGACATCCTCCGGCGCGTCGCCGCCGCCGCGCCCGCATGGCTCGCGCCGGGCGGTCACCTCCTCTTCGAGACCGGTGAGGAGCAGGCACCGTCCGCTGTCGCCGCGGTCGGCCGGGCCGGGCTGGAGGCCCGGGTGGCCGTGTCGGGGGAGCTGCACGCGACGGTCGTCATCGCGGGAGCGGCCGGAGGACGGCCGGACGGGGCCGGCGGCGCGGGCGGGCGGGGAGATCGTCGCCTTGCGTGAAAACTCCGTATCTCCGCGTCAATAAGCCGAGTATTTCGTGACGCAGGCCACATGGCCTGCGTCACGCAATGGGTGATTTGTCCGGGTCTGCGTGTGACGTAGCCGATATGGCGTGCGCCACTTTCCGGGCCCCTTAGTAGACGACGCCCCCGAATCCCCTTCCCACGCCTGAGCGGCGGGACTTTCGTCCCTGGTCCCACAACTAATCCCCTTAGTAATTGGGGTGCATTGACCCGGGGATTTAAGTCGGCCAACAATTCATGGCGTACCCCACGGAAGAGGAATTACTCGAATGCAGATCTCCGCAATGTCGAAGCTCAACCGCGTGGCCAAGGCCAAGAAGATCACTCTCGGTTGCGCTGCCGCCAGCGTCGCCGTCGTCGCCGGTGGTGTGGCCATGGCCCCCACCGCCTCGGCCGCCCCCACCGCGCAGTCGGGCTCCGTCAACACGTGGATCAACGAGTCCCTGAAGGTGATGCGCGCCCACGGCATCCCCGGTTCCTACTACGGGATCTACAAGAACCTGATGCGCGAGTCCTCCGGTAATCCGCAGGCCATCAACGGCTGGGACTCCAACGCGGCCAAGGGAATTCCCTCCAAGGGCCTGATGCAGGTCATCGACCCGACCTTCAAGGCCTACCACGTCCCCGGTACCTCGTGGAACATCTACGACCCGGTCGCGAACATCACCGCCGCCTGCAACTACGCGGCGCACGTCTACGGCACGATCGACAACGTCAACTCGGCGTACTGATCACCGGCGCACAGACGCTATCCAGGGAACGCCCCCGGCGGCCACGGCTGCCCGGGGGCGTCCCCTTTTCCCTTCCGGCATTCCGCTCCCGGTTTCGCGGACCGGGTTTCGCGGACCGGTTTCCGGCCGTCCGGCGCTGCCGCCCCGGCATTCCGCGTCCCGGCCGGTCCGCCGTCCCCCGGGCCTGGACAGACGCACGATGCTGGTCCACGCTGTCCGACCATGACCGTCGCCCCTGACCGCCCGGCCGAGGCCGAGGCCCTGCACGCCGTCGCCGAGGACATAGCCGCCCTGCTGCGGGCGTGCCCGGACACCTCCGTACCCATTCCCGGTGCCGAGTGGACGATCGGCGAGGCCGCGGCGCACCTGGTGCTCGCCAACGAACTGATGGCCGCCCTGGCCGAGGGCCGCGAGCAGCCCTACGGCGACGGCACCCCCGGCAGTCTCGCCGCCGCGAACGCCGCCTCGCTCGCCGCCTTCCCCGAGCGCGACGGCCGGGCCCTGGCGGACGGCATCGTGCGGCACGCCCGCGCGTTCACCGACGCGGCCGCGAGCCACGCGCCCGACATGCCGGTGGTCACCCCGCTCGGCCCCATGGACCTGGCCACGCTCGGCTCGTACCTGCTCACCCACATGCTCGGCCACGGCTACGACATCGCGGTCGCCCTGCGCCGGCCCCACATGATCGACCGCGAGCGGGTCGCCCGGTCCATGCCGTTCCTCAGGACGGCCATGCCCCGGGTCGTCGACGAGCGGTCCGCGGCCGGCTTCAACGCCTGCTACGCCCTGCGCGTCCCCGGGATCACCCGCTTCGCCGTCACCTTCAGCGACGGTGCGGCCAGCGTCACGGACGAACCGCCGCGCCGCCCCGACTGCACGATCACCACCGAGCCGGTCACCTTCTTCCTGATCGCGCTCGGCCGCCGGGGTGCCACGGCCGCCATGGCCCGCGGCAAGATCGCCGCCTGGGGCCGCCGCCCCTGGCTCGCCCCGCGCTTCCCCACCCTCTTCACGGCCCCCTAGCCGGCACCCGCAGGCGCGGGCCGGTCGCCGGACAGGCACGCCAGTGCCATGGCTCAGCGGGCGGCGGCGGTCCGGAAGGTGCGCCGGTACGCCAGCGGGGAGACCCCGATGGCGGCGTGGAGGTGCTGCCGCAGCGAGGTCGCGGTGGCGAAGCCCACCTCACCCGCGATGCGGTCGACCGGGAGGTCGCTGGACTCCAGCAGGTGACGGGCCCGGGCGACCCGCTGCTGGATGAGCCACTTTCCCGGGCTCATCCCGACCTCGTCCCGGAAGCGCCGGGCGAAGGTCCGCAGGCTCATCCGGGCGTGCTCGGCGAGGTCGTTCAGGGTGAGCGGCAGGTCGAGGTGCTCCAGTGCCCACTGGCGGGTCGCCGCTGTGCCCGCGTCCGTGGTCTCCGGCACGGGCTGCTCGATGTACTGGGCCTGGCCGCCGTCCCGCCAGGGCGGTACGACGCAGCAGCGGGCGACGAAGTTGGCCACCGCGCTGCCGTGGTCGTTGCGCACCAGGTGCAGGCAGACGTCCACGCCGGAGGCGGCGCCGGCCGAGGTGAGGATGTCGCCGTCGTCGACGAAGAGCACGTCCGCGTCGAGCGCCACACCGGGGAACATCCGCCGGAAGCGGTCGGCCAGGGCCCAGTGGGTGGTGGCGGGGCGGCCGTCCAGCAGGCCCGCGGCGGCGAGCACGAAGGCCGCCGTGCAGATGGACACGATGCGCGTGCCCGGCCGGATCATGCCCAGCGCGGCGGCGACCGGGGCGGGGAGCTCCTCGGTGATCCGGGTCAGGTCGTACGGCGGGATCACGACGGTGTCGGCGGTGGCCAGCACCTCGGGGCCGTGCTCGACGGCGACCGAGAAGTCGGAGTCGGTGCGGACGGGCCGGCCGTCGGCGGTGCAGGTCAGCACCTCGTAGCGGTCCCCGGCCGAGCCGAAGACACGCTTGGGGATCCCCAGCTCGAAGGGGTACACGCCGTCGAGGGCGAGGACGACCACACGATGCATGGCACGATCGTATCGGATGATGGCAATCAGGCCATTTTCTCGTGCGGCACCCGTCGGCACGCTGGAGTCCATGACCGAAACACACCGTCACACCATGCGCGCGATCACCCAGGACGTCCTCGGCGCCCCCGAGGTGCTGCGGGAGGCGGAGCTGGAGCGCCCCGTCCCCGGCGTCGGCGAGCTGCTCGTCCGCGTCCACGCCGCGGGGCTCAACCCGACCGACACCAAACACCGGGAGACCGGCCTCTTCCTCGGGCGGCCGCCGTTCGTCCTCGGCTGGGACGTCTCCGGCGTCGTGGAGGAGACCGGCCTGGGTGTCACCCTCTTCAAGCCCGGCGACGAGGTCTTCGGCATGCTCCCCTACCCGCACGGTGCGGGCTCCCACGCCGAGTTCGTCACCGGGCCCGCCCGCGCCTTCGCGTCCAAGCCGTCCACCGTCGGCCATGTCGAGGCCGCCGCGATCCCGCTGGTGGCGCTCACCGCCTGGCAGGCCCTCGTCGACACCGCCGGCCTCCGCCGGGGGCAGCGCGTCCTGATCCACGCGGCCGCCGGCGGCGTCGGCCACGTCGCGGTCCAGATCGCCAAGTCCCGCGGCGCCCACGTCATCGGCACGGCGAGCGCCGCCAAGCACGACTTCCTGCGCGGCCTCGGCGCCGACGAGGTGATCGACTACCGCACGACCGACTACGCCGAGGCCGTTCGCGACGTGGACGTCGTCCTCGACCCGCTCGGGGGGTCCGAGGCCGTCCGCTCGCTGCGCACCCTGCGCGAGGGCGGGCTGCTCGTCACCATCCTCCCGATCGGTCTGCCGGAACTCCTCGCGGAGGCCGGGCGCCTGGGCGTGCGCGCCGCCGGCATGATCGTCGAGGCCGATCACGCCGGTATGGCCGCGATCGCCCGCCTGGTCGAGGACGGCGCGCTGCGCGTCACGGTCGCCGACACCTTCCCCCTGTCCGAGGCCGCCAAGGCACACGCCTCGCTGGAGACCGGGCGTACGACGGGGAAGCTGGTCCTCACCGTGCGCTGACGGGCCCGCGGTCCGGGCGCCGGTCCCGCGGTGGATCTCCGGCGCCCGGACGGCCGGCGCGCCATCGTCAACCTGTGGTTGACGATGGCCCATCGTCAACCTATCGTTGACGCATGACGCAGCAGATCCGGCTCGACGACCTGATCGAAGCCATCAAGAAGGCCCACCCCGACGCCCTCGACCAGCTCTCCGACGCCGTCATCGCCGCCGAGCACCTGGGTGAGGTCGCCGATCACCTCATCGGTCACTTCGTCGACCAGGCCCGGCGTTCCGGCGCCTCCTGGACCGACATCGGCAAGAGCATGGGCGTGACCAAGCAGGCCGCCCAGAAGCGCTTCGTCCCCAAGGACCCCGGGGGATTCCCCGACCTCGACCCCTCGCAGGGCTTCGCGCGCTTCACCCCGCGCGCCCGCAGGGTCGTCATGGCCGCCCACGGCGAGGCCAAGACCGCCCGCAACCCCGAGGTCCGCCCCGAGCACCTCGGTCTCGGCCTGCTCAGCGAGCCCGAGGCCCTCGCCGCCGCCGCGATCACGGCGCAGGGCATCACCCCCGACGCCTTCCGCGCCGCCCTCACCGCGGCCCTCCCCCCGGCCGTCGACGAGGTCCCCGAGGTCATCCCCTACGACCTCGCCTCCCGCAAGGTCCTCGAACTCACCTTCCGCGAGGCCCTGCGGATGGGCCACAACTACGTCGGCACCGAGCACCTCCTCCTCGCCCTCCTGGAACTCGAGGCCGGCGAGGGGCCCCTGACCTCCCTCGGCATGGACAAGCCCACCACCGAGGCCCACATCATCGAGGCGCTGGCCCGGATCGTGGCGGCGCGCGAGCAGCAGTGAGCGGGTCCCGGGTGGGGCGTGATTCCATGAGGGGCCGTTCCCGCCCCACCCGGGAGGAACAACCCTGAACACCGCGTTCGCCGAGGCGCTGTGCGTCGCGCTGCTGCTCCTCGTACTCGCCGGGGCGGTGATCCGGCCGTTCGGGCTGCCGGAAGCCGTGGTCGCGGTGCCGGCCGCGGCGGTGGCCGTGGGGAGCGGGGCGATCTCGCCGGCGCACGCGGCGGAGGAGGCCGCGCGGCTGGGTCCGGTGATCGGGTTCCTGGCGGCGGTGCTGGTGCTCGCGAAACTCTGCGACGAGGAGGGCCTGTTCCGGGCCGGCGGGGCGTGGATGGCCCGGGTGGCGGCGGGGCGGCCGCGGCGCCTGCTCGGGGCGGTGTTCGTGCTGGCCTCGGTGGTGACGGCGGCGCTGAGCCTGGACGCCACGATCGTGCTGCTGACCCCGGTGGTGTTCGCCACCGCCGCGCGGCTGGGGGTGCGGCCCAAGCCGCATGTGTACGCGTGCACGCACCTGTCGAACACGGCCTCGCTGCTGCTCCCGGTCTCGAACCTGACGAACCTGCTGGCGTTCGCGGCCAGCGGGCTGAGCTTCACCCGCTTCGCCGGGCTGATGGTGCTGCCGTGGCTGGCGGCGATCGCCGTCGAGTACGTCGTGTTCCGCCGCTGGTTCGGTGGTGACCTGGAGGCCGCCGTCCCGGTCCCGGACGGCGCGCAGGCACCGCCGCTCCCGATGTTCGCGCTGGTCACGGTGGTGTGCACGCTGGCCGGTTTCGTCGTCACCCCGGCGCTGGGCGTGGATCCCGCGTGGGCGGCGGCGGCCGGGGCGCTGGTGCTGGCCGTACGGGCGCTGGCGCGGCGGCGGATGACGGTGGGCGGTGTGGCCGCGGCCGCCGGGGTGCCGTTCCTCGCGTTCGTGCTGGCGCTGGGCATCGTGGTCCGGGCGGTGGTCGACAACGGCCTCGCCGACGCGCTCGGCCGGATCGTGCCCGAGGGCACCGGGCTGCCCGCCCTGCTCGGCCTCGCGGCGCTCGCCGCCGTACTGGCCAACCTGATCAACAACCTGCCCGCCGTACTGGTCCTGCTGCCGCAGGCCGCCTCCGCCGGGCCCGGCGCGGTGCTCGCCGTCCTGCTCGGGGTGAACATCGGCCCCAACCTCACCTACGCGGGCTCGCTGGCGACCCTGCTCTGGCGGCGTATCGTCCACCAGCACGAACACGACGTGGACCTGAAGGAGTTCACCGTCCTCGGCCTGCTCACCGTGCCTGCTGCGCTGGGCCTGGCGGTGGTGGCACTGTGGGGTTCGCTGCACGTCCTCGGAGGCTGATGCCCGTGATCGTGACCGCCTGGATCGCCGAAGGCACCTGGCCCGCCTGCGTCGACGCCGTCCGCACCCACGCACCCGGGACCGCCGACGTCGTCCTGCTGCACGTCAGCGGCCCCGACGTCCCCGGTCTGGCGCACGCCGCCTACGCCGGGCTGCTGGGCCGAGGGCACCCGGAGAACGATCCGGGCACCCGGCTGGAGGGCCTGGGTGCGGACTCCGCGAGCCGGCTGCTGGAAGCCGCCGCCGAGCGCCTGGGCCGCCCGTGCCGCCGGGTGGAGCGGTCGGGGCGGGTGGAGCGGGAGGTGGTCGCCGCCGCGGCGGGGGCCGATCTGCTGGTGATGGCCCGCGACGGCGACCTCGCGCGGCTGGGGCCCCGCAGCCTCGGTCCGGCCACCCGCTTCGTCGTGGACCACGCGCCCTGCCCGGTCCTCCTGGTGTGGCCCGCGGCCGCACCGGACGTCGGAACGCTTCCGCCGCCCCCGCCCCACTGACCCGGGCTCAGCCCGCGGCGCCGGGCGGCTGCTTGAGGCCGTCCACGACGGACCGGGTCAGCACCGTGTTGGTGAAGGCGACCGTGCCACGCGGCATGATCCCCTCGGGGTCCGCTCGACCTGGACGGAGCGCTCGCCGAGGAGGACACGTGAAGGCCGCCGCCATGACGTCCCCGGCGACCGGCCGGTCGGCGGTCAGCCGGAACGCGTGGTTGTGGACGGTACGCGCGTACGCGTCGAACAGTTCCGCGAAGGCGGCTGGGTCCCCGTCCCGTACCCGGGTCCGTACATGAGCGGTCACCTCTGTCGGCTGTCCGGCCGTTCCCGGCGGGTTCCCATGCCTGCGTCACGCGGCGACGCCGTCGGGGGCCACCGGCACGAAGGGGAACAGCTCGTCCTGGCCCGGCCGTACGACCCCGTAGGTGCTCTCCGGTACCTCGTGCCAGGCGTCCGGCAGGTCACCCAGGGGCTCGGACACCACGAGCCGGGTCTCCTCCGACACGCCCTGCAGGAACCACAGGTCCGGGTGGAGTTCCCGCAGGGAGTCCACCTTGCTGCTGTAGAACAGCGACCGCGAGCGGTGCTCGCTGGAGTAGCGGAAGGCCCACAGGCTCTCGCCGTCGGTGACCGCCACCGTCATCTGTATCGGGAACTCGACGCCGTGCTCGTGGCCGGTCCGCTCCACCAGCCCCGTCATCCTCGAGACCGCGCCGGGCACGTCCTGGTCCATGCCGAGGGTGAGCGCGAGGAAGAACAGCACCTCGGAATCCGTCGAGCCCTCCATGCAGGAGAAGAGCGCCGGGTCCACGGCGAGCGCGAGAGTGCGGCGCAGCCGGTGGAAGTCGGTGACCGCGCCGTTGTGCATCCACAGCCAGCGGCCGTGCCGGAAGGGGTGGCAGTTGGTCTGCTGGATCGCGGTGCCCGTGGACGCCCGTACGTGGGCGAAGAACAGCGGCGAGGTGACGTGGTGCGCGATCTCCCTCAGGTTGCGGTTGTTCCACGCGGGCCCGATGTCCCGGATGATCGCCGGGGTGTCCAGGTCACGGGCGTACCAGCCGATGCCGAAGCCGTCGCCGTTGGTCGTCTCGACCCCCATCCGGGAGTGCAGGCTCTGGTCGATCAGGGAGTGCTGCGGCTTGTAGAGGATGTTGTCGAGCAGCATGGGCGTGCCCGAATAGGCGAGCCACCGGCACATGAGCACCATTCCCTTCCGCGGGCCCGTCCGCGGGCCCCATCCTCAGCCCCCGACCAGGGCGACCTCCGCCCAGATCGTCTTGCCCTCCTGGGTGTGACGGGTTCCCCAGCGCTCGGTGACCTGGGCCACGAGCAGCAGTCCGCGGCCGCCCTCGTCGAAGACCCGGGCCCGGCGCAGGTGGGGCGCGGTGCCGCTGCCGTCGGAGACCTCGACGACAAGAGTGCAGTCGTGGATGATGCGCAGCCTGATCGGCGGGGTTCCGTACCGGATGGCGTTGGTGACGAGTTCGCTGACCACCAGTTCCACGGTGTACGTGACGTCCTCCATCCCCCATTCCGCCAGTCGGCGCGAGACGCCTGCGCGGATCCCCGCCACGGCCGCGGGCTCGGCGGGCACGTCCCAGCTGACGACCTGGGATGCGTCCAGCACCTTGCTGCGGGCGAGGACCAGGGCGACGTCGTCGTCCGGGGGGTCGGGGACGAGGCCCAGCAGGGCGTCGCAGACGGTCTCCAGCGACCGGGCGGGCCGGGAGAGGGTCTGGCGCAGGCGTTCCGTGCCCGAGTCGACGTCCCGGTCGGGGGTGGCGATCAGGCCGTTGGTGTAGAGGAGCAGGAGGCTGTCCGGGTCGAGCTCGCGCTCCGCGGTCTCGAAGGGCAGCCCGCCCAGTCCCAGCGGGGGCCCCGGCGGCACGTCGAAGAGCTCCGCGGTGCCGTCGGGCGCGGTCAGGACCGGCGGGGGGTGACCGGCGCTGGCGGCGGTGCAGCGCCGTGAGACGGGGTCGTAGACCAGGTACAGGCAGGTGGCGACGAGGTCGGTGACGACGTTCTCCCCGTCGGGCTCGGTCACCTCCTCGGCGGCGAGGTGGGCGACGAGGTCGTCGAGGTGGACGAGGAGCTCGTCCGGCGGCAGGTCGACGTCGGCGAGGGTGCGCACGGCCGTCCGCAGCCGCCCCATGGTGGCGGAGGCCCGCAGTCCGTGGCCGACCACGTCGCCCACGACCAGCGCGACCCGGGCGCCGGACAGCGGGATCACGTCGAACCAGTCGCCGCCGACCCCGGCGCCGCTGCCCGCGGGAAGATAGCGCGAGGCGACCTCCACGGCGTCCTGGCGGCCTAGCCGCTGCGGCAGCAGGCTGCGCTGGAGGGCGAGGGCGGTGGCGCGTTCCCGGGTGTAGCGGCGGGCGTTGTCGACGGCGACGGCGGCCCGGGCCCCGATCTCCTCGGCGACCTGAAGGTCGTCCTCGCTGAAGGGTTCGGGCCGCCGGTGCCGGGCGAGCACGGCGACGCCGAGGGTGATCCCGCGGGCCCGCAACGGGATGATCATCACCGAGTGGATCCCGTAGCGGCGCAGGACCGAGGCACGTCCGGGATCTCCCGCGGCCCAGGCGTCGAGGGCGCGGTCCACGGTGCTGTGCAGCGAGGGGCGGCCGGTGACGAGGGAGCGGGTGGGCGGGGAGTCCTCCGGGTAGTGGTCCAGTTCCCCGGTCGTGATCACGGACTCGGGCAGGCCGGGCAGGACGGACTGCTGGGCGGCGCGGCGCAGGGCGACGAGGGCGGGGTCGGCGTCCTTGGGCTCCACCCCGCGGAACAGCGGGTCGAGCAGGTCGACGGTGACGAAGTCGGCGAGCTTGCCCACCACCACGTCGGCCATCTCCTGGGCGGTACGGCCCACGTCCAGGGTGCTGCCGATCCGCGTGCTGACCTCGTTGAGCAGGGCGAGCCGCTCCCGGGCCAGGTACTGCTCGGTGGTGTCGACGGCGGTGAGCTGGACGCGGGGTGTGCGCCGCAGCGGATCGGTGAGCGCGGAGAGCATGATCGTCCAGGAGCGCGGTCCCGGCGCCGACCGTGAGCGGACGCGCAGGTGCAGGTCGTGCGACTCGCCGGTCGCCAGGACGCGCCGGACGCCCTCCTCGACCGCCTCTCCCGCGTGGCCCGGCAGGATCTGCGAGGGGCGCCGGCCGCGCATCTGCTCCTCGGAGCGCCCGGCCTCGCGTTCCATGCCCTTGCTCGTGCGCAGGGTCCGCAGCTCGCTGTCGAAGATCGCCATGGGCAGGGCGGACTGGGCGAAGGCCTCCTCGATCACGCTGTCCACCGCGCCCCAGTTCCGCCGGTCCACCGGTGAGACCACGATGAGCCGCTGCGGCCTGCCGTGGCTGTCCAGCGACGGGTAGACCCGCACGGACACGTCCAGGTGGCGGCCGTCCCGGCGGCGCAGCACCGATCTGCCGCCCCAGCCGAACGGCATGGCGAGGAACCACTCGGTGCTCCGCTCGGCGTCCGAGCCCAGCAACCGGCCGGCCGGCCGGCCCACGACCTCGTCGTGTCCGTACCCGAGCAGCCGCTCCGCCTCGCTGCTCCACCCGGTGATGATGCCGTGAGCGTCGATCACGGCCGTGGCGGGGACGGCCGGATCGGGCCGGGGACGGAGGCCGGCGTCGAAGTCGTCGTCGAGGCTGGAATCTCGCATCGCCATCCGTCGCCGTTCTCGCCGGTCCTCACCCGGCCCCCTCCAGGACGCGGCCGCCTGGGCCCCCCTCCACTTCTACCGCTCCTGGCCCGCGCCCGCAGGTCGGCGGCGGGTGCCGCGCCGCCCGTGGCGGGTCGGGTCAGCCCGTGGGGAGGGGGACGATCCCGGCGCAGCGCGCGGGCGGGAGCGTGCCGTCCCGGCCGGTGAGGGTCACCTCGGCGTCGCCGTTGCGGGCCTCGGCGTAGGCGGTGGTGCAGATCAGCTGGCTCACGGCGCCGTCCTTGAGGTCCCGCACCGGGAACGGGAGCGTGACCCGGACGGTGCCCAGGGACGACGCGACGTCCACGGGGCCGCCGGAGACGGGCAGCCCGGTGGTCAGACCGGCCGCGCTCTCGTCGGGACGAGGGCCTTGCAGCAGCGCGGAGAGCAGCTTCGCGGTCTGCACCGGCGGGGCGTGCTCGTCGTACACCCCGGTGTCCCGGAGTACGGGGGTCGGCCGGCCCTCGGGGGAGAGGAAGAACAGCAGCAGCCGGTTCGCGGTGTCGGGGTACACGATGGTGGTGGCGGGACCGCCCGCCTCGACCACCCCGGACTCCGGCACCCCGCAGCCGGCGAGCAGCGCGGCGGCCGCTGCGGCGCAGACGGCCGTCGCCACCGGCGGGCGCCTCATGTGGCCGCCTCCCCGGTCGTACGGGGTGTCCCCAGCGGCATCCGCACCGTGAGGACGGCCCCGCCCCGGGGGCCGTTCGCGGCCCGGACCGTGCCGCCGTGCAGACGGACGTTCTCCAGGGTGATGGCGAGGCCGAGACCACTGCCGGCGGAGCGGGTGCGGGCCGCGTCGGCCTTGTAGAAGCGGTCGAAGACGTGCGGCAGCACGTCCGGCGCGATGCCGGGGCCGCTGTCGGCGACCTCGACGACGAACCGGGCCTCCTCCCCGCCGTGGGCCTCGGTGTGCAGCCGCACCTGGACGGGGGCGCGGCCGTGGCGCAGCGCGTTGCCGACGAGGTTGGCGACCACGACGTCGAAGCGCCGCGGATCCAGCCGGGCCCGGATGCCGCCGGGCAGTTCGGTGACGACCTGCTCGGGATCGGTCCAGTGCCGGATCGCCAGGGACTTGCGGACGGTCTCCGCGACGTCGACCTCGTCGGTGTTGAGCTCTGCGGCCTTCGCGTCGAAGCGGGAGATCTCGATCAGGTCCTCGACCAGGACTGCGAGTTTGCCGGTCTCGGCGCTGATGAGGCGGACGGCGGCGGCGGTGTCCGGGGCGAGCCGGTCCGCGTCCTCGTCCAGCACCTCGGTGACCGCGAGCATCCCGGCGAGCGGGGTGCGCAGTTCGTGCGAGACGTCGGAGGCGAAGCGGCGGGCGCGGGCCTCGGCCCGGCGCAGTTCCTCCACGGACCGCTCGAGCTGCAGCGCCGACTCGTTGAAGGTGTGGGCGAGGTCGGCGAGTTCGTCGTCGCCCTTGACGGGGATGCGGGTGTCGAGCTCGCCGCGGCCCATGCGCTGGGCCGCCTTGCGCAGGTCGCGGACGGGACGGAGCACGCTGCGCGCGGCGAGCAGGGCGGGGACGAGGGCGATGGCCAGGGCCGGGAGTGTTCCGTCGCGTGCCGCGGTGAGCATGGCCTCGACGTTGTCCCGCTCGGTGGTCAGCGGCATCACGGCGTACAGCACGAGTCCGCTGGGCCGGGCGGAGGCGCCGGTCCTGAAGACGGTCGGCACGGCGATGGTCAGCCACGGGGTGCCGTTCTTGTCGACCCGCTGGAAGACCCCGTCGGGGCGGGCCAGCGCGGCGCGGCGCAGTTCGGGGGTGATCACCGTGGAGACGGGACTGGTGCCGGAGGAGACCCGCATCGACCCGTACTCGGCGAACACCACCCAGGTGCGCGGTTTGCCCTTGCGGGCCATGTCGCGCAGCGACTGCTGGAGCACCTCGCGATTGGGCGGGAGGGCGGTGACGAGGGCAGCGGCCTGCTCGCGGAAGGAGGAGACGGCGGTGTCCTGGGCCTGTTCGAGGATGGCGTTGCGCGCCTCGCGGTAGGTGAGCGCCGCGGTGGTGCCCGCGCTGACCGCCGTGACCAGCAGGAAGGCCAGCACGAGCCGGGTGCGCAGCCCGAAGCGGGCTCTCCAGCGGATCACAGCGGCCCGAAGCGGTAGCCGAAGCCGCGCAGCGTCTGTATGTAGCGGGGGCTGCCGGGCACGTCCTCGATCTTGTTGCGCAACCGGCGGACACAGGCGTCCACCAGCCGGGCGTCCCCGTGGTAGCTGTGCTCCCACACGTGCTCCAGCAGCTGCTGCCGGCTGAAGACCTGTTCGGGCGCGGCGGTCAGGTACAGCAGCAGCTTCAGCTCGGAGGGCGCGAGCGCCAGGCGCTGTCCGGACTTGGCGACGCCGAGCCCGGTGCGGTCGATGGCGAGGTCGCCGTGGAACTCGACGGCGGGCCGCCCGCCGGGTTCCTCGATGCGGCGCAGGACGGCCCTGATGCGGGCCTCGATCACCTCGGTGCGGGCGGGTTTGACGATGTAGTCGTCGGCCCCCGCCTCCAGCCCCACGACGACGTCGAAGTCGTCGCCGCGGGCGGTCAGCATGATGATCGGCAGCTGGCTCGTCTCGCGTACCTGGCGGCAGACCTGGACGCCGTTCATACCGGGGAGCATCAGGTCGAGCAGCAGCAGATCGGGCTGGAACTCCGCGACGGCGGCGAGCCCGGCCTCGCCGGTCGCGGCGGCCCGTACCTCGTGCCCGCGACGGCGGAGGCCGAGTTCGACACCTTCACGCACGGAGGGGTCGTCTTCGATCAGGAGTACGCGTGGCATGAGCGGAGTATCGCAACTCATGATGCACGGCGCCGAGATTTGTCGATCACGGTCCGCAGGGCGGCCTCGACCTCGGTCAGCCGCAGCGGCCGCGCCGCGATCGCGAAGGCCAGCGCGATGACCAGTGTTCCGGCCACCGCCGCGGCGAGCGGGCCGGCCGGGGCGGCGCGGTCGGCCGCCAGCCGGCCGAGCACGGCGGCGGGGACCGCGGCGAGCAGCAGCCGGGCCAGCGCGCCCGCGGTCGGCGAACGCCACGGCCCTCGCGCCCGGTCCGGCGCCCCGAGCCTGCGGTCCAGCACGTACGCGGTGACCGCCCAGCCCGCGAAGAGCGCCACCGAGTACGCCACGGCCATGCCGGTGACCGCCCAGCGCGCGGGCAGCAGCCGGTAGGCGGCGACGGACAGGCCCGCGTTGAGCCCACAGATCACCAGGTTGAGCAGGAAGGGCGTCCGGGTCTCGCCGAGCGCGTAGAAGGTGCGCGACAGCACGTACTGACCGGAGAAGGCGACGAGCCCGGGGGCGAAGGCCACCAGCGCGTTCGCCATGATCGCGACATCGGCGGCGTCGGTCCTGCCGTGCTCGAAGACCAGGGCCATCGCCGGCCCGGCGAGCGCGAACAGCGCGCACGCGGCCGGCACCACGACGGCGGAACTGCTGCGCAGCGCGTAGGAGACGTCCCGGCGCACGCGCCCGGGGTCGCCGTCGGCCGCCGCTGCGCTCATCCGCGGCAGCAGCGCGGTGACCAGCGAGACCGTCACGATGCCGTGCGGCACGGCCCACAGCAGGTAGGCGTTGTTGTACGCGGTGAAGCCGGCGCCGCCGTCGATGCCGAGGGCGGCGGCCCGCTGCCCCGCGGACGTCGCGAGCCGGGTCACCACCCAGTACGCGATCTGGTTGGTGAGCACCAGCAGCACCAGCCACCCGGCGGAGCGCAGCGGCCGGGCCAGCCCGCTGCCCCGCCAGTCGAACCGCGGCCGCCAGCGGAAACCGGCCGACCGCAGCGACGGCACCAGGGCCAGCGCCTGCACCGCGATGCCGGCCGTGGTGCCCCAGCCGAGCAGCGCGGTCTCACCGGCGGTCAGCCCGCCGCCGGTCCCGGCCGTGGCCAGGTAGAGACCGAAGACGGCGATGACGACGACGTTGTTGAGGACGGGCGTCCACATCATGGCGCCGAACCGGCCCCGGGCGTTGAGCACCTGACCGAGCAGCGTGAACAGGCCGAGGAAGAAGATCTGCGGCAGGCAGGAGCGGGCGAAGGCCACCGTCGTCGCCGCCTGCGCCCCGGTGTAGCCGGTGTACGCGGCCACGATCGCCGGGGCGGCCAGCACGGCCGCGGTCGTGATCAGCAGCAGGGCGGCGGTGCAGACGGTGAGCAGCCGGTCGGTGTAGGCGGCGCCGCCGTCCTCGTGCTCCTTGGCGGCCCTGACCAGTTCGGGCACGAAGACGGCGTTGAGCGCGCCGCCCAGCAGCAGCATGTAGACGATCGTGGGCACGGAGTTGCCGACCGAGTAGCCGTCGGCGGCCAGTCCGATGCCGAGCGCGGCGGCGACGACCGCGGACCGGACGAAGCCGGTCGCGCGGGAGACGACGGAACCCGCGGCCATGACGGCGCCGCTGCGCAGCACCGAGGGGGCGGCGGAAGCGGGGGCCGGGGCGGCCGCGTCGGCGGGGCGGGCCGCCGCGGGAACGCTCACCGGCGGGCCATGTAGAGCTGGAACGCCCGGTAGAGCGTGTGGTTGGCGGTGCCGTCCAAAGCCGTCTCCCATTCCCCCAGGGTCTCCACGACCTGCCCGCCGGTGCCTAGCTTCCATCGCATGAGACCGAACGCCCGGTCCTCCGGGTCGAGTGTGGAGGGTACCCCGCGCATGTCGTACTCCTGTGCGCCCTGGGCGTGGGCGTCCCGCAGCATCCGCCACTGCAGGGCGTTGGAAGGACGGACCTCGCGGCGGTGGTCCGCGGAGGCACCGGTCTGGTACCAGACCCGCCGGCCCACCGTGATCATGGTGTGGGCGGCCAGGATCTCGCCCTCGTGACGGGCCAGATAGAGCTTCATACGGCCCGGCTGCTCGGCGTTGAGCGCCGCGTACTGGCGCTGGAAGTACTCCAGCGAGCGGCCCAGCCGGAAGCCGTCGCGCTCCTCGGTGATGCGCAGCAGCCGGTGGAAATCGGGGAGTTCGGCCGCGCCGCCCACGGTCACCTCGACGCCCGCCTTCCGGGCCCGCCGTATGTTGCGCCGCCACTCCTGGTTGAGCCCCGACCACAGGTCGTCGGCGGAGCGGCCGGCCAGCGGGATCCGGAAGACATGGCGCGGCTGGGCGTCCGCGTCCCCGTCGTCGCCCGGGCCGTCGCCGCCGCAGCGCCGCCAGCCGCGGGCCCGCAGCCGCTCGGCCACGACCGTGCCCAGCGGGTCGACCTCGCAGGCCAGGACGTCGGACAGCCGCCGCCCGAGGCCGGTCGCCGCCTTCAGCGCGGCGGCGTCCCAGCGGCGGTGGGCGGGTGACGGGCCGATGCGCACGGCGAAGGCCCCCAGGCCCCGCAGGTGGCGCAGCAGCGGCGTCAGCCAGTCGTCGATGCCGGGATCGGCCCAGTCGGCGACGGGCCCCTCGGGCAGGTACGCGAAGAACTTCCGCGTCCCGGGGAACTGGCGCAGCAGCACCAGCGCGACCCCGCTCAGCTCCCCGGCGCCGGGGCCGCCGCGCCGGCCCCAGCCGAGCAGATGGGCCCGCCAGCCCGGCTTGACCCGGGCCCAGGACGGGCACTGCAGAAAGCCGGGGCCGAGCGCCGAGCCGGTACGGGACGCCAGGAAAGAGCGGTACGTCTCGGTGTCGACCGGCCCGAGCCAGGCCTGCCGGGGGCCGCAGCCCGCCGTCACGAGCAGCGCTGACACTGCGCCTCCCTGGGGTGTGGTCGGTGGGAACGCAGGAAGGCTCACAGCCGTCCGTGACGGCCCCGCGCGGCGAATGTGACCGGACGATGACCGTTCCTGTGCAGCTGCTGTCACACGGCTGTCAGGCCGTCCGCCACCGCTTTCCGCGGCCTAGAGTCCCCGGGGTCAGGCCGCTTCCCGGCCGCTTCCCCGTCCTTCCCGGAGGTCTTCGTTGTCCCGGAAACGTGTGGGCCCGATACGCCAGGCACGCCTGCGCACCGCCGCCACGGCGGCCGCCGCCGCGCTGACCGCCCTGCTCACCGCCTGCTCGGGCGCTGCGCCGGCCGCTACCCACGCGGCCGGCGGCGAAGGGCAGGAGAAGGAGCGGCCGGCGACCGTCACCGTCACACCCCACGGCGGGCGGGTGCGGGCCGGCGAGCCCGTCCGGGTCGTCGCGCGGGGCGGCACCCTCACCGCGGTCACCGTCACCGGGCCCGGTGGCGGGCTGACCGGAACCCTGTCCACGGACCGCCGCACCTGGACCTCGGACCGCAACGTCGTGCCCGGCGCCTCGTACACCGTCGAGGCCGGCACCCGCACCGCCGGCGGCACCACCGGGAAGGCCGAGTCCAGCTTCACCACCGCCGCCGCGGGCAAGGTCAACAAGGTGGACTGGCGGCCCGGCGACGCCACCACCGTGGGCGTGGCCCAGCCGATCTCCCTGGTCTTCGACAACCCGGTGACGGACAAGGCCGCCGTCGAGAAGCAGCTGGAGGTCACGACCTCCAACGGCACCGAGGGCTCCTGGGGCTGGCTGACGGACTACTCCGGCCGGGACCGCGTGGACTGGCGCCCCAAGGACTACTGGCGGCCCGGCACCAAGGTCACCCTGAACGCCCGCCTGAACGGCACCGACTCCGGCACCGGCGGCTGGTTCGTCCGCGACTACAAGGCCGGCTTCACCGTCGGGGCCCGGCAGGTGGTCAAGGTCGACCTCGACAGCAAGCGGCTCGCCCTGCAGCGCGACGGCCGGACGGTGCGCACGGTCCCGGTCTCCGGCGGCACCCCCGGCCCCAACACCGGTTCCTGGCGCGGCACGGCGGTGGTGCTGGCCAAGGAGGGCACGGTCCGGATGAACTCCGAGACCGTCGGCCTCGGCAAGTCCTACGACGAGATGGTCGACGACTCGATCCGGCTGACCTGGTCCGGGATGTACGCGCACGCCGCCCCCTGGAACGCCGCGTTCTTCGGCCGGGCCAACCGCAGCCACGGCTGCGTCGGGATGAGCGACGCCGACGCGGAGTGGCTGTACTCCCAGGTGCGCGTCGGCGACCCCTTCGAGATCAAGGGCGCCGAGGCCAAGGGCACGGTCGCCGCGAACAACGGCTTCGGCGACTGGAACCTCGACTGGGACCAGTGGCGGGTGAAGAGCGCGCTGCACTGATCCCCGTCCGGGGGCGCCGCGGGCGGCGTGCGGTGGTTGCCTGGAAGGGGTGGCACCACCGCACCGCCGAGAGGAAGGCACTCCCATGACCGGCTCCGGCTTCACCGCACAGTCCACCGCCGCCGAGGTCGTCGGCGGCATCGACCTCACCGGCCGCCGTGCCGTCGTCACCGGCGCGGCCTCCGGCATCGGCCTGGAGACCGCCCGGGCCCTGGCGGGTGCCGGCGCCGAGGTCACCCTCGCGGTCCGGGGCACCGCCGCCGGTGAGCGGGCGGCCGCCGACATCGGCGCCGGCACCGGCGGCCGGCGGGTCCTGGTCGCCCCGCTCGACCTCGCCGACCAGCGCTCCGTGGCGGCCTTCACGGCCGCCTGGCACGGTCCCCTGGACATCCTCGTCAACAACGCCGGCGTGATGATGACCCCCGAGACGCGCACGCCCGAGGGCTGGGAGCTGCAGTTCGCGACCAACCACCTCGGCCACTTCGCCCTCGCCACCGGTCTGCACCGGGCCCTCGCCGCCGCCGGCCGGGCCCGCGTGGTCTCCCTCAGCTCGGTCGCCCACCTGCGCAGCCCGGTCCACTTCGACGACATCCACTTCCACCGGCGCCCGTACGACCCCGGCCTCGCCTACGCCCAGTCCAAGACCGCCAACGTCCTCTTCGCCGTGGAGGCCAGCCACCGCTGGGCCGCCGACGGCATCACCGTGAACGCGGTCCACCCGGGGGCGGTCCTGGGCACCAACCTGTCCCGCCACCTCACCCGGGAGGCCCTGGACGCGGCCGCCGCGTCGCGCGGCCACACCTTCAAGACCCCCCAGCAGGGGGCCGCGACCACCGTGCTGGTCGCCACCTCGCCCCGGTACGAATGCGTCGGCGGACGCTACTTCGAGGACTGCGCCGAGGCCCACCGCCACATCCCCGGCACCTCCGGCGGCGTCGCGGACCACGCGCTGGACCCGGACGCGGCCGCGCGGCTGTGGCAGGTCTCGCTGGACACCCTCGCGGCGGACGTACGCGGCTGACCCCTCCGGTCCGCGGATTCGCACCCCCACAGGGAAGCCCGGTGGACGGACCGGGTGATGAGCCGGGCCGCGCGGCACCCGAACGCCGCCCGTGCGAAGACGGAGTGAAAGGCGCGGCTGCAGGCGCAGCGTAGTTGATGGCCGCGGCAGTTGGGGAGGAGGTTTCCCGCGGCCCCGGTGACGGGTCGTTCGTCCGGGTGCGGTGTCGGTGCCCGCTCCTAGACTCGGCCGGATGGTGACGGAGACGGATCTCGAACTCGCCGACGGGCGGACGCTGCACGTGTACGACACCGGTACGGGCGGGGCGGGCGGCCCGGGGGACCTCGTCGTCCTCTGGCAGCACGGCACGCCCAACATCGGCACGCCCCCCGAGCCGCTCTTCGCGGCCGCCGCCGCGCGCGGCATCCGCTGGGTGTCGTACGACCGGCCGGGATACGGCGGTTCGGCACGCCGCCCGGGCCGGGACGTCGCCTCGGCGGCCGCCGACTCGGCCGCCCTCGCCGACGCCCTGGGCATCGGCCGCTTCGCGGTCATGGGCCACTCCGGCGGCGGGCCGCACGCGCTGGCGTGCGCCGCCCTGCTGCCGGACCGCGTCCTGGCCGTGGCCGCCGCGTCCGGCCTGGCGCCGTTCGGCGCCGAGGGGCTCGACTGGTTCGCGGGGATGGGGCCGTCCGGTGTGATCGAGCTGGGCGCCGCCGCCCGGGGGCGGCCGGCGCTCGAGGAGCACCTGGCCGTCGCCGAGTTCGACCCCGAGCTCTTCACCGCGAAGGACCACGCCGCGCTCGCGGGGGAGTGGGGGTGGCTGGGGGCCGTCGCGGGCAAGGCGCTGGAGGGCGACCCGGGCGGCATGGTCGACGACGACCTCGCCTACGTCGCGCCGTGGGGCTTCGACCCGGCGCGGGCCGCGGCGCCGGTGCTGGTCCTGCACGGCGGGGCGGACCGCATGGTGCCCGCCGCGCACGGCGAGTGGCTGTCCCGGAACTGCCCCGCGGCGGAGCTGTGGCTGCGGCCGGGCGAGGGGCACATCTCGGTCCTCGGCTCCGCCACGGCCGCGCTGGACTGGCTCGCGGAGCGGGCCCGCCAGGGCTGAGCGCGCGACGGCGCCGTCCACAGGCTGTGGACGGCGCCGTCGGCGGCACGGGCGGCGGTCAGGGGGTGGGCCGGGATCCGTACGCGGTGAGGAAGCGGTCGCGGAAGCTGTCCATCTTCCAGACCGGCGCGTCGTGGGCGGGCCGCAGCCCGTCGGACCAGCCCCAGCCGGAGATCCGGTCCAGTACGCCCTTGTCGTGGGCGACGATCGCGACCGGCACGTCGTGGCTCGCGTTCTCCCCGGTGACCGCGGTGGCGGGCTGGTGGTCGCCGAGGAAGACGAGGACGGTGTTCTTGTTGCCGTACTTCTTCACGTATTCGACCAGGCTGGTCACGGAGTACTGGATGGAACGCCGGTACTCGGTGCGCACCCGGTCCGGGTCCTGCCACACGTACTCGGGGGTGTAGCCCTCCTTGTTGATCTCGTTGTAGATCGATCCGTCGCCTATCTGGTCCCAGCCGACCATCCTCGGGATGGGCGCCCAGGGGCGGTGGCTGGAGACGAGGATGATCTCCGACATCAGCGGCTTGTCGTGCGGCTTGCCGTGTTCCAGCTTTTCGAACTCCCGCAGGCTGTACTGGTCCGGCACGGGCGCCCAGCTGAACTTGGGGCCGTGGTAGCCGAGATCGCGGGAGTCGTAGACGTGGTCGAGGCCGTAGAACGTCCCCTCCGGCCAGGACCGGGTCACGCCGGGCATGATGCCGACCGTGCGCCAGGCGTCGGTGCGCTTGAAGGCGTCGGTGAGCGTCAGCCGGTCGCTCGAGGTGACCGAGCGGTAGCGCTGCTGGTTCTCCACCCACAGGCCCGACAGGAACGTGGAGTGGGCCAGCCAGCTCCCGCCCCCCGCCACGGGTGAGGTCAGCCAGCCGCTGCGGGAGGAGTAGCCGGCCGCGCGCAGCCCGTCGGTCTCCTTCGCGAGGGTCGCGTCGACCGCCGGGCCCATGGACGGGTCCTCGATCGCGCTGCGCCCGTAGCTCTCGATGAACGCGAAGATGACGTCCTTGCCGCGCAGTCCGGTGAGCAGCTGGTCGTCCGGGGTGTTCCGGAAGTCGTCGTGGGCCGCGAGCCGGGTGAACTCCTTCTGGTCGTTCAACGTCGTGCGCACCTGCTTCACCCGGTCC
Organism: Streptomyces sp. NPDC001070; assembly: GCF_053598835.1. Lineage (NCBI taxonomy): Bacteria > Bacillati > Actinomycetota > Actinomycetes > Kitasatosporales > Streptomycetaceae > Streptomyces > Streptomyces sp. NPDC001070. The sequence continues at coordinate 149,984 of NZ_JBSFLB010000015.1, forward strand.
CGCACGAGGGCGGCGGCGCTCTTCGAGGCGACGTCCGAACCGTCGATCTGCACGCCCAGGAGCGCGCAGAGGACCCAGGCGGTCCCGAGCACCAGCGTGGCGCGGGTCGCCACGCCGCTGTGGCGGGCCATGAGCCGGCTCAGCCGGACGACCGACAGCGTCATCAGGGCGAGCACGAGGAGCACCAGCAGCACCGCTCCGACGACGGCGGCGATCGCGTAGGCCCGGCCGGAGGTGTCCCTGAGGTACGCCTCGCCGTCGTCGAGGAGGATCCAGTCGAGCACCGGGTCGAACGGCCGGGTGAGCGCGGCGTAGAAGCCCATGTCGACGAATTTCATGACGGTGAACAGCCCCAGGCCCAGCCCGGCGACGACGGCCGCGATCTGACGCGCCCGGCCCGGCAGCACGAGCAGCAGCGCCGCGCCGCACACCCCTTCCACCGGGATGCGAAGGAAGGAGACGACGGTGATCCAGGGCAGCGCGTTGGGTACGAGGAGGGCGCAGAACACCAGGGCACCGGCCAGTCCGGTGGTGGTCCACCGCAGGGCCCGGGCCGCGTCCGGGTGCCGGGCGCGCCAGCCGGTCGCCCCGTCCGGATCCGCCGGCCGCCCCTCGCCGGCCGCGTCCGGTTCCGGCGCGGTCCCGTCCGGCGGGTCGCCCTCCGCCGCCTGTTCCTCGTCCGTCTTGCCCGGCTGGTGAGAGCCTGTGAAGAGCGACACCCCGAAAGTCCTTCCCTGCGTAGCCCGGTGATGGCACGGCGGGCCAGGCTCGGGGTCGGGACCGCCGTACCTTGTACGGCCCGGCGGCGGCATCGGTTCAATCGCCATGGAATCCCGCCGCCACCGGGACCCGCGGCCCGGGTCGCTTGTGCTCGCGGTGCCGCCCGGGCCCGTCCGAATCGCCCGCCCGCCGGGGGAGTTGATCGCGCGAGCGCAACCATGCGCCGTATTCGGATGTCTGAACGGATGCCCCGGGCCTACCGCGGGCGAACGCAGGACCGGACAAGCGACGATCGAGCGCCATGGGGGCGGCGCCTCGGGGCACAGACGGAGGACCCGGACGACCGTGGACACGCAAGGTGACAGGAACATCGACCCCGCGGACCAGTGGGTCCTCGACCCGGAGACCGGTACCTACCGGCTGCGGCTGGACTCCGACGCCCCCCCGGCCCCCAGGGTGCCCCGGCAGGGCGGACGGCGTGCGCGCCGCGAGGAGCAGCGGCCCGTCCCGGAGCCCGGTGGGCGCCGCCGCGACGGGGCACCGGCGTCCCGCAAGGCCAGGCGGTCCACGAAGCGGAAGGTCCTGATGTGGACCGCGGGCACGCTCGGATTCGTGCTGCTCGCGGGCAGCGCCGGCGCCTACTTCCTGTACCGGCACTTCGACAACAACATCACCACCGTGGACGTCGGCACGGCGGGCAGCAAGAAGGCGACCAGCCAGGACGCGGTGAACATCCTGGTCATCGGGACCGACAGCCGCATAGGTCTCGGCGCGAAGTACGGGGACGCCGGAAGCCTCGGACACGCCGACACCACGATCCTCTTCCATGTGGCCAAGGACCGGTCCAACGCGACCGCGATGAGCATTCCGCGCGACCTGGTCACCGACATCCCGGCCTGCCCCACCAAGCAGAAGGACGGCTCCACCAAGACCATCCCCGGCACGCCCAGGACCACGTCCAACCCGCGCTTCAACCAGAGCCTCGGCCAGGAGGGCCGCGACCCGGGCTGCACCATGCGGACCGTCACCAAGATCACCGGCCTGCCCATCGACCACTTCATCCTGGTCAACTTCGAGGCCGTGAAGACCCTTTCCACGGCCGTCGGCGGGGTGCCGATCTGCCTCACCCACGCCATCCACGACACGACCTCCGACGGTGAGGGATCCCACCTGGACCTGCCGGAGGGGCCGAACAGGGTCCAGGGCGAGAAGGCCCTGGCCTTCGTCAGGACCCGCCACTCCCTGAAGAACGGCAGCGACCTGGACCGCATCGACCTCCAGAAGCAGTTCCTGGCTTCGATGATCCGGCAGATGAAGTCCGGTGACACCCTCAGCAACCCGGCGAAGCTCTTCAAGCTGGCGAACGCGGCCACCAGCTCGCTCACCGTGGACACCGGCATCGGCGGCGTGGGGAAGCTCACCGACCTGGCCAAGGACCTGAGCCGGGTCGACCCCGCGCACATCACCTTCACGACGCTCCCTGTCGTCGACAACCCGGCCGAGGTGAAGGTCCACGCGACGGTCGTCGTGGACCAGACGAGGGCGCCCGCGCTCTTCAAGGCGATGAAGAACGACGTCTCCTTGACCACGGTCAAGAAGAAGCCCGCGACCGCGGCCGACGCCAAGCTCCGCGGGACCAAGGCGGACCCGTCGCAGGTCCGCGTCATCGTCTACAACGGGGGCGGCCCCCAGTACGCGGCGCAGACGACCCTGACGTGGCTGCAGAACAGCAAGGGCGTCAACCACTCGACCAACGGCGGCAACGCCCCCGGCGGGAAGCAGGACCACACGACCCTGGAGTACGCGCCCGACCAGGCCGACCAGGCCCGCGCCCTCGCCGCGATGATGGGCCTGCCGGCCACCGCCCTCCACCCCGGTACGGCCGACGCGGCACCCCGCGCGAACATGACGCTCACCCTCGGCGCCGACTACCGGGGCGCGGGGTCGCCGCTCGCCGACCCCGACCAGCCCCCGGCCGACATCCCGCAGTCGCACGCCGACAAGGAATCCTGCGTCGGCTGAGCCCCGGCAGGCCGGTCCCGGGCGTCGCGCCTACGGTGGAAGGGAGGAAGGGGCGCCCCGGGCGCCCGAGATCGCGACCGCAAGGAGCGCGGCATGTCCCGCAGCGACAACCTCTCCGTCCTGGAAAGCTTCGGAACAGCGGTGAACAGCGGCCACCTCGGCGAACTCGACGCGTACGTCGCGTCCGCCTCGGTGGACCACGACCCCGCCCCGGGGCAGACGCCGGGGCCGGAGGGGTACGAGGAGATGTTCGGTGCGATGCGGCGGGCTTTCCCCGATCTGCACATCGAGGTCGAGCACGTCATGGCCACCGACAACGAGATCGCCTTCGCGTACACCGTCACGGGCACGAACCTCGGCGAACTGATGGGCCACCCCCCGACGGGGCGGACCGTGAGCTACCGGGGCATGCAGATCAGCCGGTTCGAGGACGGGAAGATGGTCGAGCGCTGGGGGAGCAGCGACGAACTCGGCATGCTGCGCCAACTGGGCATCGTCACCTGACGTACCGCGACGGCGGGCCCGCGCGGCCCGCCGTCCCGGGCTCGTGGCGGGTACGGTCCCGGAACCCCGCGCCGGTGGGCGGCGCATGTCGTCACGTCCGTCGTGCGCGTGCCCGCCCGGGAGAACCGCGGCTTGATGTGATCGCGTCCCTTCGCCGTGCGGACCGGGACGCCAAAAGCCGTGTCCCCCTGCGGAACGCCTGTGCGATCTCGACGAGCAGCACACCGCCGTCTGCGCGGCACTGCCCACCGCCTTCAACGACTACTTCCGGGTCCCCGTCACCGACACGGACGGCGCCGCCGAGACCGCGGTGCCCGCCCTGTACGACAAGAGCCGCGACAACGGCTGCGCACGGTACGTCTCCGACGGGTACGAGTGCTCGGTGAACGAGCCGTACACGGGGGAGACGACCCCGAGCGTCTTCGTCCTCGGCCTCCCGGAGAAGGCATCGCACACGTCCTACCGGGCCGAACTGGTCTGCAAGTCCTCGCGCTGCGGCACGGAGACGGTCAGCGTCACCGGGGTGACCCCGGCCACCGGTGCCAGTGGCGGGAAGACCACCGTCACCGTGACGGGGACCGCCCTGCACGAGGAGGACAGGGTCCGGCTCAGCCGGTCCGGCGGAAGCGTGAAGATCGAGTCCACCACCGTCTCGGTGTCGGCTGACCGCAGGACCCTGAAGGCCGTCCTGGACCTCGACGGGGCCGCTCCGGGCGACTGGGACCTCAGCGTCATCACCCACGACGGCTGGGAGTACCAGCGCGGCGGCTTCACCGTCACCCCGCCGGCGCCGCCGGCCAACACCGAGGCCCCCTCGGTCAAGGGCACGGTGCGCGTCGGGGAGAAGCTCACGGCGGCTCCCGGCACGTGGTCCCCCACCCCTGACACGTACGCGTACCAGTGGAGGGCCGACGGCACGGCGATCTCCGGGGCCACCGGGCCCACGTACACGGTGCCGGCGTCGCTGCTGGGGAAGAAGCTCTCCCTGACGGTGACGGCCCGTCGCGCCGGCCATCTCGACGGCACCGCGACGACGTCCGCGGTCACGGTCGCCAAGGGGGCCGCCCCGAAGGCCACCACGCCGCCGGCGGTCAAGGGAACGGTGCGGGTCGGCGTCAAGCTCACCGCTGCTCCCGGCGCCTGGTCGCCCGGGGCGACCTCGTACGCGTACCAGTGGAGGGCCGACGGGAAGGCGATCTCCGGGGCCACCGGGTCCACGTACACGGTGCCGGCGTCGCTGCTGGGGAAGAAGCTCTCCCTGACGGTGACGGCCCGTCGCGCCGGCCATCTCGACGGCACCGCGACGACGTCCGCTGTCACGGTCGCCAAGGGGGCCGCGCCGAAGGCCACCACGCCGCCGGCGATCTCGGGCACCGCCAAGGTGGGCCGCACTCTCACCGCCTCGCACGGCACCTGGACGCCCGCTCCGACCTCCTACCGCTACCAGTGGTACGCGAACGGCACGGCGATCTCCGGGGCGACCAAGTCCACGCTGGTCCTCAAGTCCGCCCAGCACGGCAAGAAGATCACGGTCAAGGTGACCGCCGCACGCACCGGCCACAGCAGCGGTTCCGCCACCAGCAAGCCGACCGCGGCCGTCGCGCGCTGACGGGCCGGGGGCGAGGAGCCGGACGCCCGGTTCCTCGCCGACGGGGCGGCGACGACCACTGACCGCCGCCTGCGGCCGGGCCCCCGCGCCCGGCCGCAGGCGCCGTTCGGCCGTTCAGAGGCGGCCGACGTCCTCCACGGCTCGCGCGAAGGCCTCGGGTGCCTCCTGCGGCACGTTGTGACCGATGCCCTGCAGGGTCCGGTGCGCGTACGGCCCGGTGAACTTGCGGCGGTAGGACGAGCCGTTCCCCGGCGGAGTGAACGGATCGACCGCGCCGTCGAGGGTGATCGTGGGCACCGTGACGACCGGCCCGCGGGCGAGCCGCGCCTCGATGTCGTCGTACCGCGGGTCGCCCTCGATCAGACCGAGCCGCCAGCGGTAGTTGCCGATGACGATGGGGACGTAGTCCGGATTGTCGAAGGCCGCCGCGGTGCGGTCGAACGTGGCGTCGTCGAAGCCCCAGGTCGGGGAGTTGAACTTCCAGACGAGCCGGGCCAGATCGCGCCGGTACCGCTCCAGCCCGAGCCGGCCCCGCTCGGTGGAGAAGTAGTACTGGTACCACCACGCCCATTCGAGCTTCGGCGGCAACGGCTGCTTGTTCGCCGCACGGTTGGTGATCAGGTAGCCGGTCACGGAGACCAGGCCCTTGACCCGCTCCGGCCACAGCGCCGCGATGATGTCGGCGGTCCGCGAACCCCAGTCGAAACCGGCGAGGACCGCCTTCTTGATCCCCAGGGCGTCCATCAGCGCCACGATGTCGAGGGCGAACACCGCCTGCTCGGCGTCGCGCGGCGTCGTTGGCGAGAGGAAGCGCGTCGTCCCGTGACCACGCAGGTACGGGACGACGACCCGGTAGCCCTTCGCCGCCAGCAGGGGCGCCACGGCGGCGTAGCTGTGGATGTCGTAGGGCCAGCCGTGCAGCAGGATCACCGCGGGGCCGCCGGCCGGTCCGGCCTCGGCGTAGCCGATGTCCAGCACCCCGGCCCGCACGTGCTTCAGCGGGCCGAACGCGGGGGCGTTCCCCGGTCGTTCCTTCCCCGGGCCCGGAGCGGGTGGCACCGGCTTGTTCTCCTCGGACGTGGCCGTCGAGCACGCCGTGGCGAGCCCGGCCAGTGAGGCCGCGAACACTCCCGTGCCGACGATCGTGCCGAAGGTCCGCCTGTCGATCATCCGAAACCTTCCGTGGGCAGCGGGCGCGTGCTCTGAGGTAGCCCATGCCCCGTGCGGTGCCGCCCGCGACGCCGGACCCGGAAATGTCAGCCCCTTGGCCGAAGCGGCCACGGCGTGGCGGCCGGACGGGTGAAGTCGGGGGCGGGACGCAACCGGCGGGCCGACGGGGGTTGTCCTGCACGGCGAGTCCGGTCGACAACGTCCGAGATCCGAGAGGAAACACCATGAGCCTTCTCGATACTCCGCAGCGGTCACTGGGGGGCGACCGTTTCCCCGCCCCGCCGGCCGCCGTCCCGCTGGGCGCCCACGGCCTGGCCGCCGTCGACGCGCGCTGGGTCGAGCTCCACGCCGCGCTCATCGCGGCCGGGGTGCCCCCGCTCCCCGGGGACAGCGACGCGGTGCACACCATCGCGCGCCGCCTCGACGACGCCACGGTCAGCGCCGTCGTCGCCTGGATCGACAGTGCGGCGGCCCGCTGAGGGTCCCGGGCACCCCTCCCGCGGCCGCGGCGCGAAGGGCCCCGGGCGCACCGCCCGGGGCCCTTCCACCGGACGGGGACCGCGTTTCGTGACCGTCGTGTGAAGGGAATTCCGGCCTCCGCCACGGCCCGTTCCCGGCACCTGTGCCCGAGTTCGTGTCCGTCGTCCCATCCGGCCGTATCCGCCCTGGTGAAAAGGGCAGTTGGGCCCATGCGCGACGGCTGGGACGTGTCTTAAGGTCATCGCGTACCGGCGCGCCCCGGGTCGCGGGGCGCCCGGTCGGCAACCGGGCAGTACCGGACAGGCATGTACGTACAGGGAGCGAGCACAGCGTGAGTTTCATCAAGAAGGCACTCGAGGTCATCGAGAAGGGCGTGGACGCGGGCGGCGACGCCATCCACGACTTCACCGTCAACCGCCGCACGGCCGAGCTCTTCCTGAAGCTGGGCATCGCGGTCTACGCCGAGCGGCGCCTCGGCGGCTCCCACGAGCCGGTGGAGCGCATGTTCGAGGCACTCGAGGGTCACGTGGCCGAGAACGGGGAGGTCGAACTCGACCACCTGAGGGAGGCTCACGAGGTGCTCGGCGAGGCGTTCGTCGTCCGCCACACCGCCGAGATAGAGGCGGCGGAGGCGGCCGAGGCCCAGGCGGCCGAGGCCGCCGCGGCCGCCGCCCCCGCTCCCGTCCCTGCCGCGCCCGCCGCGGTTCCGGCTCCGGCCGCGCCCGCCGCCCCGGTCGCATCGGCCCCCGAGGCCCCCGCCCCGGAGGCCCCTGCCCCGGTCGCCTGAGCACGGTGCCGGCGGCACGTCCGCCGGAACTCCCGACGCCCGCGCGCTGCCCGAGCTGCGGCGGCCCGCGGGCACGGGACCCTGCGCGGTCCAGCCGGCAGGGAAGCCCCGGGCTGCCCGCCCGGGGCTTTCCGCCGCAGCGGGTGACGGGTTCTACTGCGAGCGCATCAGGCGAAGGTCGTCGCCCCATGCGTCCAGCACCGCGCCGTACCCGGCCCGCCTGGCCGCTCTCTCGACACGGGCGAAGAGCCGCCGTTGCAGGGGTACGTCTCCCGTTCGTGAGATGCGGTCCGCGGAACGGGGCAGCAGGTCGGTGTCCCAGCCGGGGAGCGGGTACCGGGCGAGTTCCCAGCCGAGGTACTTGTTGTAGGGGCGGGGGCGACGATCGAGAGCGAAGAGCAGTTCCAGGAGAAAGCGGATGCTGTCGGCGGCGTCGAGGCGGGCGGCAAGCGAGTGGCCGTGCCGGTCGTTCTTGACCGAGCGGTAGAGGGAGTTGGCGTAGGCGTCGAGCCAGTGGCCGACCTCCCGGAGTGCTTCGTCGGCACCGAGCCGGGCCTTGTCGGCCAGGATCCGGGCGATGCCTCCGTCGAGCCGGTCGGGCACGATCCGGGCGCGGGCAAGGGCGTAGCGCTCGAAACCAGGCATCCCGGCCGAGCGGAACTCGGCGAGAGAGAGGACGACGAGGTCGAGGCCGGGGGTGCGCAGGCCCGAGAACCGGCTGAGATCCGTTGTCGCGTCGTCCGCGAGGACGACGTACAGATCGTGGTCGGAGTACTCGGTGCTCATGCCCTCATGGGCCTGGGACCCCTTGAGGACGTGGCCGACAACGGCGGAATCGGCGGCGGCCAGTTCGGCGAAGGCGTCGTAGGCGAGGGGGTGCTCAGCGGGCATCGCACGGAAGATCAACGCACATGAGGATGTTATCGCCGACCGGCGGCGACGTGGGGCACGGACCGGCCGCACAAGTGCGGGCAGCCCGCCCCCGGGCCGGGGCGCCGGCCACGGGCTCGCCGGTGCTCAGACGGAGGTGGCCTTGGCGATGACACCCTCGATCTCGTTCCGGTCGAAGGCCCGCAGGGTCGTGCTGTGGATGTTGCCCACCCCGCCGAGCCGCAGGAGCGCCGCGGCGGCGGTTTCGTCGTCGGGGGCCTCGACGACAGCCACCAGGTCGTACGGACCGACGGTCCAGTAGATGCTCACGAGCCTCCCCCCGAGCTCCTGCAGCGCGGCGCCGAAGGCATCGGCCCGCTCGGCCGTGTCCTTGTAGGCGCGGATCCCCTGGTCGGTCCAGCTCAGCAGCGTGATGTAGGTCGGCACGATCTCTCACTCCCGCTTCGATGGAGAGAGGCATGTCACCTGAACATCCTAATTCCGGACATAGCGGATCGCATCCTGCCCCGGGCATGGCGCCACGCCCGGGGGCCGGCCTCACGACGGGCTGCCGGGGCGGACCGTGAGATAGGTCCACTTGCTCCACACGCCGCCGGTCTGCGCGCCCTTGGCCGGCGGCGTGTAGTGCCCGCGGATGCGGTAGTGGCCGTTGTTCGCGAAGAGCTTCAGGGCCCGGCCGTAGCCGTACCAGCCGTCGGAGTACAAGGGCACGCAACTCTGCGAGGCGACGGGGTGCCACGCCCCCGAGTAGTTGCGCTCCAGGTACACCGACATGCAGCCGTCGGACTGATGCGGCGTCACCTTGAGATCGAAGCCCATGTTGACTTCGGACTTGTAGAAGACCTGGTACGTGGTGGAACCGATGCGGGTGGTCGCGAGCGGATACTGCGTCTCGGTCCTGACCGCCGGCGTGAGGGTCGTACTCCTGGTCACGGTACGCGGCGCGTAGCGGTAGTCACCGGAGAAGGCCGCGGTGAAGACGGTATTGCGGGTGACCTTGTAGTACGCGACGAGGTTGCCGTGCGCGTCGACCTCGCCGCTCTTGAGCTGCGTCCGGGACTTGCCCGCGGGCTGGGCGTACAGCGTCACGGCACGGGAGTTGTACGTGGTCCCCAGATGCGCGGTGATCTCGGCGGTCGCGCCGGATCGGTAGGACTTCGCGTCGGTCGCCACACTCAGGCCCGGCGTGGCCCGGGACACCTCCACCTTCGCCGACGCCGTGACCGGGAGGTAGGACGTGCCACCGCCGTAGGTGAAGGCGTACGTGTTCGTGCCGCCGGCCTGCGGGGTGTCGTGGAAGGCGAAGGCGCCGTCGGCGGTGACGGGCACGGTGCCCACCGGGTAGCCGGACGGGTGCGCCGGATCGGTCTTGACGACGTGGACCGCGCCGGTCGTCACATGCGCATGCGGCCAACTCAGTTGCCCGGTCACGGCCATCGGCGTCGCACGTCCGCTGGAGGAGGGCGCGGTCAGCGTCACGGTGGGCGCGTACTTCGCGACGGGGACGTCGAAGGTCTGGTCCGCCGGGGCGTAGTGCCCGCTTCCGGAGTATTCGACGCGGAAGCTCAAGGTGCCGGTGAGCGGGGCGGTGCCGTCGACGCGGTACGAGCCGAAGAGGTCGGCATTGTTCACCGGGGTCGTCGTCGGGTTCGCGATGAGCACGCCGTCCGGATCGGCGTCGTCGTAGCGCGTGATCCGCACGGTGCCGGGCATCAGGGATTCACCGTCGGCGAGGTCGAGGCCCGAAGAGAACCCCGCCCGGAACGAATAGGCCTCGCCGGGGGCGAGGGGAGTGGCCTGGCTTCCGTAGAGCCTGACCGGCGCGGTCTCCGGGGCGCGGCCTATCTGGAGCGTCGGCGTGCCCCCGGAGGCGTCCACGCCCACACCGTAGAGCCGGCTCCCGTCCTGAGCCCAGGCGAGGCCGTGCGCGGCCTGGCGCACCTTGGAGGGGTAGGCGTACTCGGTGTAGTAGCCCTCGCCCGTTTCCGGGAACGCGTCGAAGGCGTAGTCGCCGCAGGCGCATCCGGCCATGGTGCCGTCCGGGGCCACGGCGACGGCCTTGGCGGCCACCCAGGTGGCGAATCGCCCGTCGGCCGCCAGATCCGAGGTGCGGTACCGGTACTGGCCGGCGTTCCCCCATGACGCGACCGCCAGGTGCAGCCCGTCCGCCGTGACCGCGAGGTCGCTCAGGTCGGGGACGGGCAGCGTCCTCGCCGCCTGCCGGGTCAGCGCGCCATCCGTGGTCTGGTACGTGACGAGGGCGGAGGTGTCGCCGGTCTGCGCGGCGGCCGCGAGTACGCCGGAGGGCGTCGGGGTCGTCGCCAGCACGGGCGCCCCGGCCCAACTGCCCGAGTCCTGGCCCAGGGTGACCGTACCGGCCCCGTCGACGGACCCGATGCCGCCGGCGCCCGCCGTGCCGTACCCGAACCAGAGGGTGCCGCCGGCGACGGCCAGGGAGTCGGGGCGGGTGCCCGCGCCCGTGACGTAACGAGCCGACTCGGTCAGGTTCTCCGTGCTGATCGCCGCGATCGCGTCCTGCTCCGGCAGGGCCGCGTACAGCGCGGATCCGTCATCGGAGAGGACGAGCCCGGTGGCACCGGGCTCACCGCCGATCGTCGTCGGGTTCCGGCCGTCGAGGTCGGTGACGAGAATGCCCTCGGTGCCGGCGCCCCCGCTGATGAACAGGTGCCCGTGCGGACCGTCCACGAGGATGTGCGAGAAGTGCGCGATCGGCAGCGGTACGGCCGACTCCGCGTACGAGTCGGCCGCGCCGGGACCGACGACGGTCGTCAGTCCCAAGAGCGCCGTCGCGGCTGTAGGCAGCGAGAATCGCGCGAGCTTCACGAAGGCCCCCCAGGTACCTGCACGATCAGTGGTGGCACCCTAACGCGAGCAAGATCGCGAACCTATGGCGAGCCGGCAGAGATTGCCAAGACATGACCGGGTGTCTCTCGATTTCCCGAATGCCGCCAGGATCGGCCCTGTTCCGAGGGCGGATCATCCCGCCGCGACGGGCGACCGTCACTGCGGGGCGAATCCCACGCCTTCCGCGTGACCGGCACCAACCGGCCCCTGACCACCCACAGCGGTCAGGGGCCGGCCGCACATGCCACCGCACCCCGGTTGTGCGGTCCGGTCAGGACGCGGGCGCGTTCGGCTTCGGCTGCCGCTGGACCTCGGTCACCTGCACGCGCACCTCCTCCGAAGCCCCGAACGCTTCGGCTGTCACCCCGCTGCTGGTGCCGGTGACCTCCAGCGCCAAGTGGTCGCCCATGAAGCGCAGGTCAAGCCTCGCGCAGGGCGCGCCCGCACGGTTCGGCATCCGGTGGATTCGCGACGCCGGGTAGCCCAAGCCCGTCAGTTTCTTGTGCAGCGCCCGGTAGTTCGTCGTCTTCGTGTTCTTGAACGCCTCGCTGACGCGCTTTGCGTGCCGGCCCCCGCTGCACGTCTCGGCAGCGGTCAGCGGCACCTCCTCGACCGGCTCGGACCTGGGGGACTCAGGGCTCGGCTCCGGCGGCTCGGAATCATCCAGAGGCGCCGGTATGTCGCCCTCGGCCTTCGGAACACCCGGCGGGGTCTCGCCCGGGCCATATCTCGGTGTGGGCGTGCCTTCCCAACCGGGCAGGTCCTCGGGTTCGGGCACGTCGCCTTTGCCGTTGGGGACGTCCGGGGCGCAGCTTTGCGTGATGGAGGTGATCAGCTCAAGGAACCGCAACACCGAGTCGGCGCCGTGCTCGGCATCGGGCGTGGACGCCACCGAGACCGCGCTTCCCGCGGGGGTCCGATCGGTGGCGGCGTGCCGAGTGCCGCAGCCGGACAACACCATGCAGCCGAGCACGGTCACGGCACCGGGCTTCGGAAGGGATATCGATCGCATGCCCGCATCCTGCTGGACGCCGGTCACCGCGCGCATGAGTGCCCGTACTCACCGTCATCTAAGGCCAACTGGCCATTCATCACGACCCGATACGGGCTTCAACGCCGATGTGCGAACGGCGAGCCGTGCCCCCTCCGAGGGTTTCGCCGACCCGCCGGGACCGGCGGTCCGGCGGCAGACCGGTCGGCGTGCTGCCGCAGTGTTCAGCAGCGTGCGCTATCGTCCGGATGCTTGTTCCCGTTTACTTCACAGGGAGCTTCATGCACCTCAAGAAGGTCTCGCTCACGGCGGCGATATCCCTCCTCGCCGGGCTGACCACCACCGCTGTCGGCCTCAGCAGCAATGCCTGGGCCGACACCGCAGCGACACTGCCGCTGCCCCACTACTCGCGCATGCTGGTCGACCCGGCTCACCAGCACCTGTTCTTCAGCAGTGGCGTCGGTAACAGCACCATCCTGGTGACCGACTACGACGGCGTCACTGTCCGCACCATCGACAACGAGCCCGGGGCGATCGGGCTGGCCCTGTCCCCCGACGGCGGCACCGTCTATGCGGCGCTCTACAACGGCGACGCCATCTCGGCCATCGACACCACCTCCCTGAACGAGGCCCACCGCTACAGCACCGGCGCCGGCAGCAAGCCCCGGAGCGTCGCCTACACCGGCGGCAGGCTCTGGTTCGGCTACGGCGGGGCGGCCGAGGGCAACATCGGTTCGATAGACACCGGCAGCGACCCGGCGACCGTCACCCTCAACACCGCCAGCGGGTGGTACAGCGCGCCGACGCTGGCCGCCGACCCGTCGGCGCCGGGGGTGCTCCTCGCCGCCGACCAGGACACCAGTCCGCCCTATCTGACGCGCTACGACGTGTCTTCGGGCAGTCCGGTCGTCGGCGTGCGCCGTTGGCTGCAGGACTCGGGCAGCGTGAGCGACATGCAGATCACGCCGGACGGTCAGGACGTGGTGCTGGCGACCGGAGCGCCGTACTACCACCAGGTCCTCAAGCTCTCCGACCTCTCGGCAGACGGCACCTACCCCAGCACGGCCTACCCGAACTCGGTGGCGATCGCGCCGGACGGCGCCGTCGCTGCTGGCAGCAACGCGTCCTATGACAAGGACGTCTACGTCTACCGGGCCCACCAGTCGTCCCCCGTCAACACGTACGACTTCGGATCCAGCACACTGGCCGGCTCCGGGCTCGCCTGGGCCCCGGACGGAAGCCGGCTCTTCGCCGTCACGGCCGACGCCTACGGCGCCAACCCCACCCTGCACGTCCTGTCCAACCCCGAGGCGGCCGCCTCCGCGCTCACCCTGACCGGGCCTGCCACAGCTGTCCCGACCCGGCAGCTCACCCTGACCGGATCGCTCACCTCGGCGAACCCGATTCCCGCTGGGCAGCAGGTCAAGGTGATCCGGGTCGACCCGGCGAATCCGGACGGCGTCGCTCTGCCGGACGCCGTCACGGATGCCGACGGCGGATTCACCGTCACGGACACCCCGGCGACCGAGGGGGCAACCACCTACCGGGTCTCGTACGAGGGCGACTCCGAGCACCTGTCCGCGAACGCCTCGTACGACGTCCAGGTGGCCAAGGCGGCCTCCACGATGACCTTGACCGCCCCGGCGACCTCGGCCCGCACGGCGCAGCTCACCATCACCGGCACGCTGGCCAACGGACCGTACACCGCCGGCGAGACGGTCCAGCTCGCCAAGAAGGACCTGGCCCACACCGCCGGCTACAGCATCGGTACGGCCACGGTGGCTGCGGACGGCAGCTTCACCATCCACGACACCCCGGCCATCGGCGGCAACAACACCTACACGGTGAGCTACCCGGGCGACACCACCCACAAGAGCTCCACCGCGTCGGCGACCGTCCAGGTCTCGCGCACTGCCTCGGCCCTGTCGGTGACCACCAACGCCTCGACCTACTCCTACGGTGCGACGGCCACGGTCACCGCACACCTCGGCACCACCTACAACGGCCGTACCGTCTCGATCTACGCCCAGCCCTACGGGGGCACCAAGACGCTGGTCAAGACCGGCACGGTGGACAGCCACGGGAACCTGGTGGCGAACTACAAGCTCAGCCGGAACACCGGCTTCAGCGCGGTCTTCGCCGGTGACTACCGCTACGCCCCCGCCACTGCCACCCGGACCGTGTATGACCGCGTCAAGGTGGCCGAAACGCTGAGCGGGTACTACACCAGCACCTACTACGGGAGCACCCTCTACCGGGTCTACCACCACACGGCCAAGGAGAAGCTCAACGTCACGGTCACGCCCAACAAGGCCGGGCAGTGCGTGCTCTACCGGGTGCAGCAGTACTACAGCGGCGCCTGGCACACGCTGACCACCTCGCCCTGTTACGCCCTCAGCTCCACCAGCGCCGGCGCTGGATCTCTGAGCCTGAGCAATGCGATCAACAGCAAGTTCCGCATGGCCGCCGAGTACGTTCACAGCAGCAAGGACAACACCAATGCCAGCACCTGGGGTGCCTGGCAGTACTTCACCGTCAGGAGCTGAGCAGCAATCCTGACAGCTGTACCCGTGAGATGACGAAGGGCCCGCCCGGCCTCGGGCGGGCCCTTCGTGCACCCTTGGTTGTGGAGCGGGGTCACGGCGTCGCGCCCTCCGGGCGCTCCGAGCCCGCGGCACCTGATTCGGAACGGCCCGAGCGAGCGCAAACGGGTGATGGCGGGGGTGCGGCCCGCCGCCGTACGCGGTGCCGCACCCCGTCGTCACGCTCCCGTACGGGCCGTCACAGCGATCCGGTGAGCACCAGAGGGCCGGCCGGTTCGGCGGTCCTGGTGCCTGCCATGCCGACCACGGTGACCGTACCGTCTGCCGTCGCGTCGACGCCGTCCACGAAGGGGTCCACGCCCTTGACGGGCGGCAGGGCCCGCATCGACAGTCCGGCCGCCGTCCCGCTCAGCGTGATCGACTCGGTACGGCCCACGTCCGTTCCGCCGGCCACGATGCCATCGCCGGTCCCCGCCACGGATATCAGCTGCCCTGCCTTGTCCGGTGCCGGGACCTGGTGCCAGGAGGTGCCGTCGTAGTGCATGACGAGGGAGTGCCCCCAGTCCTTGTCGTCGAGCAGCGTCCGCCCGACTGCCCACACGTCGTCCGGCCCGTTTGCGGCGAGGCCGTACAGCTCCCCGTTCACGCCGGTGAAGGGGATCGTGGTCGGCGCCCAGCTGGTCCCGTCGTAGTGCAGCGCGCGCGGCTGGTCGGTGTCGGAGAAGCCGGTGACCCACACGTCGTGCGCCGACGTGGCCTCGATCGCCATGATGTTCATGATGTCGGCGTCCGCCGGCGCCTGCACGGGGTTCCAGGCGGTGCCGTCCCAGTGCCGCAGCAGCGGCCCGCCGCTCTGCCCGTCCGGGGTGCTGTACCAGCCGGCGGCCCACGCGTCGGTGGGGGAGACGGCAGCGACGCGCATGTCCACGCTGCTGTTCTCCGGTACGGGGATGTCCGCGGACCGCCAGGAGCTGCCGTCCCAATGGGCCGCGGGAGCGGAGGTGCCGGAGAGGGCGCCGCCGACGGCCCACACGTCCTGCGGTGACGAGGCGTCGACGTTCCGGAAATAGGTGTAGTCCTGGCCGTCCTCCGGGGTGGGGATGACCTTCCACCCATGCCCGTCGCGGTCGTCCTTGCCGACCAGTACCGGGTGGTACGGGGCGCCGGTGCTCTCGCGGCTGCCGACTGCCCAGGTGGTGTGGGCGTCCAGATGCGTCACGTCCGAGAGATAACCCTGGGGGTACGGCACCGGCTCCGCGACCCACCTCCCTCCGGCCGCGGCGGCGCCTCCCGTCTGTGCGAGCGCCGCCCCGAGGAAAGCCGCCATTGCGATGGCCGTCTTGATGAGGCGCCCGCGTCCCGCAATCGTCATGCTCGGTCTCCGTTCGCGATCCTGGGGCTGTCCGCCCCTATGAAGACGCGCCGAACACGCGTAGCCGTTACATCACCTCCACGCGCAAGGCCCGGGTGCAGGAAGCGCACTTGCCTCAGCCATGCGGTTCGTGCACCCGTCTCGGCGGGACCCGCCCGCGTGGGATCCGCGGCGGACCGCATCCGTCCGGACATACGCGCGCAAGCTGACCGGACGGAAGGGGGGCAGGTGGTGCGGAGGTGGTGCGCGGCGCCTGAATCGGTCCGGACAACACAACGGCCCAGGTCGGGGACTACGTCCCTTTCCTGGGCCTTCGCTTTCGGAGCGGGTGACGGGAATCGAACCCGCGCTCTGAACTTGGGAATCACCGCGCGTTGGCGTCCACGTGCAGCCGTGACCTGGGTAGATCGTCCGCTGCCGCCCTTGCCTGATGGCCATGCGATGCCCGGCGTTGACCGCGGCTCACCGCTCGATCTGGCACGGCCGTGGCACGCGCCTGTGCTGATCCGCTCGGCGGTCGGAACCATGAAGCGGTGGGCGAAGGTCTTCGGCTGTAGTCACGGGACGACTCTGCTGGTCTCCGTGCGGGGAGGGATGTCAGAAATTGTCGGGTGATATGCAGGCGGCTCGTCGTCTTACCGGTTGCCTGATAGGTCCGGTTGTGGGAGTCATTGCCGCCTCCGGTGGCGTTGGGGTCCTTGACAGGACCTGGCGGGACTGCGAAATCGGAATAAATGCCGCTGCGAATTTCTGGTCTCTGATTCCCATTTTCGTTGCCCTCTGGGCTGCGGCAGCGCTGATTTGGGCCATGGCGTTCGGGGCGCTTGGCGGAAGAAGTCTGGTGCTGGCCACGGTTGTGGCCGCGCTCGGCACGCTGGGAATGTACTGGGCTCTGATGGCCGGCTGGCGCGCGCCCGATGGCTATCCGGTCAGCGTGAGTTCTTGCTTTCCGGACAACGTTCCGCCCTGGTGGCCGAAATGGCTGCCTGTGTGAGATCCGCTCGCTGAATTCTCCCATTTTCCGTGCTGTCGGTGTGAATAAAAGTCAACCGTAAATCGATCAATCGCCCGCCGTCAGTGCTGAGGAGCAGGCATTGTCCCTACGGGAGGCGGTGGGGTCTCGCAGGGGTCCAGTACGGCCGCGCCAGAAACCTGGCCGCGCTTGAAACCTGGAGGCCCCGGTTCGGGAGGCGCCGTATGCGGGCGACGGCAGACCTGGGAAGTCCTCGATCTGGGCTGGAGCGCGGCCGGCGCCGCCGTTCCCCGCGACGCGAGCGACTGTCCGACCTGGTACCGGACCCGCGGTGACCTGCGCGAACTGCCCCCAGGCGTCCGTGGTCGTGTGCCCACGTGTGCGGCCGTTGTAGCGTAGTTGAAAACTCAGTCCGTCGCGGCGCATCTAGTCCGTGGCTATGGCCAGTACGCAGATGCTGCGGCAGGGCAGGCAAACCGCCTTCTGCCTCACACTGGAAGCCAATCCGGCCACCACGGTGGCACGTTGTCGGGCGCACAGAAGCTGACCGGATAACCGTCAGGCGCGTGCCAGATCGCCATCAGGGGCCACAGTAGGGCGGCGGCGACAGCGGTCATGAATAGGGGAAGCAGCAACTGGCGACGGCCGGTGACCTTGCGCATGAGCCCCCACAGCAACGTGGAGGCCATGGCCATAGAGGTCGATGCCACGACGAGGTCCCCAAGATTGGCTGATGCGTTGATACCGATGTCGCAGTCCTGCCAGGCATTGCTCAGCAGCACAGAGGCCGCATAGCCGGATCCGAGGAAGACGACCCAGCCAAGGGCCCAGGCTCCGGCGCTGTACGGCGCCTTCTTGCTGTCGCTCAACGGACTTCCTCACCGCTAGGCGTGCCGGCCGGGGCGCTGGCCGCGTGCAGTGCCTTGAGACGTACCGTCAACCGGTGGGCAAACGTATCAAGGCCATGGTTGTGCTCGCCGATGATGAAGGCGGCGCATCCACAGGGCGCCACCTGTGATCCGGCCGCACTTCGGCGGCGCGCCCAGCGGAGCGTTCAACCGCGGCCCCGTCTATCAAGGCCTCCCTCTCCGTCACCGGCCGTTCAGGCAGGCTCGAAGAACGGCTCGGGCATGGCCTGTGCCAGGGAGTCGGGCCAGAACCCCGGATCGGTGAGGATCCGGTACAGGAGCTCCGTGGCGGTCATCTCGTAACGGTTCCACTCCCAGGTGTCCACCTGCATGGTGAGGACCGGCCATGCGTCCACCGCGCCGCCCGTGCGACGTCCCCCGCCTCACGACCTGTAACACGGAGAAGGGAGTCCACCCAAGACTCGTGTCCCCTCCCGTGGTCGGTGGCAAGCTCAGATGACGGGGGAATCCTCAAGCGACCTCCAGACAGGCCCGACCGCTGGCCATCCGTACGGAACTCTCTCCCCCGAGAGCAGATCGATCATGAAGGCGGTGAAGCCGCCCTCCACGATCAACACCTGCCGCCGCTGCCGGAACGCCACCATCACAGCCCACTCCCCCTTCTCCCTCGGCAGAAAGAAGCACAGATCGCCGTCGTAGTCATGGGAACCCCACCCCACTGCGGTTGCCGGATCGAAGGGCAGGCTGCCGGTCGGGTCTCTGTACTGGTCGGCGGACTCCTCCAGGGCTGCGCGGTCCTCCTTCATGCACTCGAGCAGCGGCGTCCTCCCGGCAGGATGGGCCACGCCCAGGAACTCCCTGATCCTGCAGTCGCCGTACTCATCGACGAACTCCTTGAAGTCCACCGGCAGGGCGCACCCCAACCACTTCTCGATCTCTGCCCAAGCCGCCGCACCAGCAGGCCTCCACCGCTGCGGCGGGCCGAGAAGCTCCCGGAGTCTCTGGTTCACGGACTCAGCCTCCACGCGTTTCCGATGAACAACTCTTCCTCAGCTCGTCCTGGTGCGAAGTTCCAGGAGTGCGGGCTGATCGTAGTGCGGCCAATGGCTGCCCGAGTCACAGCGCGATCGTTGCCTTGAGGAACTGGGGAGCCGGGGGATCGATCCCTGGACGGAAGATGCGCCTGCCGCATTCCATGACGGTCTTCGGCCACGACCGTCGTCGTAGTATCGGCCATCTCGGCCCATCCGTCGAAGTCGTATTCGAGGATGGGCGCGGCGGAGTCCAAGGTCACCTCGTTGACCTCGACCGGGCGTCCCACGGCTGGTGGCTGGTGATCGTTGCCTGTACGCGAGCGCCAGCACAAAGCTCGCTGAGCGGACGTCTCGCTTCGCCGGACATGGACTCATTGCCCTGTGGGCACCGCGAACGCACGCCTGACGCGGTCCTGGAGCGGCAGAGGGAGGTCGCGGCGGGTCTGGATCGCCTGGTCCGGGAGCGGCGTGCGGTTGCGGAAGACCCGGCATCTGGCACGGATCTGGCACGAGACGCTTGACCTGGTGTAGACAACAAAGAGGCCCCGGGCGGTTTCCCGGGGCTTTCTGCTGGAGCGGGTGACGGGAATCGAACCCGCGCTCTGAGCTTGGGAATCACCAGTACTTGCGTGTTGAGTTGGTGGCTGACCCGCAAGGATGGCCCTGATCGTCATGGCTGCCGTCCCGCGCTGAACCGCCGTTGACCGTGGCTGACCGTGCGTTCTGGTGCGCAACTGGTGCAGCCCCGGGTCTTGGGACAGGCGCACGCTTTCCAAGTCTGTTGGTCGTCTGGCGAGCTTACGGTGAGGCGCCTTGATCGCCGCGTGTCAAGCCGTGCAGGTGGTCCAAAGCGTCGAGTGCAGACCCATGCCCCTCGTCACCCGACTGATCACCAGGAGAACCAACCGGGAGTGGCCGAGTAGACCTGCGGCGTGTAGTCGCAGACGCTCTCACGCTCGGCCGTCATCTTCGCTGCGCGCTGTTCGCCGTCGGCGTCCACACTGTCGGCTGCCACCACGAGGGCTAGGGCGGCCACCATGCAAGCAATGAGGAACGGAGGGTGAGAAGGCTTGCTCCTCACGGTCGCTGTCGCCGCGCCGACGACGGTCGCTAGGAAGGCGCCTGCCACCAGTGCGAGAGCCACGAGTGTGAGGTGGTTCAGAGCTGGTGACTCGTGGGTTCCCCCGCCCCTCCTGGTGGCGCGCACTCGGTCGGCCGCAAGTCCGCCCAGTGCAGCAAGGAAACAGACCGCTCCCGCCCCCGAGGAGCAGGCGCAGCAGAAGCGGTCGGCCGTCAGTGCCCACCCCGCCCGCCAGGGGCCCAACCGGAATCGAACCTGTGGAAAAGCTGGGAAGACCAGCGGGTACCACCTACCCACACCCGGCCCACCCGGCACAGAACCCGACCGAAGCCCACCAGAAGATCACTTTCAAACCACGTCGGTGGATCGAGGCTTAGACACTCACTGCTACTGCCCGCCGATTCCCACCCCATCGGGCACGCGAAGGGCCCGACGGAGTCGCCAAGCGCGGACCTCGACGTAGAACACGAGCGCTATGAACATGACGGCCTGAGTCCGGATGATCCATGACCACGATTCATCCCCCCACCAGTGCTCTGGGACTGCCAACACAGCGAAGCACAGCACGGCGAGAAGGTAGTTGCGCAGACGCGCAGGCAGCGGGCGCGTGTGGAGCAGCGGACGCCCATCGTGCCATCGCTTAACTGGCATGACGGCAGACTGCCATTGCAGGACTGTTTCTGATCACGAGCGTATGTTCCTCACCCAAGCCTGGTAGGTCAATGCAACGGTAGGGGCTCGGTGTTGGATCCCTGTATCGGCGGCTGTTGAGGTTGCACATCCTGCCGACGTTCCGCGCCTGGGACCTGGACGGGATCACCTCACCTCGCATCCGGACCTGGCGGGCTGAGCGTCTGTCGGCCACTGGAGCGGCAACGACCATTGCCAAGGCATACCGGCTGCTCAAGGCGATTCTCGAAACGGCTGTCGAGGACGAACTGATCCGCCGCAATCCGTGCCGCATTCGAGGTGCTGGCAAGGAGTCGGCACCGGAGCGGCCGACCGCGACCGTGGACCAGGTGGACGCGCTGGCCGACGCTATGGGGCCGCGGTGGCGGCTGATGGTCTACATCGCCGCTTACGGTCCGGCTCGTCCGGAGGAACAGGCCGGCCTTCGTCGCCTGGACGTTGACCTCGATGCCGTGGGCGTGTGGGTCCGAAGGGCTGCGCCGGAGCTGACGACGGGCAAGCGTGCCGAGGGCCCCACCAAGTCCGAAGCGGGGAAGCGGTTCATCGTGCTGCCGCCGTTCATGCGCACGGACCTGGAACGGCATCTCAAGTGGTTCGCCGAGAAGGAGCCGAACGGCCTGCTGTTCGTGGGCGAGCGGGGCGCACCCTTCCGCCGATCGTCTTTCGGCCGCAAGTGGCGGCAGGCCCGCACCAAGGTCGGGCTCCCGGAGAACTTCCGCTTTTACGATCTACGTCACACCGGTCATACCCTCGCCACCCAATCGGGCGCCACGCTCAAGGACACGATGGTCCGGGCGGGCCAGTCCTCCGAGCGGGCTGCGCTGATCTACCAGCACTCGACGTTGGAGCGGCAGCGGGAGGTCGCCGCGGCTCTCGATGCGCGGGTGCGTGCGGAGCGCGCGAGGGCATCTGGTGCGGATCTGGTGCGCGACGCCTAGAGAGGTCTGGACAACAAAGAAGCCCCGGGCGGTTCGCCTGGGGCTTTCTGCTGGAGCGGGTGACGGGAATCGAACCCGCGCTCTGAGCTTGGGAAGCTCATGTTCTACCATTAAACTACACCCGCGTAAGACGCCTGTTGAGGCATCTGACCTCGCACACTGTACCCCATGCTCGGCCCCGGACGCATGCGCTCCGGGGCCGTCGTGTTGCTGCGGAAAGGTGTGCGCGGGGAGGGCGGAGGGGCGTACGGTGAGGGAGCCCGGGTGCCTGAGTGGGCGGAGTGCCGTGTGAGGCGGGGGTGGTTTCATCCCCTAATGTGGCTTTCGTCGTTGAGGTACCGGGGAGAAGGGGAGCGATGGATCGCACCGTCGTTCGTTGTGCCGAAGGGCACGTTTTCAGCACCGCTACGTTCCCGATGCAGAACCTGGGCGCCGGGCGGCTGGGCCCGGGGCGGTTGATCAGGTGTCCGCGGTGTGCGCGCCTGCGGAGCGCCGTGCCCGTGCCCGTACCGGCGGAGAGCGGCAAGTAGCCGCGAGCGGCCGGACGCGCAGGTCGGACGTGACGCGGGGGCCCCGGGCCGGGTCGGCTCGATTCGGCCCGGAGCCCCGTCCCCGCGTAACCTGCTTGCGTGCTTCTCTCTGACAAGGACATCCGGACCGAGATCGACAACGGCCGGGTCAGGATCGACCCGTACGAGCCGTCGATGGTGCAGCCGTCGAGCATCGACGTCCGGCTGGACCGCTTCTTCCGGGTGTTCGAGAACCACCGGTACCCGCACATCGACCCGGCCGTCGAACAGCCGGACCTGACGCGACTGGTGGAGCCGGAGGGGGACGACGCGTTCATCCTCCACCCCGGGGAGTTCGTGCTGGCCTCGACGTACGAGGTGATCTCCCTGCCGGACGACATCGCCTCGCGCCTGGAGGGCAAGTCCAGCCTCGGCCGGCTGGGGCTGCTGACGCACTCGACGGCCGGCTTCATCGACCCCGGCTTCTCGGGGCACGTGACCCTGGAGCTGTCGAACGTCGCCACGCTGCCGATCAAGCTCTGGCCGGGGATGAAGATCGGGCAGCTGTGCCTGTTCCGGCTGACGTCGGCGGCGGAGTTCCCGTACGGGTCGGACAAGTACGGCTCGCGGTACCAGGGGCAGCGGGGGCCGACACCGTCGCGCTCCTACCTCAACTTCCACCGCACGCAGGTGTGAGCGCATGAGCGAGCCGTCGCGGGAGAACCTGATGTACGAGGCCTTCGGGACGGCGGTGCGCGAGCTCGCGCAGACGATCGCCGATGACGGCTTCGAGCCCGACATCGTGCTGTCCATCGCCCGCGGCGGGGTCTTCGTGGCGGGCGGACTCGCCTACGCGCTGGACTGCAAGAACATCCACCTGGTGAACGTCGAGTTCTACACCGGGGTCGGGACGACCCTGGAGATGCCGGTGATGCTGGCGCCGGTGCCGAACGTGATCGACTTCTCCGACAAGAAGGTGCTGATCGCGGACGACGTCGCCGACACCGGCAAGACGCTCAAGCTCGTCCGGGACTTCTGCGTCGACCACGTGGCGGAGGTGCGCAGCGCGGTGATCTACGAGAAGTCGCAGTCGCTCGTGAAGTGCGACTACGTGTGGAAGCGCACGGAGGCCTGGATCAACTTCCCGTGGAGCGTCCTGCCTCCGGTACGCAAGTCCGGCGAGCCCTTGAAGCCCTCCCGGGAGGCCCTATGACGCCGTCGGCAACGACTCCGTCGAGGAGTCCCGCGGCCAGGCCGGACGGCATCGGCTCGAATTCCGGCCGGCGGACGTTGCGCTTGAAGGCGGGCAGGTCGTTGTCCTCGCAGACCTTGGCGACGTTCCATCCGCGTGGACCGGCGAGCCGTTCGCAGTCCCGTGCCGCGCGTGAGGGCATCGCGTCGTCCCGCGAGATCCGCGTGTAGACCGCGACCTCGGCTCGTCGCCACCTCCCGCCGCCCGGCGGTCGTCAGCCGGATGTCAGGGAGGCCGGCGGCGCCACCCGGACCGGCGCACCACCGGCGGTTCCACACTCCACGCGTCCTTGACTCCACGAGCCGGCCAGGTGCTGGACGCCTGAGGCCGCACCGCCGTACGGCCGCGGGAACCGAAGCGCCGAAGGCCACGCACGCGTAAGGGGCGCCGCTCCAGAAGTGGCGCCCCTTACGCGTGGCACAGAGGGCGAGCCTCAGATCACCGGCAGCTTGAACAGCACCAGCAGCGCGATCAGCTGGATCGACGCCGCCCCCAGGGCCTTGGGCCACGGCAGGTCGTGGGACTTGGCGACCATGGAGGTCAGCAGCGCGGCGCAGCCGATCCAGGTGGCCCAGCCGAGGAACTGGACGAAGCTGTTGGCGCTGCCCAGGAAGATGGCGAAGACCAGCCGGGGGGCGTCGGTGAGCGACGTGACGAGCATCGCCAGGCCGATGGTGGGCGCCCAGGCGCCGTCGCCGCCGAGCTGGCGGGCGAGGGCGTTGGTGACCGCGCCGAGCATCAGGCCGCTCAGGATGACGGCGACGGCCGTGCAGAGCACCCACGGGACGCTGTTGGAGAGGGTGGCGTCGATCACGTCCTGGCGGGCGCTGTCGAAGCCGAAGACGGCGAGCAGCCCGTAGAGGAACGTCACGATCAGGGCGGGGCCCCACACCTGGTGGTCGCGCATCTGCCAGAAGGTGGCGGACGGGCGGAGGACGATCCCGCTCAGCAGCGGCTTCCAGCTCAGCCGGGGGCCGGACGGGGGCGCGGAGGTCCGGCCCGCGCGGTAGGTGGAAACGTGGTCCGGGTGCGGCGTCTGCGGTGCGTAGGGGTCGTAGGCGTCGGGCGCGTCGCCGATGGAGAAGGCGCGGGTGTGCCCGGGGTTGTCGTCGTACGAGGGGGACGACGCCGGGGCGCCGAAGTACTCCGGCTCACCGTCGGCGGCCGGTGTGAAGCCGCCGTGGTGGGGCTGCTGCCCGCCCGGCGAGGTGTTCTGCTGCGGGTAGCCGCCGTACTGCTGATGCGGGTGCTGCACGTCCCCGTCCCGTCCGCGTCCGTTCCTGAATCCAGCCACGTTTCGAACGTACCCGGTCCCGGGGGCGGAGGGCGGGGCCGCCCGCCCCTCGAGGGGCTTTGCTGCCAAGCTGTGACAGATTCCACGGCCCGCCCCCTGGAGGGGAGGCGGGCCGCCGAAGCGGTGGAGCCGGTGCGGTGGAACCGGTGTGGTGGGTTCGGTCAGTCGGTGAAGTCGGCGCCGAACGGGGGGCTGCCGGTGGTGGAGAGGCCCACCGGGCTGGGGGCGACGCGGCGCCCGGAGGTGGTGATCTTGCTGCCGTCGGAGCGCAGGGCGGTGACCGAGCCGTTGCCGCAGTTCTCGCCGATGGCGGTGCTGGTCAGGTCGGCCTTGCCGTCTCCGTTGACGTCGTCGATGTGCAGCTCGACGCCGAAGCCGTCGTACGTCTCGTCGGAGCCGGGGACGCCCGCAGTGTTCTGGGCGCAGTGCCGGCACCGCGTGGGCCCGGCGGGTCGGATGCGATACGTGTCCGGTACGAACGGGCCCCGGCCGGAGCGGGCGGCGGGCCGCGCATTACGCATTCGCGCGCCCGAGCCCCTACCGTTCGGGTCGGAGTCGATCCGAAGGGACGGGAAGTGCCGATGGTTGTCAGGGCCGTACGGAATGCCGCGCGCGGGACCGCGCGCACCTCAGCGCGGGTCGCGGTGAGCGCCGCGGTCGCGGGGCTGCTGACGTTGTCGGTGGCGGGGTGCGGGCTGCTGACGACCGATTCCGGGTCCTCGCACTCGTCGGCCGCAGGGATTTCCGCCGCCCCGTCGTCCGTCGTGGGCGAGGTGCCGACGAAGCCGGACCCCGCGGTGCTGGCCGCGCTGCCCGCCCGCTTGGAGGCGGACGGGACGACGATCACGGTGGGCGACCCGGCGGCCCCGAAGACGGTGCACGTCTACGAGGACCCGCGCTGCCCGATCTGCAAGGCGTTCGAGACGGCCTCCGGGCCGCAGCTGGCCGCGCTCGCCAAGGCCGGCGACATCAAGCTGCAGTACACCCTGGCCTCGTTCCTGGACGACAACCTGAGGGGCAGCGGCTCGAAGAAGGCGGCGGGCGCCCTGCGTGCGTCCGTCGAGGCGGGCACCGGCGCCTTCGCCACGTACCACGAGTCGCTCTACGCCAACCAGCCCGAGGAGCAGGTGGACGGCTTCACGGACGCGTATCTGCTGAAGCTCGCCGAGGGCGTGAAGGGGCTGCGCGGCGGCGCCTTCGACACGGCGGTGAAGAAGCAGTCGTACGCGAGCTTCGTGGCCGCCTCCGAGGAGGCGTTCGTCAGGAGCGGTGCCACCGGCACCCCGTACGTGAAGATCGACGGCAAGGCGGTGTCCCAGGCGGACCTGCAGAAGCTGTTCGACCCCGCATCCTTCGCCGCGCTCCTGCGGCAGGCCGGGATCGGCGGCTGAGGGGGCCGGCCGGGCGCGACGCGAAACGCGGTGGGCGCGTACGGGATCCGTACGCGCCCACCGGCGTTCTCGCGACGTGTCGCGGGCCGGGTTACTTCGCGGGCTCCGGCTCGGGCTCGGCGGCCGTCGCCTGCTCGCCGTCGGGGTCGAGCGGGGTCTTGACGGACTCCAGCAGCAGCTGCGAGACGTCGACGACCTGCAGCGACTCCTTGGCCTTGCCCTCGTTCTTCTTGCCGTTGACGGAGTCGGAGAGCATCACCAGGCAGAACGGGCAGGCGGTGGAGACGATGTCCGGGTTGACGGACAGCGCCTCGTCCACGCGCTCGTTGTTGATGCGCTTGCCGATCCGCTCCTCCATCCACATGCGCGCGCCGCCGGCACCGCAGCAGAAGCCGCGCTCCTTGTGGCGGTGCATCTCCTCGTTCCGCAGGCCCGGCACCTTGGCGATGATCTCGCGCGGCGGCGTGTAGACCTTGTTGTGGCGGCCCAGGTAGCAGGGGTCGTGGTACGTGATGATGCCCTCGACCGGGGTGACGGGGACGAGCTTGCCCTCGTCGACCAGGTGCTGCAGCAGCTGGGTGTGGTGGATGACCTCGTACTCGCCGCCGAGCTGCGGGTACTCGTTCGCCAGGGTGTTGAAGCAGTGCGGGCAGGTGGCGACGATCTTCTTCTGCGCCTTCGGCTTCTTCGTCGACTCGTCCTCGTCGTCCTCGCCGAAGGCCATGTTCAGCATCGCGACGTTCTCGGCGCCGAGCTGCTGGAAGAGGAACTCGTTGCCCAGGCGGCGGGCGGAGTCACCGGTGCAGTTCTCCTCGCCGCCCATGATCGCGAACTTCACGCCCGCGATGTTCAGCAGCTCGGCGAAGGCCTTGGTGGTCTTCTTGGCGCGGTCCTCCAGGGAGCCGGCGCAGCCGACCCAGTACAGGTACTCGACCTCGCTGAGGTCCTCGATGTCCTCGCCCACGACGGGGACCTCGAAGTCGACCTCCTTGACCCAGGCGAGCCGCTGCTTCTTGGGCAGGCCCCAGGGGTTGCCCTTCTTCTCCAGGTTCTTGAGCATCGTGCCCGCCTCGGACGGGAACGAGGACTCGATCATGACCTGGTAGCGGCGCATGTCGACGATGTGGTCGATGTGCTCGATGTCCACCGGGCACTGCTCGACGCAGGCGCCGCAGGTGGTGCAGGACCACAGCACGTCCGGGTCGATGACGCCGTTCTCCTCGGCGGTGCTGATGAGCGGGCGCTCGGCCTCGGCGAGGGCCGCCGCGGGGACGTCCTTGAGCTGCTCCTCGGAGGCCTTCTCCTCGCCCTCCATGGTCTTGCCGCCGCCCGCGAGCAAGTACGGGGCCTTGGCGTGCGCGTGGTCGCGCAGCGACATGATCAGCAGCTTCGGGGAGAGCGGCTTGCCGGTGTTCCAGGCGGGGCACTGCGACTGGCAGCGGCCGCACTCGGTGCAGGTGGAGAAGTCGAGGATGCCCTTCCAGGAGAACTGCTCCACCTGGCTGACGCCGAAGACGTCGTCCTCGCCCGGGTCCTCGAAGTCGATCGGCTTGCCGCCGGAGGTCATCGGCTGCAGGGCGCCGAGCGCGACGGCGCCGTCGGCGTTCCGCTTGAACCAGATGTTCGGGAAGGCCAGGAAGCGGTGCCAGGCGACGCCCATGTCCGTCCTGAGCGAGACCGTGATCATCCAGACGAAGGAGGTCCCGATCTTGATCATCGCGGTGAGGTAGACCAGGTTCTGCAGCGTCGTGACGTCCAGCCCCCTGAAGGCCGCGACGAGCGGGTACGAGGCGAAGTAGGCGGCCTCGTAGCCGTGCACGTCGGCCAGGGCGCCCTCCAGGCCGCGCAGAGTCATGATCGCGAGACCGATGATGAGGATGACGGACTCGACGAAGTAGGCCTGGCCGGTGTTGGAGCCCGCGAAGCGGGACTTGCGGCCCGCGCGGCCCGGTCGCGACAGCTGGCGGATCGTGATCAGCGTGAGGATGCCGAGCGTCGTCATCAGGCCGATGAACTCGACGAACACCTCGTAGGGCAGCCAGTGGCCGATGACGGGCAGCGTCCAGTCGGCCTGGAAGAGCTGGCCGAAGGCGTTCACCAGGGTGAGCACGAGGGAGAAGAAGCCGACGGCGACGAACCAGTGGGCGACGCCGACCACGCCCCAGCGGTTCATGCGGGTGTGGCCGAGGAACTCCCGGACGACCGTGACGGTTCGTGCGCGCCAGTCGTCGGTGCGGGTGCCCGCGGGGACGTCCTGGCCGAGTCGTACGAACCGGTAGATCTGGGCGATGGCGCGGCTGAACAGCGCCACGCCGACCACGGCGAGTACCAGCGACACGATGATCGCGGCGAGTTGCATTTCGGGGCTCCTCGGACCTGCGAGAGCGGAGGCTCGGGGCTGATGCCCGGCTGAATACTAAGCAGTAACTTATGTGGTTCTCCTGAGACTACCCAGTATCCGCGCACGTGCGTAGCCGCGCCGCCGGTGATCTGTGTCGCTGAGGGGTGCCTTCCCCGGGCGGCCGGGGGCGCCCCGGCGCCGGGCGATCGCGCGCCGTGACCGGCCGTGCGCGGAGGGCTGGCCCATAAGTTGAGTCGCCACGACTCAGGTCTGTTGACAGACTCGGAGGTGTGCGGCACCCTTGAGCCAGTTCCACTCAAGTAGGCAGCTGGAGGATTCCACCATGGCACGTGCGGTCGGCATCGACCTGGGCACGACTAACTCCGTCGTCAGCGTTCTCGAAGGCGGCGAGCCCACCGTCATCACCAACGCCGAGGGTGCCAGGACCACGCCGTCCGTCGTCGCCTTCGCCAAGAACGGCGAGGTGCTCGTCGGCGAGGTCGCCAAGCGCCAGGCCGTCACCAACGTCGACAGGACCGTCCGGTCGGTCAAGCGCCACATGGGCACCGACTGGAAGATCAACCTGGACGGCAAGGACTTCAACCCGCAGCAGATGAGCGCCTTCATCCTGCAGAAGCTGAAGCGGGACGCCGAGGCCTACCTGGGCGAGAAGGTGACCGACGCGGTCATCACCGTCCCGGCGTACTTCAACGACTCCGAGCGCCAGGCCACCAAGGAGGCCGGCGAGATCGCGGGTCTGAACGTCCTGCGCATCGTCAACGAGCCCACGGCCGCCGCCCTGGCGTACGGCCTGGACAAGGACGACCAGACGATCCTCGTCTTCGACCTCGGTGGCGGTACCTTCGACGTCTCGCTGCTGGAGATCGGCGACGGCGTCGTCGAGGTGAAGGCCACCAACGGCGACAACCACCTCGGTGGTGACGACTGGGACCAGCGCATCGTCGACTACCTGGTGAAGCAGTTCGCCTCGGGTCACGGCGTGGACCTGTCCAAGGACAAGATGGCGCTGCAGCGTCTGCGCGAGGCCGCCGAGAAGGCGAAGATCGAACTGTCCTCGTCCACCGAGACCTCGATCAACCTGCCCTACATCACGGCGTCCGCCGAGGGCCCGCTGCACCTGGACGAGAAGCTCACCCGCGCCCAGTTCCAGCAGCTGTCCGCGGACCTGCTGGAGCGCTGCAAGATCCCGTTCCACAACGTGATCAAGGACGCCGGCATCCAGCTCTCCGAGATCGACCACGTCGTTCTCGTCGGCGGCTCGACCCGTATGCCCGCCGTCGCCGAGCTCGTCAAGGAGCTGACCGGCGGTCAGGACGCCAACAAGGGCGTCAACCCGGACGAGGTCGTCGCCATCGGCGCCGCGCTGCAGGCCGGTGTGCTCAAGGGCGAGGTCAAGGACGTCCTGCTGCTCGACGTCACCCCGCTGTCCCTCGGTATCGAGACCAAGGGCGGCATCATGACCAAGCTGATCGAGCGCAACACCACGATCCCGACCAAGCGCTCGGAGATCTTCACCACGGCCGAGGACAACCAGCCGTCGGTGCAGATCCAGGTCTACCAGGGTGAGCGCGAGATCGCCGCGTACAACAAGAAGCTCGGCATGTTCGAGCTCACCGGCCTCCCGCCGGCGCCGCGCGGCATCCCGCAGATCGAGGTCGCCTTCGACATCGACGCCAACGGCATCATGCACGTCTCCGCCAAGGACCTCGGTACCGGCAAGGAGCAGCGCATGACCGTCACCGGTGGCTCCGCGCTGCCGAAGGACGACATCGACCGCATGATGCGCGAGGCCGAGCAGTACGCGGAGGAGGACCACAAGCGCCGCGAGTCCGCCGAGACCCGCAACCAGGCCGAGCAGCTGGTCTACCAGACCGAGAAGTTCCTCAAGGACAACGAGGACAAGGTCCCCGGTGACGTCAAGACCGAGGTCGAGGCGGCCGTCGCGGACCTCAAGGAGAAGCTGAAGGGCGAGGACTCCGCCGCCATCCGCGAGGCCACCGAGAAGGTCGCCGCCACCTCCCAGAAGCTGGGCCAGGCGCTGTACGCCAACGCCCAGGCCGAGGGTGGCGCGGCCGGTGCCGCCGGTGCCGCGGGCGGGGACCGGGCCCAGGCCGACGACGACGTCGTGGACGCCGAGATCGTCGACGAGGACAAGAAGGACGGTGCCGCGTGACGGAGGAGACCCCGGGCTTCGAGGAGGAGCCTGTCGTCCCCTCTGCCGAGGCCGGCTCCGCAGCGCCGGGGGACTCCCCCGGCGAGGCGGGGCCCGGCGCCGGGTCCGCCGACCAGGCGGGCCCGGCGGCCCCGGCCGGGGACGCGAACGCCAATGTCGCTCTGCAGGCGCAGCTGGACCAGGTGCGCACGGCGCTCGGTGAGCGCACGGCGGACCTCCAGCGGCTCCAGGCGGAGTACCAGAACTACCGCCGCCGGGTGGAGCGGGACCGGATCGCGGTCCGCGAGATCGCGATCGCGAACCTGCTCACCGAACTGCTCCCGGTGCTCGACGACATCGGCCGTGCCCGGGACCACAAGGAGCTGGTCGGCGGGTTCAAGTCGGTCGGCGAGTCCCTGGAGACGGTCGCCGCCAAGATGGGGCTGCAGCAGTTCGGCAAGGAGGGCGAGCCCTTCGACCCGCTGGTGCACGAGGCCCTGATGCACAGTTACTCGCCGGACGTCACGCAGACCACCTGCGTGCAGATCCTGCAGCCCGGGTATCGCATCGGTGAGCGCACCATCCGCCCCGCGCGGGTGGCCGTCGCCGAGCCCCAGCCGGGCTCGCAGGGCCCGCAGAAGAACGACGACACGGCGGACGAGGAGAACGGTGGCCCCGAACAGGGCTGACGTGGGCGACGAACGGAAGGAGGGACGCCGGGGATGAGCATCAGCAGGGATTTGTTCGAAAAGGATCTCTACAAGGTCCTCGGCGTCCCGAAGGACGCCACCGAGGCGGAGATCAAGAAGGCGTACCGGAAGCTCGCCCGCGAGTTCCACCCGGACGCCAACAAGGGCGACGCCAAGGCCGAGGAGCGCTTCAAGGAGATCTCCGAGGCGAACGACGTCCTGTCGGACCCCAAGCGCCGCAAGGAGTACGACGAGGGCCGCGCCCTCTTCGGCAACGGCGGCTTCCGCACCGGCCCGGCCGGCGCGGGCGGCTTCGGCTTCGACCTCGGTGACCTCTTCGGCGGTGGTCCCGGCGGCACCGCCCAGGGCGGCGGCTTCGGCGGCGGCCTCGGGGACGTGTTCGGCGGGCTGTTCAACCGAGGCGGCGGCGCGACACGTACGCAGCCGCGGCGCGGCCAGGACATCGAGACCGAGGTGACGCTGAAGTTCACCGAGGCGGTGGACGGCGCCACCGTGCCGCTGAAGATGACCAGCCAGGCCCCCTGCAAGGCCTGTTCGGGCACCGGCGACAAGAACGGCACGCCCCGGGTGTGCCCGACCTGCGTCGGCACCGGCCAGGTCTCGCGCGGCGGCAGCGGCAGCTTCTCGCTCACCGACCCGTGCGCGGACTGCAAGGGCCGCGGCCTGATCGCGCAGGATCCCTGCGAGGTCTGCAGCGGCAGCGGCCGGGCCCGTTCGGCGCGCACCATGCAGGTGCGCATCCCGGCGGGCGTCACCGACGGGCAGCGCATCCGGCTGCGCGGCAAGGGCGCCCCCGGCGAGCGCGGCGGCCCGGGCGGCGACCTGTACGTCACCGTGCACGTCGACTCGCACCCGGTCTTCGGCCGCAAGGGCGACAACCTCACCGTCACCGTGCCGGTCACCTTCGTGGAGGCCGCCCTGGGCGGTGAGATCAAGGTCCCGACGCTCGGCGGCCCCGCCGTGACCCTGAAGCTGCCGGCCGGCACGCCCAACGGGCGCACGCTGCGGGCCCGCGGCAAGGGCGCGGTCCGCAAGGACGGCACACGCGGGGACCTGCTGGTCACCATCGAGGTCGCCGTTCCCGCGGCCACCGAGGGCAAGGCGCTGGACGCCCTGGAGGCGTACCGGGAGGCGACCGCGGACACCGATCCGCGGGCAGAGCTGTTCAAGGCCGCGAAGGGAGTCTGAGCCGGTGAACACGAGCGGCGGCATGCGTGGCGGACGGGGCCGCAACCCGTACGAGCTGACCGACGAATCGCCCGTCTACGTCATCTCGGTGGCGGCACAGCTCTCCGGCCTGCACCCACAGACCCTGCGCCAGTACGACCGCCTCGGCCTGGTCTCGCCCGACCGCACGGCCGGGCGCGGCCGCCGCTACTCGGCTCGTGACATCGAACTCCTGCGCGAGGTCCAGCGCCTCTCCCAGGACGAGGGCATCAACCTGGCCGGCATCAAGCGCATCATCGAGCTGGAGAACCAGGTGGCGGCCCTGCAGTCGCGCGTCGCCGAGCTGTCCGCGGCCCTCGAGGGCGCGGCGGCGGCGATGCAGCAGCGCGAGGCGGCCGTCCACGCCTCCTACCGGCGCGACCTGGTGCCCTATCAGGACGTCCAGCAGACCTCCGCGCTGGTGGTGTGGCGGCCCAAGCGGCCGGAGTGAGCGGGCGGCGCCCACTTACCGGCGGGTTCTAGGCCAGGAGGTCGGCGGGGCCCCGCGACACACGGTGCAGGAAGCGCCCCGAGGCGACCATCGCGTGCAGCAGGAGATGGCCCTCGGCCGCGGGGACGAGCCCTTCGGCGCAGGCGTCCCGCATGAGGTCGAAGGTCTCCTTGGTGGTGATGCCGCGGCGGCGCGCGAAGTCGCGGGCCGAGCGGTCGTCGGTGATCCAGACGGAGCCGCGGAACTCGCGGCGCCGGGTGATCAGCATGCATGTCTCGGCCTCGCCGAGGTGCTTGGTCGGCGCGTGGGACGAGCCGCCGAAGACCGCGCGGCGCAACCGGTCGACCTCCCGGAGCTCGGCGTCGTCGGTGATCTCCACGGGCTCGCCGAGCCACCCGGCCCCGGCCAGTCCGGCCAGCCGCGGCAGGAAGCGCGCGGAGCGGGCGGCCTCCCAGGCCACGGCCTGGGTCCAGCGGCCGCGGCCGTCCAGCACCTTCTCCAGCAGGAGCAGCCGGTCGACGGCGGCGAAGTTGCACAGGACGGTGTTGTCCGGGAACCACCACGTGGTCATGGCTGGAAGACCAGATCCCCTTCTTCCGCGTCCTGTTGCTCGGTGCCGTTGCCGGGGGGAGGCTCGGGGGCCAGGAGGTCGTGCAGCCCTTCCACGTCGGTGTCCAGCAGTGCCGCGAGCGGGCGCAGGGTCGTCTCCCCCGCCAGGTACGCCTTGTACAACTCCGAGGCCACGCGCGGCGGGAAGCGTTCCGCCGAGGCCCGCGAGGCCTGCTTCTGGAAGTCGTCGCCGGCGCCGGCCAGCAGATGACATGCCTCGGTGGTGAGGGCGCGCAGCTGCTTGCGGCGTGCGGCGTCGATCAGGCCCAGCTGGTGCAGCCGGGCGGCGAGCGCGCTGGGCGACACCCGGAAGCGTACGACCAGCCGCTCGAAGACGGAGTCCGAGATCTCGCCCTCCGCCGTCGCGGCGTCCGTCAGCTCCTGTGCGGGCATCAGCAGATGCGAGGCGAAGACATTGGCCCTGACCTCGGCCAGGTCCTTCTGCCGGCCGGGGGCGACATGGGACTCCACGACCACGCTGCGGGCGTCCTTGGCGAGGATGTGGCAGAGCTCGTGCGCCAGGGTGAAGCGCTGCCGGGTCCACACGCCGGTGGGCGCGAGCAGGACGAGGCGGAAGGAGTCGGCCTGCCACGCCAGGCCGTCCACACCCTGGGGAAGCCCGGTGATGGCGACGTCCACCCCGAAGCGCTCCTCCATCGCCGCGATCAGCTCGTCCGTACCGAGCTCCGCGGCCCGCAGCCGCTCCAACGCCTCGGCCGCCAGCCGTTCGCCCTGCGCCGCGTACCGGTCCAGCGCCGGGTCGGCCTCCGGGACCGCGGGCAACTCCCCTGTGCGGCCCAGCAGCTCCAGCACCTCGTACGCGGCCGCGAACCGGGCCGTCACCTGCTGCGCGCCCACCGGATCGGCGGCGGTGTCGCTGCGCGTCCGGGCCGCGAGCGCGGGGCGCAGCGGCTCGTTGCCGGTGAGCAGCCAGTCCACGGTCGTGCCGCCCGCCTCGGCGATCAGCGCCAGGTCCAGCGAGGTGAAGCGGCGCACGCCGCTCAGCGACTTCGACAGCTTGTCGGGCGTGAGCCCGACCGACCGGGCGAAGGCGGCCTTGGTCATCGCGGCCGCGTCCATCACGGTGCGTACACGTTCGATGACGTTCGGGTCCATGTCTACAGAGTAAGGCGGGCCTTGCGATTATCGCAAGGCCCGCCCGGGTGTGCCGCCGGTGTCCCGTCGTTACGGGGCGAGGATCGCGTAGTTCCCGCCCGGCGCGGACTCCGACCCGTCCGCGTACACGGCCTTCACCCAGTAGAAGTGGGTGGTGCCGCGCGGGGCGGTGGTGTCGGTCCAGCCGGTGCCGGTCACCGGTTCCGGGGTGAGGCTCTCGTAGCTGCCGCTGTCACGGTCCCAGCGGTAGACGAGGTAGCCGACGGCGTCGGCCACGTCGTTCCACCCCAGCCGCACGCCGTCCCTGACGTCCTCGGCGGTCAAGCGGACCGGGGAGCCCTCGGGGGTCTCCACGGACGGGGTGAGGTCGAGCTCGGTGAACTCCACCACATTGGTGTCGCGTTCCGAGAGGAACAGGGAGTTGCCCCAGATGTCCTCGGCGTCGACGAAGTAGCAGCCCTCCTCGCCGTCGGGCAGCCGCTCGGCGAGGTACTCGGTGGTGCCCGGGCTCAGCCACTCGACCGCGGCGGCGTAGCAGACCCGCTGGCCCTCGTCCTCGTAGAGCTCGCCGCGGTAGACCGTGTAACGGGCCAGGTCCGGCTCGGTGTTGGGGTCCCAGCGCAGGCGCGCCCCGTACTCGGTCGCCTCGACGGTCAGGCCGGAGACCTTGGCCGGGGGTTCCTCGTCGCCGGGGAGGGTGAAGGCGGCCTCGTTGGAGAGGGGCGACACGACGCCGTCGGCGGTCTGGGTGACGGCGTAGTGGTAGGTCACGCCGCGCTTCAGGGAGTCGCTGGTGTCGGTGCAACTGTACCGGACGGGGTCGGAGCCGAGCTCGCCCTCGGCGCGGATGGTGCAGGCCACGTCGGTCGCGGTGGCCGGGTCCACGGGCGAGGTGGCCGACCGGTGGACGGTGAACGTTCCGACCGTCTGCGCCCGGGGCATGCTCCAGGTCAGCTTGACGCCGAGGAGGGCCCCCGCGGGGGCCGCCGCCAGGTCGCCGGGGGCTTCGGGGTGCGGCGGCGTCAGCGGGGTCGCACCCGCGGCCGCCGACCGGCCGGAGATGTTGCCCGCGGCGTCCGTCGCGTCGACGGCGTAGTAGTACTGCGTCTTGGTGGCGACCGTGGTGTCCGTGTACGACGGGGCCGGAACGGTGCCGAGCTCCGTCCACGGACCTGCCGTCGACTCGGCCCGGTACACCTGGTACTTCGCCGCGTCCGCGACCGGGTTCCAGGTGAGCGCGTAGCCCTTGCCGTCGGCGGTCACCGCGGCCTTCAGGCCGGCCGGCGCGGCCGGGGCCAGTTCGTCGATCGACGTGACGGTGACCGCGGCCGACATGCCCGATTCGTTGCCGGCCTTGTCGACGGCGGAGACCGCGTAGGAGTACTTGGCCCCCGTGGACGCCGGCAGGTCGCGGTAGCTCGTGGTGGTCACGAGGACGCTGCCGCTGATCCGCGTCCAACCGCCCGTGCCCGTACGGCGGTACACCCGGTACCCCGCGAGGTCCATCTCCGCGCCCCGCGTCCACGCGAGCGCGAACGCGTGCCCGCTGGCCGGGGCCTTGAGCCCGGACGGCGCGAGCGGCTTCGTCTTGTCCACCGATGCCGACGTGCGCGGCGCGTACGTGAACTTGACGTTGGCGCTGCCCTTGAACGCGGCGAAGTCGACGCGGAGGGTGTGCTTGCCCTTGGGGATCGTGAGGTTGAGCGTCTTGTTCTGTGTGGTGCTCACGTCCTTCCAGAGGTCGATCTTGCGGGTGCCGTCGAGGTAGACGCGGATCCCGTCGCGGGCGGCGGCGGTGAAGGTGAACGGCCCGCCGGAGCCGAAGTCGCGCGTGAGGCTCCAGCGGACGCCGAAGTTGTCCTTCGGCAGCGTGACGCCGGCGGGGTCGCCGGTGCCGTAGTTCTCGTTGATCGAGGTGTCGCAGGCGGTCTTCGCCGGGGTGCCCTTGAAGGTGGTGTTGGCGTAGTAGGACGCCAGCCAGACCCCGGTGGAGCAGGTGGTCGCCGCGTGGGCGGTGCCGGCGGGCACCGCGAATCCGGTGGCGGCCGTGGCGAGCGCGAGCGCGGTGGCGCGGGCGCGTATGGATGTGGTCAAAGATCCCTCCCTGAGGAGCAAAATCCTGGCAGGTCCCGAACGCCTGTGCCAAGTCCTTCCGGGCGCTTGTGATCAGGCCGTGCCCGTACGGGTCGGTGCCCGCCGAAGGGGTGGCCGTGCGGGGCGGGGCGGGCGTGTGGGCCGCGCGGTGGGGAACACGCCTCGTATGCCGCACAGGGACCTGGGAGCCGGAGTCGTGGTGGGGCTGGCCGCGGGAATGGTGGCCGGCGCGGTGCCGCTCGGCACGAACTGGGGAGCCGCGGGGCTGGACGTGGGGCTGGCCACGGTGGCGATGTGGGCGGGGCTGCGGCTGGGGGCGCGGCGCGAGGGGCCGTGGTGGATCGCCGGGCTGATGGCGCTGGCGCTGGTGAGCGTGGGCGTGGCGGCGTACGGGGACGTGGGCGTGCCGCGCTACGCGGGGCTGGTGCCGGTCCCGGTGGTGGCGGCGCTGCTGGTGGTGGGCGGCGCCGGGTCCGCGTGGGCCCGGCGCCGGGAGATGGGCGTGGCGGGCGCCGCGGTCGGCGCGGGCGCGCTGCTGGCGGCGGCCTGGCTGCCGCTGTGGGCGGCGGCCGCGGTGTGGGCCGCGGCTCAGGCCGGTTCGACGTCGCGGACCTCGCTGCCGACGAGGTAGTCCTCGGGCTGCAGCGGCATCCGTTCCCGCTCGGGGCTGTTCCAGTAGCGGGCGTTGGCCGCGGCGAAGCCGTCCTCGCCGTCGTAGGAGATCAGCCAGACGAACTGGCCGCGCTCGCGGTCCACCCAGGCCAGGCCGATGTCGAAGCCGTGGGCACGGCGCAGCGGGACGATCTCGGCGTGCCACAGGTCGAGCCAGGCGTCGAGCATCTCCGGCTTGATGGTGTACGTGCGCAGCTGTGTGGTCCTGGGCATTCCGGGGCTCCCTGGGTTCCTCGGGGTGCTTGGGTTCCTTGGCTTCCCTGGCTTCCTTCGGTCACGCGGTCGCGTGCACGCGGACCTGCTGGGGGCGGACGACGCGGTCCCCGACGCGGTAGCCGTGGCGTACCACCTCGGCGACGTCGCCCGCCAGCTCCGGCCGTGGCGCGGGGACGGTGCCGACGGCCTCCTGGAGGGCGGGGTCGAAGCGCCCCGCGGTGACCGGGATGCGGGTCATGCCGTACTTCTCCAGGACGGTCAGCAGCTCGGCGCCGACCGAGTCGGCGAAGCCGCCGTCGACGCCGAGGTGGCGGTCGATGCGGTCCAGGAGCAGGACGAGGTCGTAGAGCAGCGGTTGCATCAGCCGGCCCTCGGCGGCCTTGCGCGTGTGGTCGAGCTCGGCGCGCAGCTCGTCCAGACTGCGGCGGCCCTCGCGGTCGTTGAGCAGTCTGCGGCGGAACTGGTCGCCGAGCACGGCCATTTCCTCGCGCAGTCCGTCGACGGCGTCGGCGACCACCGCGAAGGGATCGGGCGCGGACTGCGGGGAGGCGTCCGGGCCGTCCTCCAGGACGGCGTCCACGGGGGGTTCCGGCACGGAGACGGCCTCGGCCCACGACGCCCCCTCGGGCCCCGGCGGCCCGGGGGGCTGAGGCGGCACGGCCGGTACGGGCGGTACGGGCGGGACCTGCGGCGGCGGTGGCGGCGGTGTGCTCATGCGCGGCTCCAGAACTGCTGCGGCGGGTCGAGGAGGTGCCGGGGGAGGGACGCGCGGGTGTGCCACCAGCGCGGTTTGACGCCGATCCACACGATGAGCGCGACGGCGGCGACCGGTACGAGCAGGACGTACGCCCTGAACGGCAGGAACATCGCCACGACGGCGGGGACGACCACCCAGAGCATGCTCTTGTGCCATCGCCAGGTCTTGCCCAGGGACTCGCGGGCGAGCCCCCGGTAGAACTCCAGCCGCCCCACCAGGTCCGGATCGGCCGGGCGTACGGCCAGGCCCTGGTCGACGCAGTGCAGGATGCGCCGGGCGGCGTCCTCGGCGGCGACGACGAGCCGCCGGGTGACCGGGTGGGTGATCATGGCGCCCTCGGCGCGCAGCGACCAGATGCGGCTGATCTGGTCGCGCAGTCCCGTGTGCCGGGGGCTGTGCGCCAGCGCCTTCTCGTACCAGACAAGGGCCTCGTCGAAGCGGGAGGAGGCGTACAGGCCGTCGCCGATGGCGAGTTCGGTCCCCAGGTCGCCGGGCGTGAGGGCGGCGGCCTTCATGTACCAGGTCAGAGCGGTGTTGTGATCACCGAGCGCGGTGTGGACGTTGCCGATGTGGAAGTGCGTCGAGGCGTCGTCCGGCTGCAGTTCGAGGGACCGGCGGTGCTCCTGCAGGGCGTCCTGGTACGCGCCGAGGTCCTGGTGGACGGCGCCCAGCAGCCGCCAGGCGTAGGCGTTGCGGTCGTCGTGGTGCACGGCCTGGCGCAGTTCGTACTCGGCGGCCTGGAGGTCGCCGTCCTCGATCTTCCGCTCGGCGTTGCCCACCCAGTCGCGCACCGTGCCGCCGAGGGTCGGCTGTACGGCCTCCGGCCGGCGGGGCGCCGTTCCCTGCTTGCGGGACCGGGCGAGCCGCTGGTCGTACAGGGCGCGGGCGGAGGGGTCGGTGAGCGCCCTGCGGGCCTCCAGGACGCGACGCACCTTGTCCTCGGCCTCGCGGCGCTTGTCGGCGGTGGGGGCCTTGCTCGCCTTGCCCGCCCAGCTGCGGTGCTCGCGGTCGAGTTTCTTGCCGATCTCCTCGGCGGAGTCGCCGGTGCCGATCCCGAACTCGGCGTAGTAGTCGGGTACGTCGGTCGTGGTCATGGGGCGTCGGCTCCGCTCCGGTCAGAGGGCCGCGGTGCGGGACACCCGGTCGCTGAGTTCCTCCAGCTCTTCGGTGCCCAGGTTGTCGGGGCGCTCGACCTCGAACTCGCCGAGCCACTCGCCCGAGGTCAGGTCCTTGACCTCGACGTGGATGATGCCGTCCACGTCGTAGGCGTAGAACACCTCGAAGGGGGCGCCCTTGGGGTAGGGCGGGATCTTGAGGGTGCTCTCGCCGACGACCTTCACGTAGTCCAGGTCCTCGCCCTCGCCCTCGGTGACCTGGACGCGCAGCGCGGTCTGGCGCTCCCTGACCGTGTAGAAGGTGTCGCTCTGCTTCGCCGGGACGGTGGTGTTGTGCGGGACGATCACCGCGTTGTACTCGGGTGAGCCCGGTGCGTCGTCGTGCACGGCGATCATGCCGAGGGACTGGGAGGTGACGTCCCTGATGGACCTCACCTTGCCCTTGGTGAGCCGGGCGAGGCCGTCGCCCGGGGAGGACTCCACGTGGGCGCCGCTGCCGATGTACTTCTTCTTCTCCGCGGCCTGTTCGGCGCGGACCTCGGCGTCCAGGGCGATCAGCGCGGCGCCCAGCGCCACCACCTCGTCCTGGTTGACGCCGCGCTCCGCGCTCCTCCCCGACAGCCGCTCGACGAGGGCGGGCACCTGCGGCATGCGGGTGGAGCCGCCGACCAGCAGCACCTTGTCGATGTCGTCCCAGGTGAGTCCGGACTCCTCGAGGACGCCCTCGGTGAGGATCCGGGTGCGGTCCAGGAGTTCGGCGGTGAGCTCGTCGAACTTCTCCCGCGTGATGCGGATCTGCTCGTGGCGGCCGCCCGCGGAGAGCATGACGACGGCCTGCGGGGCGCTGGAGAGGGTGCGCTTGGCGATCTCCGCCTTGTCGCGCAGCTCGGCGAGGGTGGCGGTGTCGTCGGTGAGGTCGGGGCCGCCGGCCGCCATGAAGGCGCCGTTGAGGTGCTCCATCAGCGCCCCGTCCCAGTCGAAGCCGCCGAGGTTGCGGTCCCCGTCGGTGGCGACGACGTCGTACTCGCCGTCCTCGACCTTCATGACGGTGACGTCGAAGGTGCCGCCGCCCAGGTCGTAGACGAGGACGGTGCCGACCCGCTCGTCCTCGTCCCTGTCGACGCCGTACGCCAGAGCGGCCGCGGTCGGCTCGTTGACGATGCGCAGCACCTCCAGGCCGGCGATCCGGCCGGCGTCCTGGGTGGCCTTGCGGCGGGCGTCGTCGAAGTACGCGGGGACGGTGATCACGGCGCGCTCGACGGGCTCGCCGAGCATCATCTCCGCGTCCTCCTTGAGCCGCTTGAGGATCAGCGCGGAGATCTCCTCGGGGCGGAAGGAGGTGCCGGACTCCGAGGTGTACACCGGGGTGGGCTCGCCCATGTAGCGCTTGACGAACTGCACCACGTGGTCCGGTGCGGTGGCCGCGGACCGTTTCGCCTGCGAGCCGACGACCACGATGTCGCCCTGGAACATCACCACGGACGGGGTGATGTTCTCGCCCTCGCGATTGCGGACGATGGAGGCGGTGCCGGTCCGGTCCGCCACCGCGACCGCGGAGTACGTCGTGCCCAGATCGATTCCCACAACCCGTGCCACTGCCGGGCACCTCCCCGTAACGTCACGACACCCGAATCTGCCGGAGCGTCAATCATGCAGCATGCAGGGGTGTTTCGGGGGCGGGATCGACAGGGCCGGAGGGGCCCGGGCGAGGGTCAGGCGCGGCCCATGGCGCGGGTCAGCGCGATCTCGACGACGACCCGGTCCGGGTTGGGGGCGGGGGTACGGCCGTAGCGCTCGGCATAGCGCCGTACGGCGTCGGCGACGGCGTCCGGGTCGGTGTTGACGCGGGCCACGCCCTCCAGCGTCGCCCACCGTCCCTTGTCGACCTGGCACACGGCGACCCGGGCGCCCTCGGCGCCGGCCGCCAGGACGTTGGCGACCTTGCGGCTCGCCTTGTTGGTGATCACCCGGGCCAGCCCCGCCTCGGGGTCGTACGTCACCCCGACCGGCACGACGTGCGGGGTGCCGTCGGGGCGGTGGGTGGTGAGGGTGCTCATGAGGTACTCCCGCCAGAAGGCGAGGTAGCCGGGGTCGGGGCTGCGGGGATCGATGGCCATGGGGGTGACGGTACCCGGGTGAGGCGGGGGCGCGGGCCGGCCGTACCCGTGGGCGACGCGCGGCGCCCGGCGCTCTCGTCTTGGAAACCAACCTTGAGTGGAATAGACTCAACTTGTCTTACGCTGGAAAAAGCAGCTTCGATGTCGGCCCAGAAGGAGGAGTACGCGGACGTGGACGCCGAGCTGACCAACAAGAGCCGGGAGGCCCTGAATGCCGCCAACACCAGGGCGGTCTCGGCAGGGCACGCGGACCTGACCCCCGTGCACCTGCTGCTGGGGCTGCTGGAGCAGCCGGAGAACGACAGCGTGCTGGACGTCCTCGCGGCCACCGGCGCGGACGCCGCAGCGGTGCGGTCCGGGGCCGAGCGGCTGCTGGGCGGACTGCCCAGCGTGCAGGGGAGCACGGTGGCGCCGCCGCAGGCCAACCGCGACCTGCTGGCCGTGATCGCCGACGCGGCGGGGCGCGCGAAGGAGCTCGGGGACGCGTACGTGTCCACCGAGCATCTGCTCATCGGCATCGCCCTCAAGGGCGGCCCCGCCGGTGAGCTGCTGAAGCAGTACGGTGCGACCGGCAGCAGGCTGCAGGACGCGTTCGAGCAGATCAGGGGAGGGCAGCGCGTGACGACACCCGATCCCGAGGGCACGTACAAGGCGCTCGAGAAGTACGGCACGGACTTCACCGCGGCGGCCCGCGAGGGCAAGCTCGACCCGGTGATCG
This sequence comes from Streptomyces sp. NPDC001070, assembly GCF_053598835.1. NCBI lineage: Bacteria > Bacillati > Actinomycetota > Actinomycetes > Kitasatosporales > Streptomycetaceae > Streptomyces > Streptomyces sp. NPDC001070. Next base: position 192,264 of record NZ_JBSFLB010000015.1, read on the forward strand.
GCCGGGACAACGAGATCCGGCGCGTGGTGCAGGTGCTGTCCCGGCGCACCAAGAACAACCCGGTGCTCATCGGCGAGCCCGGCGTCGGCAAGACCGCCGTCGTCGAGGGCCTGGCCCAGCGCATCGTCAAGGGCGACGTGCCCGAGAGCCTGCGCAACAAGCGCCTGGTCGCGCTGGACCTCGGCGCGATGGTCGCCGGTGCCAAGTACCGCGGTGAGTTCGAGGAGCGGCTGAAGGCGGTGCTGGCGGAGATCAAGGCCAGCGACGGCCGGATCATCACGTTCATCGACGAGCTGCACACCGTCGTCGGCGCGGGCGCCGGCGGCGACTCCGCCATGGACGCGGGCAACATGCTCAAGCCGATGCTGGCCCGCGGCGAGCTGCGCATGGTCGGCGCGACCACGCTCGACGAGTACCGCGAGCGGATCGAGAAGGACCCGGCCCTGGAGCGCCGCTTCCAGCAGGTGCTGGTGGCCGAGCCCAGCGTCGAGGACAGCATCGCGATCCTGCGCGGGCTCAAGGGGCGCTACGAGGCGCACCACAAGGTGCAGATCGCCGACGCCGCCCTGGTCGCGGCCGCGACCCTCTCCGACCGCTACATCACCGCACGCTTCCTGCCCGACAAGGCCATCGACCTGGTCGACGAGGCCGCCTCCCGGTTGCGCATGGAGATCGACTCCTCGCCCGTGGAGATCGACGAGCTGCAGCGCTCCGTCGACCGCCTCCGGATGGAGGAGATGGCGCTGGAGAAGGAGACCGACGAGGCCTCCAAGCAGCGTCTGGAGAAGCTGCGCAAGGACCTCGCCGACAAGGACGAGGAACTGCGCGGTCTGACGGCCCGCTGGCAGAAGGAGAAGGAGGGCCTGAACCGGGTCGGTGAGCTCAAGGAACGCCTGGACGACCTGACCACCCGCATCGAGCGCGCCCAGCGCGACGGCGACTTCGAGGCCGCGTCCAAGCTGCTGTACGGCGAGAAGCCGAAGCTGGAGGCGGAGCTCGCGGAGGCCACCGAGGCGGAAGAGGTGGCCAAGCGGGGCACCATGGTCAAGGAGGAGGTCGGCCCGGACGACGTGGCCGACGTGGTCGCCGCCTGGACCGGCATCCCGGCCGGCCGTCTCATGGAGGGCGAGACCCAGAAGCTGCTGCGCATGGAGGAGGAGCTCGGCAGGCGGCTGATCGGCCAGACCGAGGCGGTGCGGTCGGTCTCCGACGCGGTGCGCCGTTCGCGCTCCGGCATCGCCGACCCCGACCGGCCCACCGGCTCGTTCCTCTTCCTCGGCCCGACCGGTGTCGGCAAGACCGAGCTGGCCAAGGCGCTCGCGGACTTCCTCTTCGACGACGAGCGGGCCATGGTCCGCATCGACATGAGCGAGTACGGAGAGAAGCACTCCGTCGCCCGCCTGGTCGGTGCCCCTCCGGGTTACGTCGGCTACGAGGAGGGCGGTCAGCTGACCGAGGCGGTGCGCCGCCGCCCGTACTCCGTGGTGCTGCTGGACGAGGTGGAGAAGGCCCACCCCGAGGTCTTCGACGTCCTGCTCCAGGTGCTCGACGACGGCCGGCTCACCGACGGGCAGGGCCGCACGGTCGACTTCCGCAACACCATCCTCATCCTCACCTCCAACCTCGGCAGCCAGTACCTGGTCGACCCGGTCCTCGGCGACGAGGAGAAGAGGGAGAGCGTGCTGGAGACGGTCCGGACCTCCTTCAAGCCCGAGTTCCTCAACCGGCTCGACGACATCGTGGTCTTCACCGCGCTGAACAAGGACGAGCTGCGACGCATCGCCCGCCTGCAGACCGACCGCCTGGCGGCCCGGCTGCGCGACCGGCGGATCGACCTCGACATCACCGACGAGGCCCTGGACTGGCTCGCCGAGGAGGGCAACGACCCCGCCTACGGCGCCCGCCCGTTGCGCCGCCTGGTGCAGACCGCCATCGGCGACCAGCTGGCCAGGGAGATCCTGGCCGGCGAGGTCAGGGACGGCGACACGGTGCGGGTCGACCGGGTCGGCGACCAGCTGCTGGTCGGCGCGGCCACCGGCAAGACCCTCTGAGGACGCCGCCCCGCGCGGAATCCGACGCGAATGGGGCACGGCGGGCCGCGCTTGCACAGCTCGGCCCGCCGTGAGGGAGGATGGGGTTATCCGTACGAAGGGAACTCCAAGGTGAGCATCGACCCGTCCTCGATTCCGAATTTCGGGGGCCAGCCGGACCCCCAGCCCGGCCCTGCCGGGAACGTGGTCATTCCTGACCAGGATCTGGTCAAGCAGCTGCTGGAGCAGATGGAGCTCAAGTACGTCGTCGACGAGGAGGGCGACCTCGCCGCGCCGTGGGAGGAGTTCCGCACCTACTTCATGTTCCGCGGGGAGGAGGACCAGCAGATCTTCGCGGTCCGCACCTTCTACGACCGGCCGTACAGCATTGAGGACAAGCCTCAGCTGCACGAGGCGATCGACGACTGGAACCGCCGCACCCTGTGGCCGAAGGTCTACACCCACACTCACGACGACGGCGCGGTCCGTCTGATCGGCGAGGCCCAGATGCTGATCGGCCTCGGCGTCGGCCTGGAGCACTTCGTCTCCAGCACCGTCAGCTGGGTCCGGGCCTCCATCGAGTTCGAGAAGTGGATCCTCGAGGCCCTGGGACTGGAGAAGGACGCGGAGTCCACGGACGACGACGGCGAGGACTGAGCGTCCGTTCCCCGGACGCACGCCCCCGGACGCACGCGACCCGCACCACGGCAGCCCGGCCGCGACGCGACCGCCGATGAGCGGCCGCGCGCTGCCGGGCTGCCGTCTTTCCGGGCGCAGTCCGGGGCGCCGCCCGTACGTCCGGATCAGAGCCGGCGCAGCCGCTCCACGCTCTCCCGCAGCACGTCCTCGCGCTTGCAGAAGGCGAAGCGCACCAGGCTGCGCCCCTCCTCCGCGTTGTCGTAGAAGATCACGTTCGGCACGGCCACGACCCCGCAGCGCTCGGGCAGGGCCCGGCAGAAGGCCAGGCCGTCCTTCTCGTCGAGCGGCCGGATGTCGGTGGTGACGAAGTACGTGCCCTCCGGGCGGAAGACCCGGAACCCGGCCTCCTCCAGGCCGTCGGAGAGCAGGTCCCGCTTGCGCCGCAGGTCCTCGCGGAAGTCCCGGAAGTACGAGTCCGGCAGCGCCAGCGCCTCGGCCACCGCGTACTGGAAGGGCCCGGCGCTGACGTAGGTCAGATACTGCTTGGCCGCGCGCACGGCGCTGACCAGGGCGGGGGCGGCGGTGACCCAGCCGACCTTCCAGCCGGTGAACGAGAACGTCTTGCCCGCGCTGGAGATGGTGACCGTGCGGTCCCGCATGCCGGGGAAGGACGCGAGCGGCACGTGCTCGGCCCCGTACGTCAGGTGCTCGTAGACCTCGTCCGTGACCACGATCAGGTCGCGTTCGACGGCGAGCTCCGCGATGGCCGCCAGCTCCTCGCGGGTGAGGACCATGCCGGTGGGGTTGTGCGGGCTGTTGAGCAGCAGCAGCCGGGTCCGCGGGGTGACCGCCTCGCGCAGCGCGTCCAGGTCGGGGCGGAACGAGGGGGCGCGCAGGGTGAGCGGGACGCGGCGGGCGCCGGCCATGGCGATGCACGCGGCGTACGAGTCGTAGAAGGGCTCGAAGGCGATCACCTCGTCGCCCGGCTCCAGCAGCCCGAGCATGGCGGCCGCGATGGCCTCCGTGGCGCCCGCGGTGACCAGTACCTCGGTGTCGGGGTCGTACCCCAGCCCGTGGAAGCGCAGCTGGTGCTCCGCGACGGCCCGGCGCAGCTCGGGGACACCGGGCCCGGGCGGGTACTGGTTGCCGCGGCCGTCGCGCAGCGCCCGCACGGCGGCCTCGCGCACCTCCTCGGGGCCGTCGGTGTCCGGGAAGCCCTGGCCGAGGTTGATCGCGCCGGTGCGGACGGCGAGGGCGGACATCTCGGCGAAGATCGTGGTCCCGAACTCGGCGAGTGCGCGGTTGAGCGGGGGTCGCGAGGAGGTCATGCCCGTCATCCTCCGCCGAACCTCTGGACTTCCTCTACTTCCGTCCGGGGGATGGCACCTGCGACGGTGTTCGGAGCACCGCCCCTGAGCAGGGAAAGTGGCGTCGGCGACTGTCGTCATCTGTCGTCGTTGGCTGCCGTCGGACGGCCCAGAGACGGCCCCGCAGTGGTGCCATCTGTGCGGGGCGACTCCCGCTTTTTCGAGCCCCACTCGCCTCAACCTGCCAGATGCCTCGGCCGCGCACGGTGGTGGCTCCGCCAGCAGCCGGCCCCATCTGCTGGCGTCTTGGGACGTTGATGTCAGTTGGTGATGTCAGGAATCGTGCCGCTGGCGGGCAGCGAGACGGAGAAGCCGTCGACGTCGTTGCCCAGCCTTCTGCTGTTGTGCAGAGGCCACCGCAACAGCCGTGGGATCGCTGACCTCGTCGTAGGCCGCCATCAGCAGAGGGTCATCGTCCTCCGGGATGAGTCGGCGCAGTGTTGCGACGTGCGTGCGGTTCGGGACCATCAGGCGCCTGGACTCAAGCCATACGGCGAGGTCGTGCTTGTCTCCGTCCACGGCGTAAAGGTAGGCCCCTCGCCCGATTCGCACCACGGGAAATGCACCCAGTTTGGAAGACGGAGTATGCGGATGCCGGCTGACCTGGCGACTCCCTGACCTGGCCCGGAGCGTGGTTGGCGCCCCTGTTCCCCGTGAGTCCCCGCAATGTCCCGCCGGAACGGGCACGCAACGGGCACGGGGGTCTCTTCGTCCCGAAGCAATGCGCGCGACCTTGTGACCTGCGGTCGAACCGCTCGTGACCTGGGCGGACCGTCCGCGAGCGTCCGTGGTTGTATGCGCACGTGCGGGGTCGTTGTAGCGCAGTTAGACACTCAGCCGGTGCCATCGGGAACTCGCTGGCCACAGCGGCTGCAATGGTGGTCTGATGCGTCGATGTTCTACGAGGATCTCAGCCGCTACGAGTACACCAACGACGGCGACACGTTCCCCGACCCGGACCCCAACAGCTTGCGATTCGTATGCTTTCAGCCGCCGTACGAGCGCCTCAACGTCGGTTGGCTGAGCGGGGACGAGCCCTGGACATCCGGGCCGGCCCCCGTCGGTTTCACGGACAATCTGCTGGCCATCATCGAGGCGCAAGCGATCAATCTGATGATGGGCATCCACCCCTGCGACTTCTGCGCGATCCCGTTCGACGATCCGCACCCGTGGTACGTACCGCGGCCTGGGAACCACCGCGCCAGTTGGGGTACCGGAGAGATCCGCGTCCCCGGCGCTTCCGGAGCGGCCTTTGCGGCCCCGAGACTCATCGGCCACTACGTCGTCGACCACGGCTATCTGCCGCCCCGCGCCTTCGTCGACGCTGTTCTCGCATTCGACCCCGACGCCCACCGGGCCGCCAGGCACCCGTGGATACCGTTCCCCTGGGTTCCCGACGATGTCGAAGCGGAGTGGATCGAGTAATCCGGTGGTGGGTGCCAGGAATCACGCCGCTGCTGTTGGTGGCACCAGTTTGGAAGACGGAGTATGCGGATGCCGGCTGACCTGGCGACTCCCTGACCTGGCCCGGAGCGAGATTGGCGCCGCCGTTCCCCGCGAGTCCCCGCTGCGTCCCCTCCGGACGGGCACGCAGCGGGCACGATGACCCCCTCGATGCGAACTGCGGGCGCGACATCGCTGAGCTTGGGTCGTTGTCTGGCTTTGGACTGCGTGATGCTGGTCCGGGTGGTGCTGAAACCCAGTGTGTCCCGTCTCAGTCCTTGACCGGTTCCACTCGAATGGGCTCAGCACCGCCCAGGTAGAGCATGTACCCGGCGTCCTCCATTTCCTCGTCCTCCATGTCCACGTCCCATCTCTCCGGCGGGACGACATAGAGTCCTGCGCTGGGTGCGGGAGCCCAGCCGAGGTTGCGCGGCGGGTCGTACTCCTCGAAGTGCCCCACGTAGAGCCGGGTCGGCGGGATGGACACGACGCAGAATCCTCCTGCTCGGAAGGTGGTGCTTACCGGTTCGAGACGGTATGGACTCCATTCCTGATGGGAGGCGCCGTACGGGAGGGCGACTTGCCCGTTCCACCTGAAATTGGAGCTATTGTCGATTGTTCCCCATGGCCATTCCAGGGTGATGTAGCGAATCACATCGACCACCCGAGCGGTTGCCGGCTCACAGGAGACGATCACTTCGCTGCCTATTCGTGGAATCACCTGATCACCTTTGTTCCAGGTCGTGGGGATGGAGCGTCGGTTCGTCTTACACGGCCCCACGATGGCCCGAGGTCAACGTGTCGAGCTGTGACCGTTGCTCGGCTGATCGGCGATGGCCCCGCTATCCCGCGGGAAGCAATACTGAGGATTAATGTGTGATGTCGCCAGGGCTTGTGGCGAGGCCGGTGCCGATGAGGCAGCCGGTGATGATGGTGGGTCGGTACTGGATCTGGC